>CANQRO010000001.1 GCA_947626205.1 uncultured Clostridia bacterium
ACATATACAGGATGTTTTGCATCCTTACAGCCCAAGGTAACTTAACCTTATTGTATAGCAAAAATCTTCGATTTTTGCTATACAATAAAAAAAGCGGAGCAGTATGCATATTGCACACTTGCTCCCGCTTTTTTCCTTAGGATATTAGGCTATCTCGCAGAAAATTACCTGTTCAGGGTTTCCGGAGCAGGTGTACCTTTTTCCGTCAACCTTTGCCTCTATCAAGAGGCCCCAGCCATTCCAGCAGTTTTTAATTACTGTCTGGTTTTGAACTCCATCGAGTTCTTTGGCAAACCGCTCCTCGAGCGATTCGTTGATAAAATACCATTGATGGTCATTTTTGACCATTGCAGATATTATGTCTTTTGCAGACGTATCCTTAGGAAATACTTTTTTCATGTTGCTTTCCTCCTTATGTTAAGTATTTATTATATATTCAACATGGGACTCTCCCCATCTAATATTATTATATCACATTTACATAACATTTTCAAGTTTTTGGAATTTAATCACTTATTTTAACAACTACCGTATTATTTATTATCTTTATACTATCTTTATCTGGATAATATTTCATATTCTTATACTCATCTGTTTCAAATATATCAAAACTATCCCATTCACTTACTAACTTCATATTTACACCACAATATTCATATAACATTTTTCTCCAACTATCCAAGTTTCCCCACCATACTGTTGGTTCATCAGATATAAATCCCCATGTTTTATCATATAGTTTTTTTGCCTCTATTTCTGTATTATTTCTACTTACATATGAATTATTTTTAAATCCACCTAAAAATAAAACAGGCATATCTTCTCTATATTCATCTAATTCTTCTATTCTTGTTACTATTCTTTGTAAGGTTTCCTCTGTTTGATTCTGCATTGCTTTCATTGCTAAATAAGATGCATTATCTTGCCATGTATAATTCCAAATAATTATTACTGTACTTAACATTACAATACATTGTAAGATTTTAGATATTTTATCTTTTGGTAGCATTTCTAATATTTTAAAAAATATAGGAAAAACAAATATCATTGAACAAGCCATTAGAATATGAATATCTACATCTGGTACCATTATTTCTATTATTCCAAAGCATATAGGTGCTAAAGCTATAAATATTACTGCTAATGCAAAATTAATTGGCATTTTATATAATTTATTTTTTATTAATAAATATACTAATGAAACTAAAATGCTTATAAATATAACTATATACAATATATTAGTATTCCATATAGTATTTGGAATCATGTTGTCTGTAAAATAATAGTTAAAAAAGCTTGTATATGCCTCTGGTAATAAATTTGGTAAGTTATATAAGGTTTCTAATCCTATTACATTTACCCCACTATAATTGCTTATTGGTAGTTTTTTTATTATAAGAGTTAAATGTGCCAATAAATAATATAGTACTATTCCTATAACTCCCATTAATAGATATTTAAAAATATTTATACCTATTTCTTTTATATTCTTTTTACTTAATATATCTATTATCAATGTAGCAATACATAATACCATTGCTACTGATAAATAAGTTTGATACATACTCATTGCCAATGCTACTAATAGACCACTTACAAAAATTATATATTTTTTATTCTCATATTTTTTCACTAAATAAACAGATAACACAGCTAAAAGCATACCCAATATATATGCATCTGAACAATAAAATAATGTTAAAGTTGCAGATATATTAGGTGCTACCGCAAACATGATTGCCAAAAGATATTTAAAATATTTATTTTTAATTTCTAAAATATCTATTGTTAAAACTACTATTACTCCTAAAAAAATGCTACTAAATAATGTTGCAAAAATTGGAGAAACAATATTTCCCTTTATACTTTGAATAAAATCTAAACCGAATCTAAGTAACATTGCTTCCCAAATATCTGCCTTATGATACATGCTATTTATTAAAGTATCTGGTCCTGTTACTTGTAACGCATATAACTGAAAATGCACTATTATAGAGGTAATTATTGTAGTTAAAAATATCTTTGCACTTTCCATTTTATATAAATTTTTAACATTGTTTAAATATTTATTTACTAAATTATTTGATTTGTTCATTTAAATTACCTCCCTTCAATACTCTTGCTTTAATAGACTGTACTCTATTATTCTATACCTAAATTATATATAAAATCAATATGTAAAAGTTTATTTTTTTTATAAAGATATTGTCTAAGAGAAAAAATGAAGTTTAATAAGTATAACGATTCATATAATATTGTTAGTAAAAATTTGAAAAACATAAGAGAAAATTTAAATATTTCACAAGAAAAATTAAGCAACCAACTTAGTTTACTTGGAATAACTTTATATCAAAGTGATATTTTTAAAATTGAACATAATGAAAGAACTGTACGAGATTTTGAATTATGGGGTATTTGTAAAGTTCTTAAAATTAAAGCTGAAGATTTATTCGAATCAGGTGAATAGTATTTTAAAGAATTTCTAAAAGTTAGTATCAAAATAATTTAATACAATATTTCAATTATCATAAGTTTATTCTTTGTCTTAAAAATATATAAGAAAATTTATAGAAATTATTAGCTTAAAATTAATGCTCCCATACAATTAAAAAAGCAATACTTTTTTAGTGTCTACTTTCTGTTGACAACTTCACTTTTTTTAGGTATTGCTTTTTTATATATTTACTTTTCTATTTCTTTATTGGTGCTAGCAGTTCCATAATCCAACATACTTATACTTGGAGAAACTTTAACAACTTGACTATCTCTAAATTTTTCTAATAAAAGATCTTTCGATAGATCTGTAAAAATTGAACTTGCTACTTCTATGAATTCTTTTTTAGTAGTTTCATCTGGGTTATGGCTTCCACCTTCTGATGGAATAAATATCATTGTTTTTTCTTTTGCTGGAATATATCCTGTATCTTGACCTGCCCATGATGGCATTTTCATAAAATTTATTTTATCTTTCTCGCATATTTCTGCAATTTTTTCATTTAACATAGCTGATGTATTTACTGGTGACCCTTTAGAAATTACTGTTGTAGTAATGTTAGTTTTTGTCTTTTTTGATACTTTTTTAATTATTTCTTCAAATGCTGCTAAAACATTTTCTGGAGTATTTTGCAATAAAAGTCTAAAATCTATCAACCCTTCAGCATGGTTTGGTATTTGATTAAAACTTCCGTTATGTCCAATCGTATTAATTTCTACTTGACTTGCTCTTCCTAGCATAACCTCTTCATACTTTTTCCCAAGTTTTCTTATCTTCTTTCCAATTAATGCAGTAGCATCAACAGCATTTTGTCTTTCTTTCATTGGTGTAGATCCTGTATGTCCAGATTTTCCTAAAACATCATACTTAATTCTAACTGCAGACCCAATTGTATTTACTATTCCGATAACATCTTGCTTGTTTTTCATGTAATTCTCTTGTAAAATATCATATTGTTCAATATGCGATTCTAAAGAATAGTCAACTGTATCAAAAATTTTGTCTACGAATTCTATATCATGTATATTACTTTTTAAATATGTAGTAGCAAATTTAATTGCTTCTTCTAATGTTATTCTATTTCCTTGTTTTTCTTCTTTTTTGTCTACAATATTATGATAATCATCTTCTTTTATATTCCCACTTAAATATTTACTTCCTATACAAGCATTACCAAATCTGCTTGATTCTTCGCATGCATATATTACTACTTTTACTATTCCATTAACTTTACTTTTACTATTTAATAATGCTTCCACGGTTTTTAAACCTGTAATAACACCAACAGGTCCATCATATTGTCCACCGTTGTAAACCGAATCCGTATGTGAACCTATTGCAAGAACTTTTTTAGGATTATTTCCAAATGAAATAGTTCCACAAATGTTTCCTATTTTATCTACACTTATTTTCATACCTAATTCTTGCATTTTTTCAATAATTTTTACTTTATATTTCATGTCTTCTTCTGTATATGCTAATCTATTTATTGGCTCTTTAGAATCAAAATTAAAAAAATCTTCTAGTTCAATTTTTCCCACTATAATTCTCTCCTTTTTAATAAATATTATAAAATGAAAATTATGTTTACATTATACATTATGTATACGTATACGTCAATAGTTTTTACATTATGTTGACTGGTTAATTGCTTTATTATATCATATTTTTAATGTGTTAACCGATGTGGCATTGCAAAGATTGGGCCTATTATCAAAAATTTTCGTTAAAAACTAACGTAAATACAGTTTAAAAAAGCGATACTTTTTTAGGTATCGCTTTTTTAAACTATTTCCACTAATTTATCTATATTTTCTTCTTGCATTTCTTCTTTTTCTTTTTTGGGTTTTGAAGATAATTTTTTAGTTTCTAAAATTAATAAGGTAGAAGAGATTATAAATGCTAATGCATCAGCTACTGGTCCTGCATATAAGACTCCCATTACTCCAAATTTGCTTGATAATATTATTGCACTAGGTATAAAAAATAATACTTGTCTTGATAATGTAATAAATGCAGATTTTGTTGGCTTTCCAATTGCTTGGAAGAAGATACCAGATGATATTTGTATTCCGTTACAAATTGCTAGCATTAAAAATATTCTAAACGCTAAACAAGCAAATTCATTATATGTTGCATCTCCTGAACCAAAAATTCCAATTAGTGCTTCTGGTATAGTTTGGAATAATATAAGTGATACAGTTGAAACTGCTGTACTTATTATAAGCACATATTTTAAAGCTTTCTTTACTCTATCGAATTTTTTTGCTCCATAGTTATATCCAATAATTGGCTGACTTCCTGAAGATATTCCTATTATTATACTAACTAAAATCATATTAATTTTCATTACAATACCATGTACTGTAATTGGTATGTCTGCCCCAAATTTACTTGCCCCTCCATATATATTATATAGAGTGTTTTCTGTTGTAATAACGAATACAATAGCCATTTGTGTAATAAATGATGAAATTCCAAGCATACTTACATTTGTCATATATTTTAAAGATGGCTTAATGTTTTCCCTTGTTACAGATATTGACTTAAATTTTCTAATATATAATATATTAATTACAAATGTAACAATTTGGCTAATTACAGTTGCAATAGCTGCTCCTCTTACTCCCATATGAAATACAAATATAGCAATTGGATCTAATATTATATTTAAAACAGCACCTATTACCATAGAAAACATCGCATATCTTGGCGAACCATCTGCACGAATAATAGAATTTAAAGTTACACCTATCATTAAAAATGGTATTCCTAATGCTATTACATAACCATAGTCAAAGCAATAATCTCGTAAAGTATCTGTTCCTCCAAATATATTTACTAATTGTGGTAAAAATATTAAAACAATTGCACATAATATAACTGATATAATTATAGATATTAAAATTCCATTTACTACTCCTTTTTCAGCTTCTTCTTTTTTGTTTTCACCTAATTTTAGACTTAAATATGCTGATGTTCCATCACCAAACATTAATGCAAATGACATACATATAACTACTATTGGGAAAATAACATTTGTTGCTCCATTAGCTAAATAATTTACTCCCCATCCTATAAATATTTGATCTACCATATTGTACAATGCGTTTACTACTAAAGAAATAACGCATGGTAATGAAAATGTTAATAATAATTTTCCTATTTTTTCTTTTCCTAAGTCTAATGTTTTCATTTAATTTAAATACCTCTTTCCTCTTATATAAACTTTCCTATTAAATCATATTCTTTTACGTTTGTAATTTTACACATTGCAAATTCTCCTACATTTTTTAAATTTGCTTTATCCTTTAAAACAAATATAACTCCATCCATATCTGGTACATCCATGTAACTCCTTGCGATATAGTATTTACCATCTAGCGATGTTGCTTCTACTAGAACCTCATATGTTTTTCCTATTTTGTCTTTCAAATTATTTTTGGATATCTCTTGTTGCAATTCCATTATTTCTCTAAACCTTCTTTTTTTAGTTTGTGGATGAACTTGGTTTTTAATTTTTGATGCTGGTGTTCCATCCTCCTTTGAATACTTAAATGCTCCTAGTTTATCAAATTTTGCTTCTTTAACAAATTCTTTTAATTCTTCAAAATCTTCATTGGTTTCACCAGGAAATCCAACCATAACTGTACTTCTTATAATAACATCTGGTATACTATCTCTAATAGTTTTTATAACATTTTTAATACTTTTGCCATCACTTTTACGATTCATTCTTTTTAGGACAGAATTGGAAATGTGCTGAATTGGAATATCGAAATATTTACAAATTTTAGGATTTTCTTTTACAAGTTTTATTAAATCATCTGTTATAGTTTCTGGATAAGCATATAAAAATCTAATCCAACGGACACCTTGAATTTTAGAAATTTCTTCTAAAAGATTGGCAAGCATTGGTTTTCCATAAAGGTCTATTCCATATTTTGTAGTATCTTGTGCAATAACTATTAGCTCTTCAAATCCATTTTTTGCAAGTTCCTTTGCTTCTTTTATAATATCTTCTTTAGGTCTACTAATATATGCCCCTCTAATCATAGGAATTGCACAATATGTACAATTATTACTACATCCTTCAGCTATTTTTAAATAAGCTGTTTTACTTCCTGTTGTTATATTTCTATTTTGGTAATCTAGAAAATCTTTTTTACTATCATTATTGGATAGTAATTTTTTAATATCTTCCCAAAATTCATCATAGTCATCACAGCCTATCCATAAATCCACTTCTGGAATTTCTTTTTTTAATTCTTCTTTATATCTTTTAACAAGACATCCAGTTGCAATAATATACTTACAATTCTGCTTTTTGTATTCTGACATTTCTAAAATAGTATTAATAGCTTCCTCTTTTGCAGAGTTTATAAATCCGCAAGTATTTATTAAAATAATTTCTGCTACTTTAGGGTTATTTACTATTTCAAAACCATGTTTTTTAAATAAACCTATCATCATTTCAGTGTCTACTAAATTTTTACTACATCCAAGTGATATAAATCCTATTTTCATATATTTCTCCTTTTCAAACGTAAATTTGATTATACCACATTTTTAAAACTTTTGCTATACTATTTTTAATTTTTAGTATATAATTACTGTATTATATTTTTTATATTAGGAGGTTTAATATGACACCACATATAGAAGCTAAAAAAAATGAAATTAAAAAAACAGTTTTAATGCCTGGTGATCCACTTCGTGCAAAATATATTGCTGAAAACTACTTAAAAAATCCTATTTTAGTAAATTCTGTACGTAACATATTTGCCTATACAGGTACTTATAAAGATAAGGAAATTACAGTAATGGCATCACGGAATGGGAATTCCTAGTATGGGAATTTACTCTTATGAATTATTTACAGAATATGAAGTTGACAATATTATTAGGCTAGGTTCCTGTGGAGGCTATACTAAAGATTTAAACTTATTTGATTTAGTTTTAGTAGATAATACTTATACAGAAAGCAATTATGCATTTAGTATGAATAATGAGGATTGCCACTATGTTTCTTCTTCTAAATTATTAAATGAAAAAATTGAAAAAGCAGCTAGCAAATTGTCTATTCCATTAGTACAAGCTAATACTATGTGTGGAGAAGCTTTCGATAGATACATGACCGATATGAAAAAAACGCTTTCAAGAATTCCAAAAGAATATAATATCGTAGGAGCTGAGATGGAGGCCTTTTCTCTTTTTTATAACGCAAAACTATTAAATAAAAACGCAAGTTGTTTGCTAACAGTTGTAGATTCATATTATTATGATAGCATGGTAACTGCAGAAGAGAGGCAAAATTCTTTAGACAAAATGATAAAACTTGGACTAGAAAGTGCTATTTTATAATAACAAGCATTTTTATAAAAACATTTAAAATTTTTAGTATGCTTCACTTTGAATATATTTTTTAATTTGAATATACTTATTTTAAATATGATTTACTTTGAATCTACTCTATTTTGAATATGCTTTATTTTAAATATAATTTACTTTGAATATGCTTTATTTTAAATATGCTTTATTTTAAATATGCTTTATTTTGAATATGTTTTATTTTGAATATGTTTTTTAAATCTGCTCTATTTTAAATATATTTTTTGATTTTGATATAATTTAAAATTTTATACACTTTAAAAAGAGATAATCTTATTTTCTTAATAAGATTATCTCTTTTTAGATTCAAGTGTCTTTATTGTATAAAAATTTTTAAGTTTCTATACAATAAAGTTTCAGCTTTCTTCGACCTATAAACATATAAAATGTATTTACATGCATAAGGTCATTTTCTTATTTTGCTAATCCTTTGTTTTTTCTTAAAAAGGAAGGAATATCTAAATCATTCGAATTTGATGATGTACTTTCTGTTGATGTTGGGATTGAATTAATTTTCTTGTCCCAAGCTTTTGTTACCTTATCTACTACACCTATTGTAGAGATTGGTACTTCTTCTTCAAAGCCTGTTGCAATAACTGTAATTGTAATTTCATCTCCCATATTTTCATCTATTACTGCACCAAAGATTATGTTAGCTTCTGGGTCTACACTGCGTTGTACAAGTTCAGCAGCAGTATTTACTTCATGTAGTCCTAAATCTGGTCCACCAGTAATATTTATAATAACTCCTCTTGCTCCTTCTATTGAAGTTTCAAGTAGAGGACTTTGAATTGCTTGTTTTGCAGCATCTTCTGCTCTATTTTCTCCAGATGCAACACCAATACCCATATGAGCCATACCTGTATTTAACATAATTGTTTTAACATCTGCAAAATCTAAATTTACAAGACCTGGTACTGCTATTAAATCTGAAATGCCTTGTACACCTTGTCTTAAAACATCATCTGCCATTTTAAATGCATCTACAATTGATGTTTTTCTATCTATTATTTGTAATAATTTATCATTTGGTATTACTACTAAAGTATCTACTTTTCCTTTTAAACTTTCTATTCCACGTTCTGCTTGAGAAAGTCTTTTCTTTCCTTCAAATGTAAATGGTTTTGTTACAACACCAATTGTTAAAATTCCCATTTCTTTGGCAGCAGCTGCAACTATTGGGGCTGCACCTGTTCCTGTTCCTCCGCCCATACCAGCAGTAACAAATACCATATCTGCACCGCGTAATACTTCGGAAATTTCAGCTTTACTTTCTTCTGCTGATTGTGCACCTATATCTGGGTTAGCACCAGCACCTAATCCTCTTGTAATTTTTTCACCAATTTGAATTTTAGTTGATGCTTTTGATTGTTGAAGTGCTTGTCTATCTGTATTTACAGATATAAAATCTACTCCCCTAATTCCAGATTCTATCATTCGATTAACAGCATTGTTACCTGCGCCACCTACACCAATAACTTTAATTGTTGCTGTTCCATCCATCATTTTCTCATTTTCTTCATAGTCTACCATCATATAAATCCTCCCCAATACATATAAATTTAAAATTTAAACATTTTATTAAGTATAAAAAAATTCTTTAATTCTCCCCATTATTGTCATAAAGAAATTAGTATCTGATTTTACATCTATATTGCTAGATACAGTTTTTGCAAATGGTCGTGCTGCAATATATCTTACTAGTGAATAAGCAGAACGAAAACTTGGCTTAATTGTACTTACTAATCTTCCTGTAGAAATTTTAACAGGAATATTTAATGTAATTTTACCTGCTACGTCACTTTTATTAATATTTGTAATTCCTTGTCCTGTTAGCACTACATTATTAATTTTAGGTTTAATTCCTTGGTTAGTAATATCTTTATTAACTAAACTAAATATTTCTTCTATTCTAGCTTCTATAATTTCAATCAGCTCTGAACTTTTAATAATTTTATTCTTTCCATCACCCTTATAAGTATTTAGTATAATATCGTTATCGTTATCTATAAAGGATTTTAAAGCTAGTCCATATTGTCTTTTTAATTTATCTGCTTCCTCTTCTGAAATATTTAGAACTAATGCAATATCACTTGTAATATTATCTCCACCTAAAGGAATTGTATTTGTATATATAAATGCTTCTCCTTCGAACACTCCTATATCTGTATTACCTGCACCTATATCTAATAACATAATATTATCATGTAATTCATTAACATCTAATATTAAATTTCTTTCTGCAAGTGCATTTGGAACCATTCCGTCTATTTCTAATCCTGCTTTTTTAAATATTGCAGATAGTTGTCTTGTATATTCTTTATTGGCTAATATAATTTGTGCGTTTAATGTAAATTCTGAACTTAATTTTCCAACTGGATCAGATGTTTTAGAACCATCTTTTAAAACAAATTCGTATGGAACAATGTCTATAATTGTTTTTCCTTCTGGTACTTCAATATCCCTTACCTGCATAATGGATTGTCCTACATCTCTTACAGAAATAGCAGCATATTTATCTTTTAATTCCTTTGTAACACTATTTTGTACAATTGTTACATATTTACCTGGAATTGTTACATAGGCAGAATTTATTTTAATATTAGCTTCATCTTCAGCATTTTGGATTGTTTTATCTATTGATAATGCAATCTCATCTTCATTAATTATTTTCCCTTTTTTGATACCACTACATTTTGTGCTAGTTGTGCAAATAATTTCAACTTGGTTAAAATTGTTTACTTCTCCCACAACAGCTGATACTTTTGAAGTTCCGATATCAATTCCGACGATTATATCACCTATTGCCAAAGCTTATTCCCCCATTTTTTAAGTATATTTTTTTACTTAGGTAAGAATATTATATTTTGGTAAAAAAGTCAAGAGTTTTTGTAATATTTTTGTAATATTTTTGTTCTTTTTTGTAATAATATTTTCGTACTTTTACAGTACCAAGCCTTTTCAATTTTTTAATATTTATTCTTTAATGGTTTTACTGTTATTTTTATTTTCAATTTCTTTTTTTTCACGCATCTTTCTTATTTTTTCTGTCCATTTATCAATATAATAACGTCGTATAATTGCAAGATTTACAAACATTCTACCTACAAATACAACAATTGCAGCTAAATAAATATCCACATTTAATCTTTCTCCTAAATATGTAAGTAAAATAGATAATATTGCGTTTCCAAAGAAACCTGATACAAATATTTTTAGATCAAATTCACCCTTTAATACAGATGAAATTCCTCCAAATACAGAATCTAATGCAGCAATTATAGAAATTGCCAAATATCCAGATAAACTATATGGAATAATTGGTGCGTTTAATCCTGCTATTACACCTATAACACATCCAATAACTATTGCTATAAAAACCATCTATTTTTCCTCCCCTTTTGTTACTTCTTGAGCATATCTTAATTTAAAATTTTCCTCTCCATTATACTTCGGAATAACTATGTTATTTTGCACTTTTAAGGTTGCATTTGAATATCTACTAATAAATCCAGAAATTTTTGCAGTTAATGTACTTTCTAGTGTTTTTGGATCTCCTATTGCCTTAATTACATAAGGTGATGTTATTCTTTTTGAATTATCAATTAGAATATAAAAATCTTCTTTATAACTCTCATTGTCATCTTCTCCGCCTATCCAAATATTCATTATATTGGTCATATTAACAATCCTTTGATCATTTATACTGATAGCCTCTGCTCCTGCATATTTTAATTCATTTATTAATTCTAATAATTCTCTATCCTTTACTTTATTTTCTTCACTTTTATCATAAAAAGTAATTACTACTCCATCTCCTGTTACATCTGTTAAACCTGCAATTGTTTGAGCTTGCAATAACTCTTTGTTTAGTAACTCTGTTGCTTCTTGGTTAGAGGCTCTTTTTTGTCTATATTCTATTAATGTTTCATTATTTTGCAATAACTTCTCTTCTGTTGCATTATACCTTTCTTTCCAGCTTGCTAAACTTTCTGTTAATTCCGCTTCTCTCATTGTTTCTATTAAAGTTATGTTTGTTTCTTCTACTGTTTTGAATTGCATAAATATGATATATGTAAGAACAAAGCAAACAAGCCCAATTGTAATTGTCATAGTTCCTTTACCTTTTTTCATCTTTTTATTTATGTTAGTATAAAACCAACACATTCTCCTTTCTTTTATAATATTACGATACCTATTTTACATTTTTAATATATCTATTTGTTAATGCTCCATTAAATTTTTCAATAACTAAATGATCACTTTTTTTAGCCTCTATATTATTAAAACCATATTGTTCTTGTAACATATAAATATATCCCCCTGGTCGCATTATATTATTTATTCTACTTTGATCTCCAATTGCTTTAATTACAAAAGGACTTCCTATAATTTCACCATTTACTAATATAACCGTACCAGCACATGTAATAGTAGTAGATGGAACTATTCTTTCTCCATTTATACTAATAGCCTCTACGCCATTGTTTTTTAATTCGTTTACTATTCTTCTTAAATCATCATCGTGAATTAAGTCATTTGAAGTTGAAAATGTTGAAGGTGTATTATCGTATAAGGTAATAATCATTCCTTCACCTTGTACATCTGTTAAACCTAAATATGTATTTATTCTTTTTAATTCTTCCTGCTTTTCTAATGAAGAATCATCAGATGAAGTACTAACTTTTCTTTCTTCTTCTAGCTGTTTTTCAGATAATTGTAATTGTTCATAAATCACATCATATTTTTCTTTCCATCTTAATACTTCATCACGTAAATCATTTTCTCTATATGTATTGCCAGCAATTGAAATTAAATTATTGGTAGTTCTCAATTGTACCATAATACTAAATGTTAATAATATACATGTAATTCCTAGTATAATTGCGATTTCATGTTTTTTCTTCATTGTCTATTTTTCCTTATAATTCAATATTTAGGTTTTTAAAGGATGCCTATAAACCATTAATTTTTTATATAATTTGTTTTATACTAACTTTTTAAAATATACTTTTTATGAATCTTGTCTAAAATATGCTTTTTCCGTATTTAAATTACCATTTACAAAGATTTCTCCTTCTAAACCTTTTGTATCTTGTAAAGCAACTTTTAGATATAATAATCTATTACTTAAATTCGTTAAATTTCCTAAATGAACTACCTTTTTTCCTCCGTCCATTGTCAATTTATAATCTTCTTTGTTTGAAATATCTATTCTACTAATATCTTCTTGTATTTCATTTGAATGTATTGCTTCTATTACTCCTAATATACTTTCTAATTTAGATAAATCTTCCTGGCATAATCGTTTACCAACACTTATTTCTTCATTTGGTGTTATATATCCAATAATAATTGGTAATTCAAGCTTATTCTGATTTGCCTCTAAAATATATCCTTGATTATTTATATAAATATAACTTCCTGCATATTCAATCATGAATGTTGCTTTTCTTTCTGTAATTTCAAGTTCTATTGTACTTGGTAATTTTCTAATAACATTAACTTTATCTATGTATGCTTCTTGCTTTATATTTTTTATTATTTTACTACGCATATTTCTAAATATATTATCTTCAAATTGAATTTGAGATAAACTAATAATTGTATCTGTACTTATTTTTTCATTTCCTGTTACTATTATTTCTTTTATATTAAATACAGGAGATAATAAGAAAAACATAAATGCAATACCTAAAGAAAGCATTAATATAATCCATTTAGCAACCTTTATAGCTGTTGCATTTTCTACATTCGGCTTGTCCTTTGTTTTTAATTGTTTATTTTTTTTATTACCTGGAGCAGATTTTTTTTCTGCTCCACTATTTTTTATTTTATCTTTTTTTACGTTAGATTTTTTTACTTTTTTAATATTCTTCTTATTATTAACTTTAGAACCTTTTTTATTGGCTGTAGATGTTTTACTATTTTTCTTTTTATTTAGTTGCTTGTTTTCTACTTTTGTAACTCCTATAACTATTTCATCATCAAAATTAAAAACATCATCATATGCTTCTACTCTACTTTTATTTGGTTTTTGTTTTACACTTTTTTTAACAGTCTTTTTTACTTGATTCTTTTTTTTATCTTTATTATATTTATCGTCCAAATATAAAAAGTTAAGTTCTGTATTTTTATTTTTTCCCATCTACACCACTTCTTTCGTAATTTTTGCTCCCAAATTACTTAATTTCTTATCTAGATTTTCATATCCTCTCAAAATGTATTCTATTTTATCAATTTTAGTCTTTCCACTTGCTATAAGCCCCGCCAACACTAATGCAGCTCCTCCTCTTAAGTCTGTTGCACTAACAGATGCTCCACTTAGTTTTCTAACACCTTTTACTATAGCTGTTTTTCCTTCTATTATTATTTTAGCTCCCATTCTTTTTAATTCTGCTGTATATTTGTATCTATTTTCGAATATATTCTCTGTTATTACAGATGTTCCTTTTGCTACTGTTAGCATACTTAAAAAAATTGCTTGCATATCTGTAGGAAAACCCGGATAAGGCATTGTTTTAATTTCTATTCCTTGTAGTTTCTTTGGTGCTTTTAGCTCAATTTCATTTTTTCTAATTTCTACGTTGCACCCACACTCTTGTAATTTATCTAATACTGGTGTTAAGTGCTCTGCACATGCGTTTTTTAATATAATATGCCCTGCTGTTGCTGCTGTACAACATAATAGCGTTCCAGCTTCTATTCTATCTGGCATAATCTTGTAACCTTGATCTTTTAATGAACTTACACCCTTAATAATAATTTCACTTGTTCCAGCGCCTTCAATTTTAGCTCCCATTTTATTTAAAAAATTCTGTAAATCTACAATTTCTGGTTCCATTGCTGCATTAGAAATAATTGTAGTATTTTTAGCTAAAGTTGCCGCTAATATAGCGTTTTCAGTTGCTCCTACACTTGGAAAATCTAAATGAATTTTTTCTCCCAATATTGTATCACAAATACAGGTAATAAATCCAGTATTTTCACTAATATTTATACCTAATTTTTCAAAAGCTTTTAAATGTAAATCAATTGGTCTTGCTCCAATATCACATCCTCCAGGATATGAAAAGGTTGCTTTGCCTGTTCTACCTAATAATGCCCCTGCTAATATAACTGATGAACGCATTTTTCTCATTAATTCTTCTGGAATTTCGTACCTTGTTATGCATCTAGCATCAATCGTTATTTTATCATGATTTTTCTTCACTTTGCAACCCAAATATCTTAATATATCAATCATAACTTTTGTATCATGTATATCTGGAACATTATATAATCTTGTAATACCTTTATTTAAAATGGAAGCAGCAAGTATTGGTAATGATGCATTTTTAGATCCAGAAACATATGCTTCTCCTTGTAGCTTTCTTCCTCCATGTATTATATATGTAGACATATTAAAAAAATCCCCCTCCTTATGTAATATATTTTATGCTAACTACATAAATTGGGTGATTTTACTACCTTATTATTTCCAACTTTTAACACTCTCCCGACGTCAGCAAAGTGTTTCTCTTGTGTAATCTCACTGCCTTTACAAGCATATTTAACTTTAGTATTTAATTTTAAAATTTCTCCATTTGCTATATTCTAACGTTGTAATTAACTTTCTTGCATACCAAAACTAAAAAAAGAAAGTTTCTAGATGTAATAAACACATCCAGAAACTTTGCTTTTTTAGATCACATGTGTGAGACTCATAAAAAAGTCTCTATTGATTCGTGTGCTGTTGATGAAGATGTCAACCGCCACTTCATCATTGACAGCCTGCTTTGCCTTTTTCAGTTCATACGGCATAAAGGCATACCTCTTGCTGTGCCTTTGGTAATGATCGACAAAATCATTACACTCAAGATCCCAGACGGCGATCACGATGGGGCAGAGCTTTAGTTGCTTATACTCGTCAGGGTTAAACCCTTCTTTCATAGTAAGTCTAGCAGTTGTCCGCCAAACTTTCCTCTTCTTAAGGCCTTTTCCTACGATTACTCTTGTAGAAGACATTTCGGAAATTTCAAAATACTCTCCGAATCTCTGCACAATTTCCTTATCTTCTACAACACCGTCGCTCTTACGAGCGACCCAGCCGATATAGTCTATCGACTGCCTCCGGCAGAATTCCTCTACCGAAAGCTCTGCTTCTTTGTGGTCTAGTGTCAGAATAAGAAATTTCTTATCCATTCTTTTGCTCCTTTCTACTCTACATCCCTTTATTGGGTTCTTCTTTTTAATTATACCACTTTATGTTACTTTTAGCAAATTTTATACTGTTTTTTAGAGATATTGACGTATGTCAATTTATTATATATAATCAAATAAATTATATTAAAATAGTTTTTAATATAATTTAAACCTCGTATGAATATAGCATTTAGGGGTAGAAAGGTTGTGAAAATTATGGAAATTAAAGATGCTATTCAAATTGCAAAAAATGTTAGAAAATATGCCTGTTCTGATATTTATTTAGTTGGTGCTTGTTTAGTTTGTAAATCTGGCAAAGCATACTCTGGATGTAATATTGAAAACAGTGGAATACAAAGTATTTGTGCTGAACGTACTGCTTTTGTTAAGGCTTTATCTGAAGGTGAAAGAGATTTTAGTTACATTGTTGTATGTGGCGGAAAAAAAGGTAGCAATGAATTAGATGAATGTTTGCCTTGTGGTTATTGTAGACAATTTATGAAACAATATGTAGATAACAATTTTAAAATTTATGCATATTCTGGTGATAATAATGAATTAAAAGAATATTCTATAAATGATCTATTGCCTCATGCTTTTTCTTTATAATATATAAAAATTAGAAATTTATATACAAGATAAAAAGACTCCAACTTTAATTATAGTTGGAGTCCTTATTTTATTCTTTTATATCTAATTTAATATGAACATCTTTTAATTGTTCTTCTGTTACTTTACTTGGTGCTCTCATTAATAAATCTCTTGCTTTTTTATTTTTAGGGAATGCAATAACTTGCCTTAAATTTTCTTCCCCTGCTATTAACATTACCATACGGTCTAAGCCAGGTGCTGCTCCTGCATGTGGTGGTGTTCCATATTGGAATGCATTAAATAATGCACCAAATCTTTCTTCTACATCTTCTCTTTTATACCCTGCAATTTCAAAAGCTTTTACCATTAATTCTGGATCATGATTTCTTACTGCTCCTGATGCCATTTCATATCCATTACATACTAAATCATATTGGTAAGCAAGTATTTCTAAAGGATCTTTTGTATTTAAAGCTTCTATTCCCCCTTGTGGCATAGAAAATGGATTATGGTTAAAATCTATTGTTCCTTCATCTGATAATTCATACATAGGAAAATCTACAATAAAGCAGAAACGATATACATCTTTTTCTAATAAATCTAATCTATTTCCAAGTTCAATACGTACTCCTCCTGCAATTTTCTGTGCTTTTACAAATTCATCTGCTATAAAGAATAACGCATAATTTTCTTTTGCCCCTGTTATAGATAAAATTTCTTCTTTTTGAGAGTCATTTATAAATTTTGAAATTCCTCCATTTAAGTTCTTTTCGCCATCTACTTTTACCCATGCTAGACCTTTTGCATCTAAATTACTTACAGCAAATTCACTCATATTATCAAAGAACTTTCTAGGTAAATCTTCTTTCATTTCTACTGCAATAGCTTTTACAGTTTTACCTTTAAATGCATTAAATTCTGTATTCTCAAATACTTTTGTTACATCACAAATTATAAGTGGATTTCTTAAATCTGGTTTATCTATACCGTATTTTTCCATTGCCTCTTTATATGGAATACGTATAAATGGTGCTTTATCTACTTTGAAATTTGTAAATTTTTCAAATACTTCTGGTATAACTTCTTCTATAACTGCAAATACGTCTTCTTGATCTGCGAAACTCATTTCAAAATCTAATTGATAAAATTCACCTGGTGCACGGTCTGCACGAGGGTCCTCATCTCTAAAGCATGGCGCTATTTGATAATATTTACTAAAACCTGATACCATTAATAATTGTTTAAATTGTTGTGGTGCTTGAGGTAAAGCATAAAATTCACCTGGATGCAATCTACTTGGTACTAAATAATCTCTTGCTCCCTCTGGTGATGAATTAGCTAAAATTGGAGTTTGAACTTCTATAAATCCTAATTCATCCATTTTATTTCTTAATGTTTTAATTATATTTGAACGTAGAATAATGTTTTTATGAAGATGTTCATTTCTAAGTTCTAGAAAACGATATTCTAAACGTAAATCTTCTCTTACATTATTTAAATTTTCAGAAGTTGTTTCAAATGGTAATACATTTTTACATTTACCAAGAATAGTAATATTACTTGCTACTACTTCTATTTCTCCTGTTGGCATTTTTTCATTTTTGCTTGCTCTTTCTACTACCTTACCATCTACCATAATGCAAGTTTCTGTTGTTAAATCTTTTAACATATCTTCACTATTAGAATTATTTTCTACTACAATTTGAGTAATACCTTCTTCATCTCTTAAATCTATAAAGGTCATTCCACCTAAATTTCTAATTTTTTGTATCCATCCTGAAAGTCTTACTGTTTTTCCGGAATCACTTATTCTTAATTCCCCACAGTTGTTTGTTTTATAGTTACTCATATTTTTCCTCCATATAAATTACTTTTGCTATCTATTTTATAACTTTTTTTTAAAAAAGTCTATAAAGTATGATTAAATTCTTGAATTTATGTTAATATTTTTATATAATAACTATTGTTTAAAGGGAGGATTAAAAATGAAAACTAAATTAACAATTAAAGAACTATATAAAAATACGAATTTATATTTAGAAAAAGAAGTTACTTTAGAAGGATGGGTCAAAACAGTTCGTGATTCAAAAACTTTTGGTTTTATTGAATTAAATGATGGATCATTTTTTAAGAATGTACAAATAGTATTTGATGAAGCTTTATCAAACTTCAGTGATATATGTAAATTAAGTATTAGTTCATCTATAAAAGTAACTGGAACAGTTGTAGAAACAAAAGAAGCAAAACAACCTTTTGAAATAAAAGCAACATCAATAGAAATATATAATTTATGTGATAGTGATTATCCTCTTCAAAAGAAAAGACATTCTTTTGAATATTTAAGAACTATTGCACATTTACGTCCAAGAACGAACACTTTTAATGCAGTTTTCCGCGTTCGTTCTGCTGCATCTTATGCAATTCATAAATTCTTTCAAGAGAGAAACTTTGTATATGTTCATTCTCCTATTATCACATCTAGTGATGCAGAAGGAGCTGGCGAAATGTTTCGTGTAACGAATTTTGATTTAAACTCTCTTCCAAAAACAGATGACGGACTAGTAGATGACAGTAAAGATTTCTTTGGTAGACCTGCTCATTTAACAGTAAGTGGTCAACTTGATGTTGAGAATTATGCTTTTGCTTTTAGAAATGTATATACATTTGGTCCTACATTTCGTGCTGAAAATTCTAACACAGTAAAGCACGCAGCAGAATTTTGGATGATTGAACCTGAAATTTGTTTTGCTGATTTAAAAGATGATATGGATTTAGCAGAAGACATGTTAAAATTTATTATTTCTTATGTATTAGAAACTTGTCCAGAAGAAATGGCTTTCTTTAATCAATTTGTAGATACTACTTTACTAGAACGTTTAAGCAATGTATTAAATTCAGATTTTGGGCGTATTAGCTATACAGATGCTGTAAAAGAATTAGAAAAAGTAAATGATAAATTTGAATTTCCTGTAAGCTGGGGATGTGATTTGCAAACAGAACATGAACGTTACTTAAGTGAAGTAATCTTCAAAAAGCCAGTATTTGTTACAGATTATCCTATGGATATAAAGGCCTTCTATATGAAGCAAAATCCAGATGGAAAAACAGTAGCAGCAGCTGATCTTTTAGCTCCTGGTATTGGTGAAATTATAGGAGGAAGCCAAAGAGAAGAAGATTTAGCAAAGTTAGAAAAACGTATGAATGATTTAGGTCTTAAAAAAGATGACTACTGGTGGTATTTAGATTTACGTCGTTTTGGAAGTGTAGTTCATTCTGGCTTCGGTCTTGGTTTTGAAAGATTAATAATGTATATAACAGGAATGCAAAATATACGTGATGTAATACCTTTCCCAAGAACTCCAAATAATTGTGAATTTTAATATGCGTTATAACTTGAAAAAATATTTTTACTATATTTATAAAATATTTTTTCATAAAAAATGTGTCCTAGTACATAGGACACATTTTTTATTCTTCTACTATTGTATAATATGTTTTATCATCAAAACTTATTCCTTCTACATAATATATATTATGGCTTTGTTCATTTATTATATATAAATCCGCATTCGTAGTTTTTGGAAGTGCTTTATATAATTGATAAGCCTGTCCATATGTTAAAGTAATATTATCTAATAATTGTAAATCTATTACATAATATGTATCATTATCATTCGCATTCAAACCTTTTAAATGACTTGTATTTGTATATTTAGTCTCTAAAACTGGTAAAGCACCATATTTGGCATAATAGACATCAACTTTATCTCTTAATAATGTTATATCTTTATTCATATTATCTAGTGACCTAACATGTCCAGAAGTAGTTATGTTATATATTAGTACACTAGTAATAATTATCATTAATCCAATTACTGTAACTAAACTTAATAAAGTAATTCCCTGTTCATTTTTCAAAGTTTTTATCATTTGAATTCCTCCACTCTTTCTTAAGTATATAATACAATTAATTTAATTTCAACTCTTTTCTAATATTTTATATATTGTATTTTTCATTTCATATTTTCTATTTTCTATTATAACTATAGTCCATAAATATATAAGTATAAACAAAATAGCTATGTTCTTATAATAGTATATAACTATACTCGATATTGCAGTTAATAATATAATTAAAATATTTGAAATTTGGTTTGTGATATGCATAGATTTCATTTTTCCTTTTATTATATATAAAGTATAATAAATAATTCTCCCGCCATCTAATGGATAAATTGGTATTAGATTAAATATACAAATTATTAAATTTGCATATATTATTTCATCAAAATATGGTATATACATTTTTGTATTTAAAATATGTGTTATCATAATGATAATTATATTAGTTAAAGGACCTGCCCAAGCAATCAACATCTCTTTTAAACATAAGGAATTACCTCTTTTTTTCTTTTTGTTATAATCATTTGGTAATATCTTAAATTCTATACTAAGACCCATTGGCATAATTTTTAAAGTTTTCGGATGTAAACCCAATAAAATTCCACAAATTAAATGTCCCATTTCGTGTAAAAAAGCAAAAAACATTATAACTGCATAAATTTGGATTTGTCTAGTTAAGTAAAAAATTATAAGAAATAAAAAAATTTTTAGATTTATTTTTATACTCATTTTAGCCTCCTAAAGTATTGAATTATATTTTTAAAAGTATAAAAACTTTATTCTTTTAAAAATCTAGTATACTTCGCGGATTTATATATTTCCCATTTCTTGCAATTTCAAAATGCAAGTGTGGTCCTGTTGTTTTCCCTGTTGAACCCACTTCGGCAATTTTTTGCCCTTTTGATACATAATCTCCTTTTTTCACACATAATTTACTACAATGAGCATATAATGTAGTGACATCTTTATTTTCAATTTTTATATGATATCCATAATCTCCCGTTGTACTACATATAACTACTTTTCCTTCCATTGCTGCATAAATATCTGTTCCTGTATTAGCAGCAATATCAATTCCAGCATGATTTTTACTAACAATAGGATTATCTACATTTCTTATTCCAAATTCAGAAGAAACAATTCCTTTTACAGGTATAATAAGAGAAAAATTATTTTTTATATATTCCTCATCTGTTTCTATGTTTAAATCTTTTTCAAATGATGTTTTCTCTATAGATGCTGACAATGCTGTTTCTTCTACTTCAGCACCTCCAATTCCACCCTCTATTTGAGAAATATTGTTTACTACATTTGTATTATCGTTATTTACTGCATTAGATTCTTCATTAATAGAATTTGTATCTTCTATAAGATTATTTGTATCTCCATTTACTAAAATATTTTCACTATCTTCACTGAAAAAATTAACTACCATTTCATATATACCAGATAAATCTATGTCGTATGAAAGGACTTCTTTTGTCCTATTTAATACCTCTTCTGAAAAGATATAATTACTATTTTGAATTAAATAAAATATAAAATAGATAACAAGACAAATTAACATTTGTAAAATCACTTTTTTAAGTAACCCGTAATTTTTTTGGTCACTTACATTTACAGTTGCAGTTCTTCTTCCATAACCATTTTCATTCGACTTTCTTCTTAGATAAATTTCTTCTGCTCTTTTAATTTTTTCTTCTTGTGTTAATGTTCTTTCCAATAAAAACACCTCATTCAAACATATTTTGTAATATATATGTTTGAATAAGGTGTTTTATTCGTTTTAAATAACATATTTATTATTAAATTAAATTTACAATAATTCCAAACAATCCAACTAGTCCAAATAATACTGTTAATATCTTTATACGTTCATATTTAGCTTCTAACTGTTTTGTTTTCATTTCTAACTGCTTTGGTTTTTCCAAATTAGAAATATACTGAGTTATAACGGATTCTGCTTCTTTTATAATATAATCTTTGGAGTTTAAACTATTTTTTGCACCAACTTTTATATTTTCTTTCTTTTTTTCTACCTTATTAAAATTTTCTATTCTTATATTTGGCTTTAAAATAACTATTGCTTCTTCTACCATATTAGATGGAAGATTTTTTAACATTACTATATTTTTCATTGTTTCAACATCCATATTGCTACCTCCCCAAAAATTTCCTATATATAAATTTTTACCAAATTTTTGGGGAATATACATATTTTTAATTATCTGTATTTTATTGATTGATATATTCCATTTGATGTAATATTAGCTAGTTTTAAAACATTTCTTAACGATGTATTTTGAAGTGATGAAAAATTATATTTTGGAGTTTTAAAATCTATTGCAACCACTCCTTTTATACTAATATCTCCAACTGATAGAATATTTTTATTTATTCCTTTTCCACATTGCATTTTTTTATTAGATACATATATCTTCCCTAATTCTTCTTTTTTAGCTAAGGCAGAATCTATCGCAATAATGCATGGATTTAAGTAACTTTTATATATATTTTTTACTTTTGTACTAAGTGTAGAAGCTGGTACTGGATCTTCTAATGTTCCAATTATTTTTATATTGTGATATGTTTCTTTAAAATACTCTTGCAACTTCTCTCCCACTAGTGGTCCGTATGCATCACCAATTATTTTATCAGAACCTATGCATAAAAATATATAATCTGAAAATGGAATCTCAGGATGCAAATTGTATAATTGAGTGTTAAAATCATTTACAAAACCACGATAAATATCTTCTTCAAAAAACATATTTTACCTCCGATGATATTTTTTATCTTATATTATTCACCTTTTACTTATCCTATTACTTTTTATTTGGTGTAATAATAATGTTTATATCATCAGCTTTATTATATTTTTTTATTATATCCTCTGAAAAACTTGCCACTTCATTGGTTAATACAATTGTATCAATATTATTACCGTATTAGTTGTTTTATTACATCATCTGTTTTTTCTAAATCTTCCAATTCATTAACATTAAATCCCATATGCTGAAAAATACGAAAACTTTTATTGTCATTTTTTGCTTTAATCCATGAAATTCTCATAAATATCACCATAATTTAGATTTACTCATTTTATGAAAATTATACTAAAAAATTCTAGTAATCGAAGTTTACTTTAATTTTTATTTACATATTTATAACTAACTTTTGAAATTTGGATTTTATATAATTTTTAAGTTTTTCCATAAATTCATCCGGCTCAATTTCTTTTTTTGCTACCATATCTAAACCTTTTTCCCAACTTGCAGTTAATTTAGGATTTAACATATCTGGCATAGCTTTAAATACTACATCGTAAATAATTTCTCCAAAATTGCTTGGTGTAATAATTTGAGTTTTAGAGTTTATCTCTATGTAATGAATTTTTTCAAGTTTCTTTATAATTTCAGCCCTTGTAGCACTTGTTCCTATTCCTGCACCTTTTATTTGCTCTCTTAATTCCTCATCTTCAATTAATTTTCCTGCATTTTCCATTGCTAAAATTATAGAACCAGAATTGTATCTTGTTGGAGGATTTGTTTCGGAATCCTTAGTTTCAAAATTCAATATATTTATCTTTTCGCCTTTTTTTAGTGTATTTAAAATACTTAAATTATTTTGTATTTCATCATCATCTTCTTTTGTTCCTTTTTCTTCATTTGAATTATCCACATTTTTATTCTTTAAAACTTCTAAATACCCTAAATTTAAACATATCTTTCCACTTGCTGTTAATATTTCGTTATCTATTTCAACTGTAACAGATACTTTTTGAAATTCTGCTGGTGGATAAAATATTGCAAGGAATCTTTTTACAATAACCTTATAAATATTTTTTTGAAGCTCTGGAAGTGCATTATAGTTTTCATATCCTTGTCCTGTTGGAATAATAGCATAATGGTCTGTTATTTTGCTATCATTTACATATTTTGTTTTTGATAGATTTGTAGAATATTTTTCATCTTTCATTTTTTGAATATAGTTTTTTACTTCATCATCTGCAAATCCTTTTGCAATTCCATTTAAATTTTTAGTAATTTCTTTAGCAACTGCACTGGAAAGCACTCTTGCATCTGTTCTTGGATAAGTAACTAGTTTTTTTTCATATAAATTTTGTATTATTTCAAGTGTTTGATCTGGTTTTATTTTAAATCTTTTTGTACATTCATTTTGTATTTCTGCAAGATTAAATAATAATGGTGCATTTTCTTTCTGTTTAGATTTTTTAAGTTCTAGAATTTTAGCTTCTTTTCCTATTAGCATCTTAGTAAAATCAATAGCATCATTTTCTTTTTTAAATCCTGTTTCATTATATAATTTTGAAGACCCAAACATTATAGATTTTTCATTTACTTTCCACTCTGCTTTAAAATTAGTATTTTCATCTCCAAATTGTCCTATAACTTTATAATATTTAGTTTTAACAAAATTTCTAATTTCACGTTCTCTTTCTACAATCATCCCTAGTACGCAGGTCATAACACGTCCTACAGAAATTGAAGCTTTATCTAAATTAGCTTCTTTTGCTACTCTTCTTCCATAAATAATAGATAATAGTCTAGAAAAATTTATTCCAATTAAATAGTCTTCTTTTGCTCGTAAATATGCAGAATCAGATAGACTATCATATTCAGATAAACTTTTAGCCTCTCTTATTCCTCTTAAAATTTCTTCTTCAGTTTGTGAATCTATCCAAACTCTTTTCATAACTGCATTTGGGTTTGGTTTTGCCATCATGAATACTAATCTTTGTATATATTCACCCTCTCTTCCAGAGTCTCCTGCATTGTATATTTCTGAAACATCTTCTCTTTTTAAGAGGCTTTCTACAATATTGAATTGATTTTGTACATTCGGTATAATTTCATAAAGCCATTTATCTGGAATAAATGGTAATGTATCTAGTCTCCACTGTTTTAATTTTTCATCATATTTTTCTGGATATGACATAGTAACTAAATGTCCAACACACCATGTAATAATCCATTCATCAGATTCTAAATAGCCATTTTTTCTAGTTGTATTTACTTTTAAGGCTTTTGCGAATTCCATTGCTACTGATGGTTTTTCTGTTATAAGTAATTTTTTTGGCATTTTAATTTTTCATTCCTTCCGAGTAAAACTAATTAAGTTAATAAAAAAATTTTTTATACTATTAGTAACCCTTTTCTATTCTTTCATCTATATACTTATTAGCAACTTTTATTATTTCTTGCATTTGTTCTTTTGTTTCATCACATATACATAGTGGTTGCATTACTTTTTCAATATATTTATTTTCTTTTATTATTCGTAATCCCGTTATAAAGTTATAATCAAATATAAATCCAATCATATTTATATAGCTATCTAACCTATTATCAAACTCATATCTATTAGATTGTTCATAATTTTTAAAATTTTGCATTATTTTAGGACTAATGTGTAATGGTGCAAGTTTTTCATAATCATATGCTACATTTGTGTTATTTTCAATATCTATGGCGCATGTTTTAAATATATCTGTTTTATCTGCATCGCGTACAATTTTAGCTTGTAATAATTCTTCTTTATTTAATCCAGTTTTTATTTTAAATTTATTATGATTTTTTATTGCTTTATATATGATATTATCATATTTTTCATCTAATATAAATTTTCTAATTAATCCGTCTTTAAATAATATCTTTACACCTAAATCAGCATGATCCACACTATCTCTATCTTGAAATGTATTATATATTCTTACTTGTTCAAATCTGCCAATATCATGTAATAAACTAATTAGCTGTGCTAAATTAGTTTGTTCTTCATTTAAATTTAAATCTTTTGCAATTTTTTTAGCTACTTCTACAGTTCTAAAAGTATGCTTCACTTTTAATTCTATTTTAGGATTATTTATATCATAAGACTTAACGTATTCACTAAATGCTTTTTCTGCTTTTAATAAATCTATCATTTTTTTCACCTTTTTAAAATTATATTATAAACATCTTATTTATTCAACTCAAATTTTACTGCATTTGCAATTGCATTTTCTACAAATTGATTTAAGGAAATATCACTTACTTTAGATAAAATACTCGCTTGTTTATGAAGTTCTGGTGTAATTCTTATATTAAAACTACCACTATATTGTTTTTGTGGTTCTTTATTATAGTTTTTGCAATGTTCAATATAATGTTCTATTGCATCTTCAAAATCTTTTCTTAATTCATCAACTGTAGAGCCTTCAAAAGTAATCATATCATTAATTCCTTCTATCTCTCCCCAGAAGCAATTATCTTCTTCACTGTATTGAATTTTTGCCCAATACCCTTTATATCTCATTACATTATTCATTCCAAATCACTCCATTTTTCTAATTTTTGTATCAAATTTTTAATTTGATATTCTTTTAATACATTCCTTGGATGAGGCTTATGCATTTCTATTGTTATATTATTCTTAATATTAATAAAACTTACACGTGAACCAGAAGTTTTGCCTTTTTTTATCTTCTTCAAAACCAAGTTGTAATAATAATGTTTTCGCTTCTTCATATGTAAAATCCTTTGGTTTTGATTGTATTTTTTTTAATAGTTTTTCTTTTCTACTCATATATTATACTCCTTTGCTATTTGTTTTGCAACTATTTTTTAGTTGCAAAATGTATAATTTCATTTTGCTCCCCCTCTTTTCATTATCAATTTCTAAATTTCTTTATTGGAAAATCTAAAGAATAAAAATTATTTATTTTGTATGACCCAAGTTGATTTTTTGAAACTTTAACTATTAAAACATAATTTTATCTAAATTGCAACAATTTTATTTACTTTCTCAGTAGTTTTGTTGTATAATAACTTTATTATATAAAAAAAGGATTGATTTTATGGCATATAATTTTAAAGAAGTTGAAGAAAAATGGCAAAAGTACTGGGATGAACACAAAACATTTAAAACCGATGTATGGGATTTTAGTAAACCTAAATTTTATGCATTAGACATGTTTCCATATCCATCTGGACAAGGTCTACATGTTGGGCATCCAGAGGGATATACTGCAACAGATATTATATCTAGAATGAAACGTATGCAGGGATATAATGTACTTCACCCTATGGGATGGGATGCATTTGGACTTCCAGCAGAACAATACGCAATTAAAACAGGAAAACATCCTGCAGGTTTTACTTTAAATAATATTGAAACTTTTAAAAGGCAATTAAAAATGCTTGGCTTTTCTTTTGATTGGGATAGAGAAGTTTCTACTGCAGATCCAAGTTTTTATAAGTGGACTCAATGGATTTTTGCAAGACTTTATGAAGATGGATTAGCAAAATTAGTTGAAATGCCTGTAAATTGGTGTGAAGAACTTGGTACTGTTCTTGCCAATGATGAAGTAATTGACGGAAAGAGTGAACGTGGAGGATACCCTGTTGTTCGTAAAAATATGAAACAATGGGTTTTAGATATTCCAAGCTATGCAGAAAGTTTACTTGAAGGCTTGGATGAAATTGATTGGCCAGAATCCACAAAGGAAATACAGCGTAATTGGATTGGTAAATCTATTGGTGCAGAAGTTATATTTAAAGTTTTAGATACAGATTATGAATTTCGTGTATTCACTACAAGACCAGATACATTATTTGGTGCTACTTATTGTGTATTAGCACCTGAACATGAACTAGTATCTAAAATTACTACGGAAGCACAAAGTTCTTCGGTTAATGAATATATAAGACTTGCTGCTTCTAAATCTGATTTAGAGCGTACAGAGTTAAATAAAGAAAAAACTGGCGTATTTACTGGAAGTTATGCTATAAATCCTGTAAACAATAAAAAAATACCTATTTGGATTTCAGATTATGTGCTTGCAAGCTATGGTACTGGTAGCATTATGGCTGTTCCTGCACATGACCAAAGAGATTATGAATTTGCTACAAAATTTGGACTAGAAATTATACCAGTTTTAGAGGGTGGAGATATTTCAAAAGAAGCATATGTTGGTGATGGAATTCATATAAATTCAGATTTCTTAAATGGTCTTAACAAAGAAGATGCTTTTAATAAAATGATTGACTGGCTTAAAGAAAATAACTGTGGAAATAAAAAAGTAAATTATAAACTACGTGAATGGATTTTTGCAAGACAACGTTATTGGGGAGAACCTATTCCAATAATTCATTTTGATGATAAAATGGAAGTATTAGAGGATAGCGAATTGCCACTTATTTTACCAGATTTGGAAGATTACAGTCCTTCAAAAACTGGGGCTTCTCCACTTGAAAAAGCAACCAATTGGGTTAATGTAACTAAAAACGGTAAAATTGGTAAAAGAGAAACGTCTACAATGCCTGGCTCAGCAGGTTCTAGTTGGTATTTTCTTCGCTATGTTGATCCACATAATGAAAATTGTATTGCAGATAAAAAGCTATTGGATCATTGGTTACCTGTTGATTTATATGTTGGTGGTCCAGAACATGCAGTTGGACATCTTCTTTATTCTCGTTTTTGGAATCAATATTTATTTAATAAAGGTATTGTTACTAAAAAGGAGCCTTTTTATAAATTACGTCATCAAGGTATGATTTTAGGATCTAATGGTGAAAAGATGAGTAAATCTAAAGGAAATGTTGTAAATCCAGATGACATGGTTAAATTTTATGGAGCTGATGCACTTCGTATTTATGAAATGTTTATGGGACCAATTGATGCAGCAAAGCCTTGGGATCCAAATGGAATTGAAGGTTCTAAAAAATTTGTAGACCGTATTTGGAGATTATATGCTGAATCTGATAAAATACAAGATAGAGAAAATTCTAATTTAGATAGAGTTTACAACTATACCGTAAAAAAAGTAACAAACGATTATGAAAATATGGAATTTAATACAGCTATTAGTCAAATGATGATTTTCATTAATGCATGTTATAAAGAAGATATTGTGCCTAAAAAATATGCACTTGGATTTTTACAACTTTTAAATCCAGTAGCTCCACATATTACAGAAGAATTATGGCAATTGCTTGGTAATAATACTTCTATTGCATATTCAACTTGGCCAACATATAGTGAAGAAAAATTAATTGAAGAAACTTTTAATCTTCCAATACAGGTAAATGGTAAACTAAGAAGTAATATAGATATTAAAATTAATTTACCAGAAGAAGAAATAAAAGAAATTGTACATAAGCAAGTTGCATCATATTTAGACGGAAAAGAAATTGTAAAAGAAATATATATAAAAAATAAGATATATAATATAGTAGTTAAATAATGTAAAAATTGACATTTCTAATAATTATTTAATGAATTTTATATAGTAGATACTTTTTAAACTTTATATTATAAATTTGAGTAACATATCAATGTCTCTTAAATTAAAAAAAGGCAAAATAAATATATATTATTTTGCCTTTTGTTCATCTTAATTCCTTGCAAAACAAGTACTTAGTTCCTTGCAAACCAAATATAGTACGAATCCAAAAAATTGCTGTTAGATTCTGCTTTTTCCATAAATTCTTTGAAATATAAGTAATCAGTATTTTTCTCTTCTACTTTTTCAAAGAATTTTTTGTTTTGCATTTTACCACCCTTTTCTGAGATTGCACTTTTTAAGGCTTCATAGCTTTTTTGATTAATATATCTCCCATTTAAAATACAATAGGATAATATATATTTACAAACTTCTAACTCCTTAATGTTCCAGAACCTTGGAAGTTGTCCTAACTCTCCAAAATACCGGTTTGCAAGTTCGGAGATTCTCCTTTCATTTTGATATATAAATTCTCCCTTCATGTTGCTTTCCTCCTATATTTTTGATGAACTGTTACGAGTAGCTATTTCTATTATAGCATGTTTACTAGTATTTTCAAGTTGTTTTTAAAAAAAATGTTACAAAATCGTAACATACTTTTAACACTTTCGAAACACAAAACTTTAATATCTAGTATATAATTAAAATATTAAGATTACAAAGGAGAAATAATAGATTATGCATGTTAATAAGCAATTACAAAAAGAAGGTATTCAAATTATAGAAACTCTAGATACTTTAACTATTAATTCTGTTGCTAAAACTGTTGCAAAGAAACTTGTAGTAGCTTTTCCTACTCTTAATTTATCAGAAACAGATTTATTTATTAGATTATCTAGATTACATATGTATGTTGCTAAATTACCAGCTGATTTATCTTCTGCTAAATATGATTCTAAAAATTGTTCTATTTATTTTGGAGAAAATGTTGATTTATCACATATAGATACTTGTGTTATTCATGAATGCTTACATGCTTTACAAGAAGTACGTAATGAAAATAATGAACTTATAAACCTTGGTTTTTATGATTTTACAAAAAGCAATACGAATGGTATGGCATTAAATGAAGCAAGTGTACAATTAATGAGTTCATATGCTTTAAAGAAGAAAATAGATATAGTAAAATATTTTGACATAACAATACCAACCATTAGTCCCGCATATTACCCTTTAGAGTGCACGTTAGTTAATGAATTAACATATATTACAGGCAATTATTCGTTATTTTATAGCACTTTATACAGTAATAACATGTTTAAAGAAAAAATAATTCAATTAACGGATACTTCGTTTTATAATACTTTTTTGAAAAATTTAAATAAATTGATGCATTATGAAGATTTGTTAAACATAGAGACTTCTTACATGGCTAATATAGAAAGTAAAAAGAATTTCTCAAAAATAGATTTTAAAATATCTCAATTACGAAATAAAATACAAAACCTATTTTTAGATACACAAAATTTGATTTTAAAAAGTTATTTTGATAAAAAGTTTAATTCGATTTCTACTCTTATTCAAATAGAAGATTATCGTAAAAAATTGTATAATTTTAAAGATTTAATTGGATACACAGATAATTATTCATTTTATAACGATTACTATGTTAGTAAAATGTCAGACTTAGAAATAAAGCGTAATGAAATTGAAAACCATAATTTAAATATTAATAGTGAATTATTGCTTACTAATACGAAAATATCATTATTTTCTAGATTATGGCATAGTATTGCAAAATTATGGACTAATTCAAAAAATACTTTACAAAAAACAAGTTATTAAATAATACTAATTATTATATAAAAAGGAATACATATTTTAATTTATGTATTCCTTAAATTATTTATAAAATATTTCAATTAAGATTTTAGCAAATGTATATAGTTAATTATTTTTCTAAGAACTTCATTATTTCATTTGCAGCTTCTCTACCTGAACGGCTTGCCCATGCCACTGTTGCTTTTGTTCCGCTTAAATCTCCTCCTGCAAATATTTTTTCCTTAGAAGTCATATAATGTTCGTCTACACTAATATTTCCTTTTTTAGTTAACTCTAATCCTAAATTTTGTACGATTTCATTTTCTGTTTTAGAGCCTACTGCCATAACTATATAATCCATTGGAATTATATAGTTACTTCCAGCAATATCTATTGGTACTTCTCTTGCTTCTCCCTCTTTTTTTACAAGTTCAGTCTTTATGCATTCTATTTTTTCTACTTTTTCATTTCCTAATATTTTTACTACATTAGTTTGAAATAAAAGTTCTATTCCTTCTTTTTTTGCATTTTCTATTTCTTTTTTCTCAGCTGGCATTTGTTTTTCTGCTCTACGGTAAATAATTTTTACTTCTTCTGCTCCTAATTTTTTTATAGTTCTAGCTGTATCCATTGCAACATTGCCACCACCGATAACTGCTACTTTTTTACCTATATAATTTGGATGATTATTATTTTCTAATAATTCATTCCCTCCATATACACCATTTAAGTTTTCTCCTTCTATTCCCATTTTAGAAGAAATATTGGCTCCAAATGCAAGAAAAATAGCATCAAACTCGTTCTCTAGTTCTTCTAGTTTTATATTTTTCCCTAGAATTGCACCATATTTTACTTCTATTCCTAAATCTAAAATTTTTTCAATTTGTTTATCCAATATATTTTTATCTAGTCTAAAATCTGGTATACCATGTCTTAAAATTCCGCCTAATTTGTCGTATTTTTCAAAAATAGTAACAGTATAACCATGTCTTGCAAGGTTTGATGCCGCAGTTAAACCTGCCGGTCCACCACCTATTATTGCTATTTTTTTATTTTTTCTTTCATTAGTCAACTTTGGAATGTCATAACCATTTTCTATTGCCAAATCTCCTATATATGCCTCTAAATTTCCTATACTAACAGATTCTCCTTTAACTCCTCTTACACAACTTCCCTCACATTGGCTTTTATGAGGACAAATTCTTCCACAAATTGGAGAAAGTACTGTTGTTTCGCACAATGTTTTATATGCTTCTTCATATTTTCCTTCTTTTACATATGAAATAAATTGTGTAATATCATTTCCTAAAGGACAGCCTTTTTGGCACATTTTTATTTTACAACTTAAACAATATTCTGCTTTTTTACTAATTTCTTCTTTGCTAAATTCCATATTTTTCTCCCATTAACTTTATTATTAATATAAATTTTATAATTAAAATTAATAAAAGTCAATTGTTTTGACCGACCATGAGGTAACTAATATGATACTTGTCTTGAAAAAGTAAAAAATTCTTACATTAGAAATAATATAAATTAGAAATCAACAAAGGTAGCTACCTTTGTTGATTTGATTGGAAAGAAACTATAAAACTATAGATTACACAAGATCTTGATCGACCAAATTGACAGCTTCTTATTTTGGAGAATAGGGCAGATAAAAATTTACGGGTTCATCATACTCTGGTCCAATTTCGACTTCTTTGTACTTAAGATTTTTATCCTCTAAGCTTACTGCTTTATCAAACTCTTCTTTATTAAAAGCCAAACCAAGTGTCATATTAAGCATAATATATGGTTTCTTTTCATCACCTTTTGTCTGCATATTACACCAATTTTTGTAATCACAGTATTTGCACCCATATTTGCTAATTGGATTCATTAATTTTAATTGCAAATTTACTGTAATAGTAGGATGTTCTTTACCTATTATCATATCATCATAATCAATATAAATATCAATTGGTTTAATATGCCGGCAGCATCCTGGCAATGGTGATATCGTAAACCAAAAAAGCCTTTTCTTAGGATATAACTGAAGTTGAAGCTTTGCATATCTGAGATTTGAATCGTAATGCTTTGGATAATATGTGTCATACGTTTTACAATTCCATGAAATAAATGAATTTGATAGAGATTTTAATGTTATTGTATCACTAAAGTTCTTATGCCACAATCCACAGATTGGGCATTTATAATATTCTGGTACAAGCTCTAATAAGTTTAAATTCATTGTTTACCTCCTGTTGCACAAACATTGTTGATAGTTTCATAATTTAATAGTTTCTTCCCCTTTCTTAAAATTGCATCTGTGATATACAATTTAACTATCAAAATTATAATTATACTAATTTTGATACATATCACCAAAATACATATTATATTATAGCATGGATTTATGTAAAATTCAAGTATTTTTCCTATCTTATATTCTTATCGTAACATTTGCGCAAATTATTTTTTGTTATAGTCTTATCTATACCATTTTCTGCTACCATAGTTAAAACTTCTGTCACAAAATTTTTAAGCTTATCGTTTAATAAAAATTTATTAATATGTGCATTCCAATATTGTAACTGATACTCCTTTGTCCAAGCTTTTCCTTTATATACCTTTCCTGCTGCTAACTGATCACATATCGTTTCACACATGTATTTAAATGGAATAATTGGTAAAGATTCAGGTGCATTTGGATCGTACCAGTATTCTGGATGATGTTTATTTCTTCCTTTATGATGTAACCATGCCTTAGAATAGCCGTAATCTTCTTTTGCATATTGAATAGGGCTCCTCTTTCCGTCTTTATAATATTTTACACCCTGCCAAAATTCTGTTGGTGAAAATTTTGATAAATCGTGTACAAGTCCTCTAAAAGGAATTCCTGCTTTACAACATAATAAAAATACAATCCATTTGTGATGTATTACATTTGAAAAATGTCCACATAGATTTTTTAACATATTATACTTCCTTTTTTATTATATTTTCTATTTATAAAATAGAATTTTAATAATACGTTATATATAACAATTTTGCGTCCTTCCATTTATATATTATTATAACTCTATTCCCAGTTCACTTGCTTTTTTCTTTACTTCTTTTAAATCTTTCCAAAACTCTATTTTTTTATCCTCATCTCTAAGTAATGCAGCTGGATGCCATGTTGGCATATAATATATTCCTTTTCTATCAACCCAATTTCCTCTTGAAGCTGTAATTCCATATTCTTTTCCTAAAATATTTTTTAGAGCAACACTTCCTAAAAGTACAATAATTTTAGGCTTAACTAAAATTACTTGGTTTCGTAAGTAGTCTAGACATGCTAATGCTTCATCATCTTCTGGATTTCTATTTTGAGGTGGTCTACATTTTACTATATTTGCAATGTATACTTTTTCTCTACTAATACCCAAACCTTCAAATGCCATATTCATTAATTTTCCAGCTTTACCTACAAATGGTTCTCCTAATCTATCTTCGTCTGCTCCCGGTCCTTCACCAATAAGCATTACATCCGCTTCTTTATTTCCAGTTCCAAAAACTATATTTGTTCTACCATTTGCTAATTTGCACTTCTTGCACCCTTCTATTGCCTTTTCTAATTCTTCAAATGTTTCGTACATATAATCATTCCTTTATTTCTTTTAATTTTTGAACTACTTTGTTTGATGATTCATTTATAAAATTTTCTATTTCTTCTTTTGAAAAAATATCCATTTCGCCTTTTCTCTTGTTTTGCAAAAAACCATTTATTTTATTGTATATTTCTTCTTGTGGCATATCATATATATTTTTAAACATACCATTATACTTTACTTTTTTCATAAACTCTATTGATAAGCCATACTTCTCAATTAACCATTCCGTCATTTTATCATAATCTATATAAACTGATAGCCTATTATTCCTTAAATGCCCTCTTTTAGTATTTATATATACTTTTCCATCAATATTAACTAGATGCCTCATCACAAAATTTTCTATCCATAACTTATCTGTAATAAAATGGCTATATATTCCTAATGCAACATCATCTTTTAAATCTTCTTTATGCTCTAATAAAAATTCCTCAATATTTACATTATCTTTAATAATATTCCCTATCGTTACTTTATTATAAAAATGTAATCTTGCTTTTTTCTTATAATCTTTTTCTTTTAAATAGTCTGGTAAAATATTACCATATAAGAATTCTTCTTCGTTTAATTTTATTTGTTTTTGTTTTAATACTTTATTTGCAACACATAAATGAATAAATGATGAAGGCATTTTATTATCTCCTTTCATTTTGTAAAGTTCCCTTTCCATCTCTTGCTGTAATTTTTAAAATAGCTCCTTGCATAAAGCCTAGTTGTGGTGGAATATGTCCTAAATCTGTTCCTGAAATAATTGGAAAATTTAAGTTTCCAATTGCTTGCATAATTGCTTCATCTTCAGTAATTTCATAATCTTCCCTAATAATTAACGGTCTACCAAAGATAATTCCTTTACAATTTTCAAAATATCCTGCGTATTTCATTTTAAGAAGTATTCTTGTTAATTGTGGTGTAGTTGTCTCGCAGCTTTCTAAAAACCATATAATTCCATCTTTATTGTATTTTTTTATATAGTTTTTTGTATTATCATATTTAGTTCCAATTAGATTATCTATACAATCTAAGCAACCACCTATTGCTCTACCTTCCATTATTACTTCTTTCTCGCCTTTTAAATTTTTCCATTTTGTTTCTAATACCATATTATATGTATAATCTATGTTTTCTTCTTTTCCATCAGAATGTTTTTCAAATGAATGCTGTATAACATCTTCTCCCGAAACCAATTTTAAACAGTCTAGAAGATTTCTACATAATGGATTCATAGCATAATCTTTTACTCCATCACAATATATACTTGGTATATCACATATTGTATTTAATGGAAAACTAAGCATTGTAATATCTGAAAATCCTTGTGTCCATTTTGGAGGTAATTTTTTCAATAGTTCAAAATCTAATTCTTCTAGCATTTCCATTAAGAAATCTCCGCCACCTGCATATAAAATTAACTTTACATCATCATTTTTCCAAAGTTCCATAAATTCCTTTGCTCTTTCACTTGCAGTATTACTTCTTCCTTTTATACTTTTTCTTACACTTTTGGTTTCTATTACTTTATAACCCATTTTCTTTAAATTTTCTATGGCTTTATCTAATTTTATTATCTTATCTGGTTCTATAATACCATCTGATGGTGCACAAACACCAATGGTATCACCTATTTTTAAATTTTCTGGATAGCGCATATTAATCTCTAATCTCCTTTTATTTCAGATAAAATTTCATCCTTCTCTTTTTGAGGAATATAGTAATAAGAATTATAAATTGGATCAAAGTTACAAATGGCTTTATAACTACAATAATCACATGGTGATGTTTTCTTTTTTGCATTATAATATGGTTTTATAGAAATATCTCCACTATAAATCTCTTTTGCAATTTCCTTTATAATTTTTTTCATTTGTTTTTGTAAATCTTTAAACTGATCCTTAGTAACTGTACTAGATCTCGTTTTACTTAAATTATCGTCTTTATCTATATATGCTGGAATTAATTTAGATGCACCTTTGTCTAGTTTTTTATCCATCATTCTTACTATGTGAATATCGGCTAAAATTAGCCCTTGCATTTTAAATTGTTTTTTTATTTCTTCTTCAAGTTCCTCATCTGTTTTATTTTTATCTGCTTTAATGATTGGGTCAATTAAATTAAAATATAATACACCTGCCGGCATAAATTCCTTTGCCTCACAAACTGCATCTAAGTACGTTAATAATTGTATTTGTAATCCTGCCATTACTTCATTTAATTCAATATTCTTTATAGAAGATTTATAATCTATAATTCTTACATAGTTTCCGTCTTTTCCTTTTGCCAAATCTATTCTATCTATTTTTCCTGTTAATTCTACTTTTTTTCCATCTTCTAATTCTATTTGAATTGGTGGAAAATCGGCATTTTTTTGAAATTGAATTTCATTACCAAAAACATCAAAGTCACTTTCAGTAATAGTTTTTATAATATATTTTATTGACTTTATAATTACTTTCTCTAATCTTTTTGCTAAAATATTATATCTTTTATTACTTGTAAATATGTAATTTCGATTAAGCGTTAATTTTTCATTAAATATATTATGTATTATTTCTTCTATTTCTTCCCAAGACATTTCTTTTAAAACTAATTTTCTTTGCAGTATTTGATCAAAAAACTCTTCTACCATATCATGCATTAAAGTTCCTGTATCTAAGTTTTTAATTTGAAATAAATCTCTATCTTTTAGTTCTAATCCATATTTTAAATAAAATGAAAAACTACATTTCTTAAATTGCTCTAATCTTGAAATACTTGTATGTAAAGTATTAGTATATATTTTTTCTATATTATTTTTTGAAATCTTTTCTGGAATATTTTTATAATACATTCCTTTTAATGCTTCTTCTATTCTTTTTTTGTAAATATCATCTTTTTGATATGATAAAAATATAGTATACCAAATTGGATCAATTTCATTTCCATCTTTTAGATTTCTAATATTATTTAGCATTTCATAGAAAGTTGCCTCTTTAGTTGTAATTTCATTATCTTTTTTTATCATATCACTTTTTTCTTTTAATTTTGGATATGCCCTTTTTATTTTAGATATAAGAGATGATGGTCTTAAGCTTTTCCCTTGTTGATCACAAGATGAATATGATATGAACAACTTATCTTCAGCCACTAAAAAAGCTTTATATATATTAAAATTTTCATCATATAATTGTTCTAATGTAGTTTTAGCAAGTTGTATATTTTGTTGTTTCAAAGAATTTCTATCCTCATCACTTAAAAATCCTTCTTCTTTCATATTAGATGGAAACATTCCATCATTTACTCCTACTATGAAACATACCTTTACTGTATGAGTTTTAGATCTCTCTACATCTCCCACTATTACTTCATCAATAGTTGCAGGTATTGCTCCTAAAGGAGAATTTTCTAATCCTATTTTTAATAATTTTTCATATTCATCAAAAGATATTTTTTCATCACCGAACACATACACCATTTCGTCTAATATATCCATAACTGTATCCCATGCTGTTTCATAATTATTGGCTAATTCTATCATACCAATTTCTTCTAATTCTTTTGATTTTTCATCTAATTTTTTATCAATTTCATTTTCTATCAAAAATTCATATATGGCTTTAGAAATTGTTTTTACATTCTTTTTTTCCAAACAAGATTCTTTTAGTTTTACTAATGGTGTTACTATTTTTTTCCTTAAAGAGTTAAAATATTCGAGTTTTTCATCATCTTCTGCTATTTTAAAATCCTCTGCATACCATTTTTTACCGCGAATTCCATACTTAGTACAATAATTTTCTAACTCAAATATATCTTTATTATCCAAGTTCAAAAAATTTATTTTTAAATAATAAAACATCGCCTCAATTGACCAATTTTTTTTGAAAATTTCCAAAATAGATAATATATATTTTACTAAAATATTTTGACTTAAACTCTTTTTCTGGTCTATAAATACAGGTATCTCATATCGTGAAAATATAGCTTTAATAATTTCCTCATAAGTATCTAAGTCTTTAGTTATAACAGCTATATCCTTAAATGAATAATTATTTTTAACGAGCTCTATTATTTTTTTTGCTACCTCTTCTATTTCTGAAAACGGATTTTTAGCTAAAAATATTGATATCTTTTCTACATCTTTTCTATATATTTCATAAGAATCATTTGATAAATATTTTTCTAAATTAATCAGCTCTTCATTTTTAAATCTATATGGAAATGATAGTTCCACTGGTGCTTCTACTTTTATATTTTCTTCTTCTGCTATTTTATAAAAATGCTCTATAGTTTTTCTGTTAGCAAAAAAAATGTTGGTTTCATCATCTGTTTTAGTACAACTATCTGAGCAAATTGTTATATATACTTTTTTAGTTAAATACAATAATTTTCTAATAATTTCATACTCTTGCTCAGTAAATCCATTAAACTCATCAATAAAAACAATACTATTATTAAACATATTTGTATGATCTAATTTATTTATAAGGATAGTAAGTATATCATCTTCATCTATATATTGCTTCTGTTTTGCTTCTTCATATGAAGAGTATACACAATAGATATCTTCCAATTTTAATTTTAAGTATGGATTTTCCACATTATTTATAGCACTTTTAAGTTGTTCTACTGAAATCATATGCTTTTTTAATTCACGAATTTGGCTTTCCATAGTTTCAACATTTTCATCATTTCTTCCTAAAAATGTTAAATTTTTTTTCTCCTGTTGCAAAATATGTGAAATAAGCATTGCCTTCCCTGCTTTTGACAGATGAGTTTCTGTAAGTCCTCCTGTTTCAGTATTTATTCTGTATGCCATACGCTTAAATGTTAAAACTTCTGCATCTATTAATGCTCCATTTTCAGATGCATCTAAAAGTTTTTTCTCTTGTGTAAAGGAGAATTGTTCTGGGGTAATCATATATATTTTAGATAAGTTTTTCATTTCTTCTTTTATTTTATTAAAACAATATGTACTTTTACCACTACCTGCTTTTCCGTAAATTATTTGTAAGCTCATAACATCCTCCTTCTTAAAATTTTAAGCAGTTTCTCTCTTCCAGTAAAATAAATATTGTTGTGCTATTCCTGCTAAATTTTTGTACTTTTTTATTGCCAACTTCTCAATTTCTTCTTTTTTAACTTTAGTTTCTTCATCACTTTTTATGTATAAATCGTTCATTACACGTCTTACCCATACATCAATCGGAAACACTTCAAAACGATGCATACCAAATAGCAAAATACAATCTGCTACTTTAGGTCCAACACCCTGAAAACTTTCTAATATTTTTCTTGCCTCAGCTGTATCTTTATTTTTTAATTCATCTAAATTTATTTCTCCACTTACAAATTTTTTAGTTGTTTCATAAACATATTTATCTCTAAAACCTAATCCAATATTTCTTAAATCTTCAACACTTGCTTTAGATAATTGTTCAATTGTTGGAAATGCATAATGATCTTCTACTATCTTATTTCCGTAAGTTATAGATAATCTTTCTATAATTTTTTTAATTCTTGGAATATTATTATTTGCAGAAATTATAAAAGAAATAATTACTTCCCATAAGTCTTGATTTAGTATTCTAATACCTTCACCATATTCTATACTCTTCGCCATATTTTCATCTACTTTTGTTAGTGTACTTTTTATTTTAGAATAATCTGTTTCTAAATCAAAATAATTTTTTACAACTTCTTCTATGTTCCCATCACATATTCCAGAAAAGATTATTTTATCTTTTTCTTTCTTTACATTTAAAAGATTATTTTTGAATACTCCCATGTAGCTACCGTCATTCATTAAATTCCATCTAAAGCATTGCCCACATTCGAAAATATGCTTTGGTTCAAAATCTTTTTTATCTATTACAAATTTTTGTGTATCCATTATTTTTAAAGTTAGAATATATTCTAACTTGTCCTCCTATAAACAATTATTATAACTTTATTCTTATTTTAGCATACTTTCATGTCTTGCTCAATACATTAAATAATTAAAGTTCATAAAATTTCTTAACTTAATACAATAATGACTTAATGTAAAAACATTAAGTCATTATTATTTTAATATAAATACTTTGTTGGATTAACATATTCTCCATTTTTACGAATTTCAAAATGTAGATGTGGACCTGTTGAATTTCCTGTAGTACCCACTAATGCTATTATATCTCCAGCCGTTACTACATCTCCTACATTTTTATATAATTTACTGCAATGTCCATAATATGTTTCAATTCCATTTCCGTGGTTTATAATTAATAAATTTCCATAACCACCTTTTGTACCTGAATAACTTACCACTCCATCAGCTGCTGCTTTTATTTTCGTTCCTAATTTGGCCCCAATATCTAAACCTTTATGAACATGATCTCTTACACTTTCTCTTGCCCCATAACGTGATGTTATATGTCCTTGAACAGGAACTACTGCAATATATACTCCATTAATTGTAGATTTTTCCTTTTTCTTTTCTTCCGCTATTTTTTTATCAATTTGAATTTGTATATTGTTTGATATTTCTGCTAATTGAACATTATTATCTGTTGCTTCTAAATCTTTCATATATACTTTTTTTATTTCTAAATCTACTTGATCTTTAAATTCTTTATTTAGATTTTCTAAAATTTCATTTGCTTCATATTTACTTCTAAATTTTTGTTGTTCTTCACCATTTGCAAAAATTGCATATTCAAAATATGTTATATCTGCATTTTCTTTTATAATTGATAAAACTTTACTTTCTTCTGTTTCAAATTTTCTATCTATTAATTTGATTTTATTTTTTATTTCAAAATTAAAATCTGCAAATGCAATATTCTCTTCTTCATTATTGTTAAATGTCTCATAAATAATATTTTCAAAATCATCTTTGCTATTTATATATCCTACTGTTTCACCATTAATTTCAATTTGGTATACTGGTTTCATTTTTATAAATAATATCGCGCTTATAATAAATAAACCGACAGCCGCTATATTAGTAAGTTTTATTATTTTTCTTGTGTAATATCTAAATTGCTTGTTAAAAATAAAAATTCACTCTCCTTTAAAACAATACGCGAATATCTTTCTATTATACATTATATTTTGCCCTTTTTCAAGTGATGTATACTAATTAATGTCAAAATATGTACTAATTTCATCTAATTCTTGAAAATTGGTTTGTCTTAATACTTCATAAACTACAATTGCTACAGAATTTGACAAATTAAGTGAACGTAAATTAGGCTTCATAGGAATCCTTATTGTTTTTTCAATATATTTTTTTAAAATATTTTCTGGTAATCCTTTTGTTTCTTTTCCAAACACGACAAAAATCTCTGTTGCATTTGCATATTGTTCTTTTGAATAAACTTGTTTTCCTTTAGTCGTAACAAAGAACATTGCATTATTTTCTGGAGGATATTTTTCTAAAAATTTATTGAATGAATCATGTTCCTCTATTTCTAATTTATCCCAATAATCCAAACCTGCTCTTTTTACATATTTATCTTCTAAACTAAAGCCAAGTGGTCTTACTAAATGAAGTTTTGCTCCTGTTGCAGCACAAGTTCTAGCAATATTCCCAGTATTTTGTGGTATTTCTGGTTCTACTAGCACAACATGTAATTTCATTTTTTATTTTATGATATATTTAAATTGAAATATATCATACTCTCCTTTCTATATATCATATTCTTTTATTTCACAATTATCTATTCCTAAATTTTTTAATACATCCATTCCTTCTGGTATACCCTCTAATGTTGCTCTTATTGGTACTGTTACTCCTCCATGAGTAACTACAAGAACCGTTTTATCTTTATATTCTTCTTTTATTTTATCTAAAAAATCAGTCACTCTATCAAATAATTCCCCTGTGCTTTCAGCACCTTCATAGTGCTTATTCAATTTATAATTCCATATTTGACTAAAATCAAATTCATTTGGTGTTAAACCCTCAAATTTACCAAAACATCTTTCTCTAATTCTTTCATCATATATAATTGGAATATGTCTACCTTCTCCAATAATTTCAGCTGTTTTTCTTGCTCTTTTTAATGGAGATGTAATTATAACATCTATATTTTCATTTAATAATTTTTCTCTTACTTGCTTAGCTTGTTTTATTCCTGTTTCATTTAACTCCGTATCTGTCATACCTTGAATTTTACCTTTTACGTTCCAATCAGTTTGACCATGTCTAGTTAATAATAACTTCATAATAATAACCTCCTATTTCTAGCAAATTATACCATAAAATTATACTACAAATAGGAGGTTTTGTCTACATATTTAAATTTAAAATTAGCAATGAATTTTAATATATATTGAATTGCAAATATATATTTTTATTATTTATAACATATCCGAAATTTTAGCAAATTGCTCCAAACTTAGTGCTTCTCCTCTTACTCTTTTATCTATATTCAATTCTTCTAAAACTTCTTCTAATTTTTCCTTACTAAATCCCAAATTTGAATTACCTACTGCATTTAATAAAGTTTTTCTTCTTTGCATAAATGCCACTTTAATTAATTTAAAAAACTTCTTTTCATCTTTTATTTTGACTCTAGGCTCTTTCATTAAATCTAATTTTATTACCTCAGATTCTACTTCTGGTTCTGGAATAAAGGAAGTATGCGGTACAGTTAAAATTTCTTTTGAGTTAGCATAATAATAAACTGTATATGTTATAGCTCCAGATTTACTATCCCCTGGTATTGCAGTTAATCTATCTGCTACTTCTTTTTGTATCATTACTGTGATACTATTAACATCTATTTTATCTTCTAGTAGTTTCATTATTATTGGTGTTGTAATGTAATAAGGAAGATTTGCTACAATTTTAGCTGTTTTTAATGCCTCTCTTTCTCTATTCTCTTTTATTAAGTTATTTAAATCTACCTTTAATACATCTTCATTAAGTATTTCAAAATTCTTATATAAAAAAAATCTTTCTTTTAGAATATTTATCATTTTTTCATCTAGTTCTATTGCAATTACTTTACCTGCTTTTAAGAGTAATTTTTCTGTAAGAGTACCCAAACCTGGTCCAATTTCAATAACTAGATCATCGCTATTTATTTCAGATGCGTTTACAATTGTATCTATTACGTTTTCATCTATTAAGAAATTTTGCCCCAATTTTTTATTAGCAGTAATTCCATATTTTTTTATTAAAAATTTTGTATCTTCATATATTTTATTCATTAGACCTCATGGTAAAAACCATATTCTCCTTCCTTTTATATTATAACTACTATATCATAAAAATATTTAATATGCTATATTATTTAATAATGAAAAAGTCATATGTAATATGACTTTTTCATTTTCGTTATATTATTTTGATATATGGCAGGCGTGGCTTTCTCCTGCATCTCTTGGGTTTTCCCTATCATACCATCGGCGTGTGGTTGCCACGAAATTTACCACCTCATATATCAATTCTATTATATATATATTTTACCATTTTTATTCTCTAAAGTCTAGTATTAGTATAAACAATTTTTTTATTTCTTACATACTGCTTATATTTATTGTTTCCTATTTTTAAAAATGTGATTATAGAATTTTTATACCCTAATATATCTTTATTGGTATGTAATCTTAATACAATTTCAAAATTTTTATTATATTTTATAATTTTTTTAATTAATATTGCCGTATATGGATGTTTATCACACATAATATAGTCTGGTTCTTCGATTATTGTTTTTATAAAATGACAATAAGTTTCATAATCATTAGGATGATGTTCTTTAATATGCTGTATTTGATTATTAGTTAATATGACTTCATCTGTAGTTATATTATCGGTTATTTTTTTAAATTTCTGAATATCTATTTTAGCAATGCATTTCATTTACTTCATCCTTTATATTATTTGCTTTATATGGTTTACTTTGTATTTATGCCTATATAAATAAATTTCTATTACATCAATTCGTATAAATTTATCATGTAGATTTCTTTTATATATGTAATATTCTATAGTTCTTATTAAATGGTTTTGTTTATTTTCATCCACAGCTTCTACTGGTGTTCCATATTTATTATTAGTTCTTGTTTTTACTTCTATAAACACCACTTCATTTTTATCAAGTGCAACAATATCTATTTCTCCCTGCCTTGATTCAAAATTTCTTTCTAAAATTTGATATCCATTATTCATTAGATATTCACAAGCTAGATTTTCTCCTATTTTTCCTATTTTATGTTTTAAATACATACTTAAAGTTAAATCCTTTCTATCTATTATTTTTAAAACTCTAATACAAATATTAAAAATTATATCTTATTTATTTCAAATTGATTTGAGGCAAGTCTTTTTATATATCCTTCTATTTCCATTATAGTTAAAATACTATTAAGTTCTGAAATTGATTTTTTAGTCTTACTTGCAATTTCATTTATATACATTACTCCACCTTTTAACAAACCATAAATTTCTAAATATTCTTTTGGGATCTCTTGATTACTATATATTTGATTATCTAAGCTAAAATTATTTATTAGATTTAATTCTGATAAATCTTTATTGTTTAAATTTAAATTGTCGTTTTGATTAAAACTATTTTCGAAATTTTCTTCATTATTTTTTATTTTTGATTTCTTTCTTCTAGAATTTGTATTTTTGAAAATATCATTTTTTATATCTGATGGCTCTGTTACTAAAATTGCTCCTTTACGTATTAGAGCATTAGTACCAATTCCTTGAGAAGAATAAATATTACTTGGTATAGCATAAACTTTTTTATTTTGACTGTTCGCGAAATTTGCTGTAATAGTACTTCCGCTTCTGTATTCTGCTTCCACTACTAAAATGCCATTACTTAGTCCGCTAATTATACGATTTCTTTCAGGAAAGTTTCTAGTATTTGCATCTACATTTGGAGCATACTCGCTTATTACTAATCCTTCTAATGATAATATTTTATGAAATAGCCACTCGTTTGACTCTGGATATATCTTATTAAATCCTCCTCCTAAAACAGCAATAGTTTTACCTTTTTTATCTATTGCCCCTATGTGTGCTGATGTATCAATACCAATAGCCATACCGCTTACAATTGTAATATCATCTTTAGAAAGTTCACTTGCAAAAGTATATGCAACTTTTCTTCCATATTCACTACAATTTCTTGAACCTACAATTCCAAATATTTTTTGTTTATATAATAAGCCAATATTTCCTATAGCATATAATTTTTCTGGTGGCTTTTTTATTTTTAAAAGTTCTAGAGGATAATTTTTATCTTCTTTTTTTATTTCTATAATTTCTATTTTCATCACTTCCTTTTTTAAGTAGTGTGTACAAACATATATTAAATAGTACTTAAGTTAATACAAATTAGTTATTCCAATACTTTCTATCTAAACTTCTATAAGATATTGCTTCTGCTATATGTTTCACTTCAATATTTTCTTTTTCATCTAAATCTGCAATAGTTCTTGCCACTTTCCTTATTCTTTCGTATGCTCTTGCAGTTAATCCTAAAGTTTCAAACGCATTTTGCAATAGTTTTTTACTTTTATCATCTAACTTACAATATTCTTCTACTAAGTTTGGAGTTAATTCAGAATTCGAAAAAATACCATATTTACTATAACGATTTTGCTGAATTTTTCTAGCCTTATTAACTCTTTTCTTTATTTCCTCTGATGATTCTGGTTTAACATTTTTTTCTAATTTTTGATATTTTACAGGTGTTACTTCTACTTGAATATCTATTCTATCTAGTATAGGTCCACTAATTTTTCCCATGTACCTACTAATTGCTTGAGGAGTACAATTACATTTTCTTTCTTTAGAGCCATAAAAACCACAAGGGCACGGATTCATAGATGCCACAAACATAAAATTACATGGATATGTAAGACTTGCATTTACTCGTGCAATAGTTACTATTTTATCTTCTAAAGGTCCTCTTAACACTTCCAATGTACTTTTTTCAAACTCGGGAAGTTCATCTAAAAATAAAACTCCATAATGTGCAAGACTTATTTCACCGTGGTTTTGGTATTCTTCCACCTCCTACAAGAGAACTCACAGAAATAGTATGATGTGGAGATCTATACGGTCTTGTAGTTATTATGGGTACACTTTTAGGTAACATTCCAGCAATGCTATGTATTTTTGTTACTTCTAAAGCTTCTTCAAAAGTTAAATCTGGTAAAATTGATGGGATACGCTTTGCCATCATTGTTTTACCACATCCAGGACTTCCAATTAAACAAATATTATGCCCACCGTGCTGCTGCAACTTCTATTGCTCTTTTGATATTTTCTTGACCTTTTACTTCTGAAAAGTCTAATGAGTATTTGTTATTTCTATGAAAGAAGTCTTCTATATCTTCAATTTTAGGAACTATTTTTTCTTTTTTATTTAAAAAATTTATTACTTGTTTTAAAGTTTTAGCTCCTATTATTTCTATTTCTTTTACAATTGATGCTTCTCTTGCATTTTCCTCTGGTAAAATTATTCGTTTTATTCCTAACCTTTTTGCCTCTATACATATTGGAAGTATACCATTTATATGATTTAATCTACCATCTAATGAAAGTTCACCAATTATAACAGTATCATTTAAATTTTGTTTCCTAATTTCTTCAAAATTAAACAATATACCTATTGCAATTGGTAAATCAAAAAAGGATCCCTCTTTTTTTGTATCCGCGGGAGCAAGGTTTACTACAATCTTTCTACTTTGAAATTCATATCCTGAATTTCTTATTGCAGTTCGAACACGTTCCTTTGCTTCTTTAACACTAGTATCTGGAAGTCCTACTACTTCCCAACTTGGCATACCTGCTGAAACATCTACTTGCACATCAACAATATAGCCATCTAACCCATGTAATGACATACTTTTTACAGTTGATAACATAAATTTTTACCTCTTTTTATAAAATTTATTTGGAAAATATTTGATTTTTAGAATTAAAACCAAATGTTAGAATTGTTTTGAAACAACATATCTATATTAACAGTATGTATTATAACTTGTCAATACATTTTTTTAATTTGCTTTATTTTGCTAAATTTTCAGTCTAATTTTGTCTTACTTTGTCAAAATATTTTTCTTTACTTTTTATTCTTTTTGTGCTTTAATAATTATGTTAATTCAAGATTATTTTAATCTATATTACATTCTCAAGTTAAGCAATTTTCAATTTTATAATTATTAATTTCATTATTTTAATTGACTTATTGTCATTTAGGTCATATAATTAGAAAGGACGTATTTATGATATTACTTAATTCAATTAAAGATCCACACGATAAATTATATAAAGAACTTCTAAATAGTAAATTAGAATTCTCTATATTTTTAAAATACTTTTTAAATTATAATATTTCACCAGAAAAACTAATAAATTACCACACTAATTTTATTACCACTGAATATAACAATAAATCTGCAGATATTGTGTATAAAATAATTGATAAACCCATTTTCTTTTTAATAGAACACCAGTCTTATATAGATTATTCAATGCCATATCGTATTTTAGAATACTATATAGAAATATTAAGAAGTAGTATTTCTAAAAAAGCACTAAAAACCAATAATTATAGGTTTCCTCTTATTTGTCCTATTATTCTTTATATCGGTGCAAAAAAATGGCAACTCAGAGAAAACATCAGTTATAAACAATATCACTCAAATTATAGAGGAAAAATTAGTCTACCATTTTATTTTATTAGCATTCATAATTATAGTATTAACAATTTAATAAATTTAAAATCTAATATTGCACATGTTATGGCAATATATAAATGTAAAACATACGATGAAGTTATAAATCTGCTTGAAGAATTCTGTAAATGTAGTTTAGATGATCAAAGTAAAGAAAATTTTAAAAAAATTTTAAATTTCTTTTTAAAAACTTTATTCGATGAAATAAAAATAAATTCATTAATAGAACAATTTAATAAGGAGGAAATAGATATGGATAATTTTTTTGAACGTATAAGGAATGACAAATTAAATTATGGTTTAAAAATGAAACAGGAAGGTGTTTCTCAAGGCATTTCCAAAGGTAAATTGGAAATCATAGTAAATATGTTGAAGTGCGGATTATCAGTTGATGATATTAAAAAATATAGTGGCTATACAAAAAAGAAAATTGAATCTATTATTCGTGATATAAAAACAACAGTTTAATAATTTTTATATGCATAAAGGGCAGAAAAAATCATCTTTCTTCTACCCTTTATACAATCATTTTTTTAATTCTTTTTTTGCTTCTTTATAATCTGGCATATATGTCTCCACTAAGTTCCAAAATTTTTTTGAATGGTTCATATATTTTAAATGGCATAATTCATGCAAAATTACATACCTAATTACATTTTCATTGTAAGCCATCAATTTTTTATTAATTGTAATATTTTTACCACTTGAACAACTTCCCCAAGCATATTTTACTTCTCTTACTCTTACACGATTAGGCTTTAAACCCGTAATATTTATTAATTCTTTTACATTCGTCTGAACAATTTTTACAAATTCTTCTAGTTCATACTTCGGCTCTAATTCTTTTTTTGAAACTGATTTTTCTAGATTTTTTTCGATCCATTTTTTCTTTTTTCTTACAATTTCATTAATTTCATCCATAGTAAAATTCTTAGGTGCCTTTATAATTACCTCTCCATTTTTTATTTGTATATATAAATTTTTAATATCACTACGTATAAGTCGATATGAATTTTTGGTACTTTCTTGCATATTACTATCATTCCTTTCAGGAATAAATTAAATCACAAACCCTTTTTCAAATATGGCATCAAATTATAATGTGCAATTTTATTTTATATAGTTCCAATATCTATTGGCAATAAATCTTCTTCTTTTGTTCCTTTTTCTAATGCCTCATATAATGCTTCTACTGTATCTAATGCTGTGAAGCATGGAATTTTAGATTCTACTGCAAGTCTTCTTATTTTAAATCCATCCCTAGATTCATGTTTACCTTTTGTTGGAGTATTTATTATAAAGCTTAACTTTCCAGAGCCAATTAAATCTGGTATACTATTCTCTCCTTCCCAAATTTTTTGAACAACTTCAGCGTCTACTCCATTTTCTTCTAAAAATGCTGCTGTTCCAGAAGTTGCAAAAATATGAAATCCTAAATTATCTAGTTTTTGTGCTATTGGTAACATTTCAATTTTATCTTTATCTCTAACTGTAATTAATACATTGCCTTTATATGGAATATTAACTCCACTTGCTATAAATGCTTTCAAAATAGCTTCTGAAAATACTTTAGAAACTCCTAGCACTTCTCCTGTTGATTTCATTTCTGGTCCTAAACTTGTATCTGCATTTTTTATTTTTTCAAAAGAGAATATAGGCATTTTAACTGCAACATAATCACTCTGTTTATATACTCCTGTTCCATAAGGCATATCTTTTAATTTTTCTCCTAAAATTACATGTGTTGCAATGTCTATTACAGGTAAATTAGTTACTTTACTAATATATGGTACAGTTCTACTTGAACGTGGATTTACTTCAATAATATATACATTTCCTTTGTTAATAATAAACTGAATGTTAAGTACACCAATAACATTAAGCTCTTTTGCGATTTTTTTAGTATACTCAATAATTGTTTTTTGGTTTTCAATATTAATATGTTGTGTTGGATAAACTGAAATACTATCACCAGAATGAATTCCTGCTCTTTCTAAGTGTTCCATAATTCCTGGAATTAGTATATCTTCTCCATCAAAAATTGCATCTACTTCTAATTCCTTTCCTAGCATATATTTATCTACTAAAATTGGATGTTCTTGTGTAGTTTTATTAATTTCATTTATAAATTCTCGTACTTCATTATCATCATAGGCTATTGCCATACCTTGTCCACCAAGTACATATGATGGTCTTATAAGTACAGGATATTTTAACTCATTTGCTACTTTTATTCCTTCATCTACTGTAAAAACAGTTTCTCCTTTTGGCCTTGGAATTCCACACTTTTCTAGTGCTTCATCAAATAATTCTCTATCTTCGGCTCTATCCATATCTCTTTCACTTGTTCCAAGGATTCTTACACCCATTTCAGTTAAAGCTTTTGTTAGCTTAATTGCTGTTTGACCTCCAAATTGTACAATTGCACCATATGGCTTTTCTGTTTCTACAATATTTTCAACATCTTCCTTAGTTAATGGTTCAAAATACAATCTATCTGCAATATCAAAATCTGTACTAACTGTTTCTGGATTATTATTAACAATTATTGTTTCATAACCTTTTTCTTTTAAAGCCCATACACAATGTACACTGCAATAGTCGAACTCTATTCCTTGTCCAATACGAATTGGTCCTGATCCTAATACTAAAACTTTTTTCTTGTCTGTCTTACTTACTGCTTCGTTATCTTCATCATAGCTTGAATAATAATATGGTGTTTTTGCATCAAACTCAGCTGAACATGTGTCTACCATTTTAAAATTAGCTATAATGTTGTTTCTTGCAATTACCTTATCTGTATATCCCATTTTCTTAGCAGTAAGCAATAATTCTTTTGATAATTCTTCTTCCTTTAATCTTTTTTCTATTCTTACAAGCCTTTGAATCTTGTTTATAAAGAATTTATCTATTGTTGTAATATCATGAATGGTATCTACATTTATTCCTCTTCTTAAAGCTTCCGCAATTACAAATATTCTTTCATTATCAACATGTTTTAAATCTTCACGTATTTCTTCATTAGTTAATCCTTTTAATTTTGGCAATTCCAAACTATCTACATTTTCTTCTAAAGAACGAATTGCTTTCATTAAACTTTGTTCAATTGATGGTGCAATTGCCATTACTTCTCCTGTAGCTTTCATTTGTGTACCAAGTTGTCTTGACGCTGTTAAAAATTTATTAAATGGCCATTTTGGTATTTTTACAATAACATAGTCTAATACTGGCTCAAATGATGCATAAGTTTTTCCAGTTACTTCATTTTTAATTTCATCTAATGTGTAACCAATTGCTATTTTAGCAGATACTTTAGCAATAGGATAACCTGTTGCTTTTGATGCTAAAGCTGATGAACGACTTACTCTTGGATTTACTTCTATTACTGCATATTCAAAACTATTTGGATTTAATGCGAATTGTACATTACATCCTCCCTCAATTTTTAATGCTGATATTATTTTTATGGCTGAAGTTCTAAGCATTTGATATTCTTTATCTGCTAATGTTTGTGATGGTGCTACTACAATACTATCTCCTGTATGTACTCCAACTGGATCAATATTTTCCATGTTACAAATAGTGATACAGCTTCCATTTTTATCTCTCATAACCTCATATTCAATTTCTTTCCAGCCAGAAATACATTTTTCTATTAATACTTGATGTACCCTAGATAAATGTAAACCGCTTTTTGCAGTTTCCTCTAGTTCTTCCATTGTATAGCAAATTCCTCCGCCAGTTCCTCCTAAAGTATATGCTGGTCTTACAATTACTGGAAGTCCAATTTCATTGGCAAAATTTTCTGCATCTTCATACGTATTTACTACTTTACTTGCAATACAAGGTTCACCTATTTCTTCCATTGTATCTTTAAAAGCTTGTCTATCCTCTGCTTTTTTTATTCCATCTGGAGAAGTTCCAAGAAGGCGAATATTATGTGATGTTAAAAAGCCATCTTCATATAATTCCATCGCAATATTTAGTCCTGTTTGTCCACCTAAGTTTGGTAAAATACTATCTGGTTTTTCCATTTCTAATATTTTTTCTACGGTTTTTTTAGTTAGAGGCTCTATATAAATTTTATCAGCCATATTTTTATCTGTCATTATTGTTGCTGGATTTGAATTTACTAATACTACTTCTATTCCTTCCTTTTTTAATTCACGGCAAGCCTGTGTACCAGCATAATCAAATTCTGCTGCTTGTCCGAATAACAATTGGTCCTGAGCCAATTACCAATACCTTTTTTATATCCAAATTTTTTGGCATAATTTCCTCCTTATTTAGCTAAAATTAAACTAATCATATACTTCTTTTAAATTATTTATATTTTTTAATTTTAGAAAGAATTTACTTATATCTAATACATATTTTTATTTTGCACGTACCTTTTTCAAAAACTCATCAAATAAATAACTTGAATCTTCTGGACCAGGGCATGCTTCTGGATGATATTGTACTGTTACTATTTCTTTTCCTATATACTTTAAACCTTCTACTGTACCATCATTAATATTTATATGTGAAATCTCTGCGATATTAGGGTTAATACTTTTGTCATCAATTGCATATCCATGATTTTGCGAAGTAATGCAAACTCTTTTACTATATAAATCTTTTACGGGATGATTTGGACCACGATGTCCATACTTTAATTTATACGTTTTAGCACCTGTTGCTAATCCCATTAATTGATGTCCTAAACAAATTCCTAATATTGGAATTTTAGCTTCTTCATATAGTTTTTTAATATTTTTAATTGATATTTCACAGTCTTCTGGATTTCCTGGTCCATTAGAAAGAACTATTCCTTCAAATTTACCAGTTAAGAACTTTTGATAAGAAGTATCCCAAGGAAATACGGTTACTTCACAATCTCTTTTTAATAATGATTGAATAATATTTTGTTTTGCACCAAAATCAAATAATGCAATTTTTGTTTTGCCATTTCCACAGGTGTAACTTTCTTTTGAACTAACACTTTCTACTAAATTAGTAATTGTTTTTTCTTTAATTTCTTTAATAATGCTATCTACATCTGAAATACTACTTGTTAATTTTCCTTTCATAGTACCTGCATTTCTTAATTCTTTTGTTAATTTTCTTGTATTAATTCCTTGAAGTCCTGGAACTTCATACTCTTGTAAAAAATCTAAAATATGCATTTTACTTCTAAAATTGCTTTCCATTTCTGCAATTTCATGAACAAACACTGCTTCCACCCAAGGTTTTTTAGATTCTGCATCTTCTTTTGTTAATCCGTAATTTCCTATTAAAGGATATGTCATTACTACTCCTTGTCCTGCATAAGATGGATCTGTAAAAATTTCTAAATATCCTGTCATTGAAGTATTAAAAACTACTTCGCAAATAACATCCTTTTCCGCTCCAATTCTTTCGCCTTCATATACACTGCCATTTTCTAAAACTAAATAGCCTTTCATGTAGACCTCCTTTTTAAAATTTCCCTAAAGACTATATTACCATAACTACAAAAAAAAGCAAACATTTTTTAACAAAATATTTGCTTTTTTTATTATTTATTTTGATCATCTAAAATTAATAGAATATTCTTTCATTTTTATATATTATTTAATTTTAATTTCATTATTTCTTTTTCAGATAATCCTGTAATGTCTTTTATTTCATCAATTTTCATTCCTTTATTTAACATATTACTGGCAACACTTTTAATTCCTTCTCTTCTTCCTTTTTCTTCTCTCCTTTTATTTTCTTCCCTTAATACTTCTACAACTGCTATCATTCCATTTTCCTCCTTTTCTAACATTCCAATTAATTTTTCTTGGTCCTCCGTCTTTATCTTCCCTTGCATTATTACTGTCATCATACTTTTTAAAATTTCTTTATCCTCTTCTTCTTTTATTTCTTGTACCACTTTTTTTAAGATTTCTACCAATTCTTCCTCTTTTTTAATTTTCTCTATTAAAAATATTTTATCTATTAGTTTATCACTTTTCATTAAATTTTTATTTTCTTCTTTATTTATATCTATTAGATTATATTTCTGTAAGTCTACTTCTTTTAATCTTTCTTCTTTCATTTCATTTAACGTTAATTTTACTTTCCATTTTCTTTTTCCTGTATATATTACTATCGGTATGACTATTGGTACTTCATAATCTTTCCTTTTTAACTTTTTTATATCAATTGCACTTTTTATTATTTCTAATTTATATTCTTCTAATCTATATGGCATTGAATAGTCTATTTCGCTTTGATGTTCTATTAAAAAGAATATGTTTCTCTCTTTTAACTTGTATATAATATCTACTTCTCTATCTTTCCAATCTTTCGTTATGTATCTACTATTGTATTTTTCTATTTCATTTTGTTTTATCTCTGTCTTTAAAGCTTTATTTATTATATATGCTGCTTGTTTTGGATTACTTAGTATTTGCCTATATGTTTTATCATGTTCATGCATTATTTTTTCATTTTTTAATACTTCATATTTTTCTTGGTCCTCACGTAAAATATTTTTATTATATTTTCTTCTTTGCTTTATAATTTTTAAATAATCATCATATGTAAATTTAACTATATCCTTTCTTTTTAAAATATTATAGTATATATCTGTCTTTTTGTCAATACGGTGATCGTTTTTTTGCCTTTTTATATAATCTATTTTTATAATAATTACCTCCATTTCTCTTTCCGTAAGATTTTTTAACTTTTGGATTTTAATTCGAATAAAACAATTGATATAAAATATATGATACAAAATATGAAAATATATTACACCATTTTCTTTATCTTTGCAATAATTTTTTTAAATTTTGTACCTTACATATATTAAATAAAATTCTTGACATAGACTTATTTTAAGCATATACTTGAAGTGAATAAATACACATAGATTTGTAATATATGTGTAAATATAATTAAGGAGGTTATAGCATGAAAGACTTAATTGAAATTAGATGGCATGGTAGAGGTGGTCAAGGTGCCAAAACAGCATCTTTATTACTTGCTGATGCAGCATTTAATACTGGAAAATATATTCAAGGTTTTCCTGAATATGGTCCAGAAAGAATGGGTGCCCCTATTACTGCCTATAATCGTATTAGTAACGCCCCTATTACTATTCATAGTAACATTTATGAACCAGATTATGTTGTTGTTGTAGATGACACTTTACTTGAAGTAGTTGATGTAACTGCTGGTTTAAAAGAAAGTGGAGCAATAATTATTAATACAACAAAAGATGCAAATTATTTGAAAAAAGTACTAAAAGGATATTCAGGTAACATTTATACTATTGATGCAAGAAAAGTATCTATGGAAACTTTAGGAAAATATTTTCCTAACACACCAATGCTTGCTGCAATTGTAAAAGTAAGTGGAATTATGACAGATCAAGAATTATTAGATGATATGAAAGGTTCTTTCAAACATAAATTTGCAAAAAAGCCAGAGGTTATAGAACCTAATATGAAAGCCTTAGAAATGTCCTTAAAAGAAGTTAAAAAGATATAAATATAATATAAAGAAAGGAGAAAATAAGATATGGGTTGCAAAATTAATAAAGATACTCCATGGCAAGATTTAACAGAAGGCGGAAATATCTATGAAGCTGGAAACGCTATGGAATTTAAAACTGGTGACTGGCGAAGTATTAAACCTATTTATTTATCAGAAAAATGTAAGCAATGTGGACTTTGTTTTCCTGTTTGCCCAGATGATGCTATTCCTGTAAACCATGAACAAAAGAGAGAAGATTTTAATTACGATTATTGTAAAGGTTGCGGAATTTGTTCAAAAGTATGTCCATTTGGTGCAATTATTATGAAAGAGGAGGGTGAAGAAATATGAGTATTCGTGAACGTTTAAGTGGTAATGAAGCTGCTGCTATTGCAATGAAACAAATAAATCCAGATGTTGTTGCAGCATTTCCTATTACACCTTCTACTGAAATTCCACAATATTTTTCAACATTTGTTAGTAATGGTCAAGTTGATACAGAATTTGTAGCAGTAGAAAGTGAACATAGTGCAATGAGTGCCTGTGTTGGTGCTGAAGCTGCTGGTTCTAGAGCAATGACAGCTACTTCTGCCAATGGTTTATCTTTCATGTGGGAAATGATTTATATAGCTTCAAGTATGAGACTTCCTATTGTTATGTCTTTAGTAAACCGTGCAGTATCTGGACCTTTAAATATACATAATGATCATTCTGATGCTATGGGAGTTCGTGATAGTGGTTGGATTATGATATTTTCTGAAAATAACCAAGAAGCATATGACAATTTAATTATGGCACATCGTATTGCTGAAAATGAAAAAGTACACTTACCTCTTATGGTATGTCAAGATGGATTTATTACTTCACACTCTATTGAAAATATAGAATTAATTGAAGATGATAAAGTAAAAGAATTCGTTGGAAAATATACTCCAAAGCATTATTTATTAAATGAAAAAGAACATATTGCTATGGGACCTTTAGATTTACAAAGCTACTTGTTTGAACATAAAAAGCAACAAGCAGTAGCTATGCAAAATGCAAAACAAGTTATTTTAGATGTAGCTAAGGATTTTGAAAAAATGACTGGAAGAAAATATTCTTTCTTTGAAGAATATAAATTAGATGATGCCGAAATTGCTATTGTTTGTATGAACTCTACAGCAGGTACAACAAAATTTGTTGTAGATAAATTACGTTCACAAGGTATTAAAGCAGGACTTCTAAAACTAAGAGTATTTAGACCTTTCCCAGGAGAAGAAGTTGCAAAAGCATTATCTCATTTGAAAGCTGTTGCTATTTTAGACAAATCAGATTCTTTAAATGGTGCTGGTGGTGCATTATTTACAGATGTTACATCTGCAATGTACTTAAACAAAAATAGTGTTCCTGCCGTAAATTATATTTATGGAATTGGTGGTAGAGATACTAAAGCTGATGATTTAGAGAATGTCTATAAAGATTTACAAGAAATTGCCCAATCAGGAAATGTAGGAAATCCATATCGCTCTATGGGATTAAGAGGGTAAAGAAAGGAGAAATAAAAATGGCATATAATGTAAAAGAAATTTGTGCGGATAAACCTTCTCGTTTTACCGCTGGTCATAGAATGTGTGCAGGTTGTGGTGCCCCACCTGTTGCAAGAATGGTATTAAGAGCACTTAAAGAAGGAGATAGTGCTGTTATATGTGGAGCTACTGGATGTATGGAAGTTTCTACATTTATTTATCCATATACTGCTTGGACAGACTCATTTATACACACAGCATTTGAAAATGCTGCATCTACATTATCTGGAGTAGAAGCTGCTTACAAATCTTTAAAAAAGCAAGGAAAATTACCAGAAAATCAGAATACAAAATTTATTGCCTTTGGTGGTGATGGTGGTACATATGATATAGGTCTTCAATCTCTTTCTGGTGCAATGGAAAGAGGACATGATATGGTATATGTATGTTACGACAATGGTGCATACATGAATACAGGTATACAACGTTCTAGTGCTACTCCAAAATTTGCAGATACTACAACTACTCCTGCTGGAAGTGTAATTCCTGGAAAAATGCAATCAAGAAAAGATTTAGCAAAAATTATGGTTGGACATCATTTACCATATGTTGCTCAATCTATTGGTATTAATAATTTTAAAGATCTATATGAAAAAGCTGAAAAAGCAATATATACAGAAGGTCCTTGTTTCTTAAATGTTCTTGCTCCTTGTCCTAGAGGATGGGGATATGCAACAGAAGATTTAATGCAAATTAATAAATTAGCAGTAGAAACTTGCTATTGGCCTTTATACGAAGTAATTGACGGAAAATATGTAATTAACTATAAACCAAAAAATAGACTTCCAATAGAAGAATTTCTAAGACCACAAAAACGTTTTAAACATATGTTTAAGCCAGGAAATGAATGGATGATACAAGAATTTCAAAAAGAAGTAGATTCAAGATGGCAAGAATTATTAGATTTAGAAGAAATAACAAATAAAGAATAAGTAATAAACAAAACTTAACAACTTAAATTTAGAAAATCTTTTTAAATAATTTAATTTTGAACATATAGAATATTTTAAAAGTTTATAACTATATATTAAAAAGATTTACAATAATAATATAAAAGACCTAGAAATTCTAGGTCTTTTCGTTTTACTTTATCATAATACTACTGCTCATTTTGCTTATTTTTTATTCTTCTTCTGGAGCAGAAACTGGACAAACGCCAGCACAAGTTCCACATCCGATGCATGCATCTTGATCTATAACGAATTTTCCATCACCTTCAGATATACATTCTACTGGGCAATTTGCAGCACATGCACCACAACTTACACAACGATCTGTAATTTTGTATGCCATATTTTTCGCCTCCTTTAATACTATATTCATTATTGTAAATGTTTAAAACTAATTTATATATGTTCTTCTTCCTCTGTTAGTTTATCTTGTTGTTCTAATTTTTCTAATTCTTCTAATTCACGTAAATCATCTTTCTCAACACCATCAAGTTCATCTTTTTCTTCTACATCTTTTATAATCTTCAAATCTGATGCATTAAGCTTTTTATAATAGAAGCCTTCTTTATCTTTAAATTTTACTTTTACTTTTTCTTTTAGAATTTCTACAGAATCTACTATTCCCTCTCCATCTTCTTCAGATTGCACAATTGCTCCTATTTTGGGAAGTTTCTTTAATTTATCTAAATATGCTTCTTCTTCATATTTTAAACAACACATTAACCTTCCACAATTTCCAGATATTTTTGATGGATTCAAAGAAATATTCTGTTCTTTTGCCATTTTAATAGATACTGTCTCAAAATTACCTAAAAATGAACAGCAACACAATTCTCTTCCACAAATTCCATTTCCTCCAAGTCTTCTTACCTCATCTCTTACACCAATTTGTCTTAATTCTATCCTTGTTTTAAAAATTGCTGCCAAATCTTTTACTAAATCTCTAAAATCTATTCTTCCATCAGCAGTAAAGTAAAATAGTATTTTACTATTATCAAACTTAATTTCTACATCTGTTAAATTCATATCTAATTTATGTTTTTTTATTTGTTCTTGACAAATTGAAAATGCCTCTTTTTCTTTCTTTTTATTTTCTTCATTGTGCTTTTTGTCTTTGAAATTTGCAATACGTATAATTGGTTTTAATTCATTTTCAATTTTCTCATCTGGTATATTTCTATTTTCTATTACTACTTCTGCATATTCTTCTCCCATTGCAGTATCTACAATAACATATTGCCCTCTATATAATTTATATTGCTTAGGATCGAAAAAATATATTTTTCCTGGTTTCTTAAATCTTACCCCTATAACTTCTTTCAAGTTTTATTCCTCCCATATTTTATATAATAACGCATCAATACTCATATCATAATTACTATTTGCTTTTAAATTTCTTTTAACTTCTTCAATTTTTTCTATATAGGAAATATATTTTGAATTTTTCAATGCTTTTTCATAAAATAAAATTGTAATAAAATCTAAAATATCATTAATATTTTCTTTATTTTGATATAGAAAACTAACTTTTTCAATTACATCTAATAGTGAATAGTTCTCTATATTAGAAAAAATTTTTTGTATCTCTTCATATAAATCTTTATCTTTACTTATTCTTAGTGCTTTTTCTATGTCTCCATTAAACGCTTTTAATAAACTATCTGAAATATTAAATATTCCATGCTCACTTTGCAAATAAGTTTTTAGTTCTTCATTATCGATTTTTTCAAACTGTATTTTAATGCATCTAGATTTAATAGTACTTAAAAACATACTTTCATTACTACCAACTAAAATAATTATTACAAAATTTGGTGGTTCCTCTAATGTTTTTAATAAACAATTCTGTGCTTCTTTTGTCATAGAATCTGCATCTTTTATAATATAAACTTTTTTATCTGAAATAATAGGTTTCTCTAAAAGTTTTTTTTGCATTGATCTTATTTGTTCAATTTTAATTTTAGATGACTCTTCTGGTTCTATAAGTGTAAAATCTACTTGATTTTCACTTTCAAACTGAATACAAGATTTACACCTTCCACATGGCTTATTTTCATCTATGCAAAGTAGTATTCTTGCAAATTCTTTCGCAAACAAGGTTTTACCAATTCCACTTGGTCCTAAAAACAAGTAGCTGTGTGGTATTTTTTTAGATTGTGATATTCTTAGTAATTGCTTTTTTACTTTTTCATTACCAATAAGATTGTTAAAACTCATAGTTAATCCCCTATTTTTCTATTTTACTTTTCCAAATAAGTTTAGTGGCCAAAAGCGAATCCATACCTTGCTTTCTAGTTTTTCTATTGGAATGCATCCAAAAATTCTACAATCGTTACTTCCTGCACGGTTATCTCCTAATAAAAATAAAGTTCCATCTGGTACAATAAAATCAGAAAAATTTCTACCATCAGTAACAACGCCATCTTGTAAATAATCTTCTTCTAATTCTTCGCCATTAATATATACTTTTCCATTTTCTATTTTTACATGTTCACCTGGAAATGCAATAACACGCTTTATATAACTTATTTTGCCTATTTCCAAAACATAATAGCGAAACTTTGAAAATATATTATCTATTTTTTTATCATATACAGCAATAGGGCCATTAATTTTGGCTTCTGCAGCAGATACATTAGTTTTGCTTGGTGCTTCAAATGTGACAATATCTCCACGATTTGGTAATTGATTTCCTATTTTTATTGTTCTATTCAATATTAATCTTTGATTTTCTATAAGAGTTGGATACATTGATGAATTTTGTACTACAGTTGGTGCCCCAATAAAATAACGTACTAAAATTGCAAGAACTAATGCAATTATAATGCAACCTACCCATTCTAAAATTTCTTTTATTAAAGCCTTTTTTTCCTCACTCATTTCGAATCTCCTTCTATAACTCTACATATTATATAGCAATTTTATTAATTTATCAATACAAAAACATTTTATTTAATATGTTTTTCTATTTTTCTTGTTAATATTGTTGGAATTCTTATAACTACCTCTGTTCCTTTTCCTTGTTCACTTTTTATATCTATTGTTCCATTGTTTCTATCTAGAATTTCTTTTGCAATTGAAAGTCCAAGTCCAGTACCTCCCATTTCCCTAGTACGAGCTTTATCTACACGGTAAAATCTTTCAAAAATTCTACTTAAATCTTCCTCTGGAATTCCTATTCCATTATCTATTACTTTAATATACGCATCGTTATATACAAAACCTACATATATTTTTATATGTCCGCCTTCTTTTGTATATTTAATACTATTAGTTAAAATATTTAATACAACTCTTTCTATTCCATCTTTATCTGCATAAACATTTGGAACATTTGCAGTTACAAAGCATTCAGTTTGATGTTTCTTTTTATTAAATTCCAATTGTAATTTTTCTTGGCAATTTTTTACTAGTTCTCCTAAATCAAATTCTTCTTTATGTTGTTGCATTTGATTATTATCAAATTTAGACAATGCTAACAAGTCAGTTA
>CANQRO010000002.1 GCA_947626205.1 uncultured Clostridia bacterium
GCATAAAATCTACTACTGCATTTAATAATTCTTGAACACCTTTGTTTTTATATGAAGAACCACAACATACTGGAACAATATTATTATTAATTGTACCCTTACGAATTCCTTTCTTAATTTCTTCCTCCGTTAGTTCTTCTCCATCTAAATATTTCATCATTAATTCATCATCTTGCTCTGCAGCAGCTTCAATCATTAGATTTCTATATTTTTTAGCTTCCTCTAACATATCAGCTGGAACATCTTGTTCTTCAATTTCTTTTCCTAAATCATCTTTATGAATAAATGCTCTCATTTTTATTAAATCAACAATTCCTTTGAAATTGTCTTCTGCTCCAATTGGTAATTGAACTGGAACAGCATTTGCATTTAAACGTTCTTTCATTTGTGCAACGCATCCTAAGAAATTAGCACCTGTTATATCCATTTTATTAACATATGCCATTCTTGGAACATGATATTTGTCAGCTTGTCTCCAAACAGTTTCAGATTGTGGCTGAACTCCACCTTTTGCACAAAATACAGTAACTGAACCATCTAATACTCTTAAAGATCTTTGTACTTCAACCGTAAAGTCAACGTGACCTGGAGTATCGATAATGTTTATTCTATGGTTTAACCAGAAAGCTGTTGTAGCAGCAGAAGTAATTGTAATACCTCTTTCTTGCTCTTGAGCCATCCAGTCCATTGTTGCTGCACCTTCATGAACTTCACCTATTTTATGAGTTTTACCAGTATAAAATAGAATTCTTTCAGTTGTTGTTGTTTTACCAGCATCAATATGAGCCATAATACCTATATTTCTGGTCATCTCTAATGAGACTTGTCTTTTACCCAATTTATTTTCCTCCTCATCTAAAGTATAATTTAATTTTACCATTTATAATGTGCGAAAGCTTTATTTGCTTCTGCCATTCTATGTGTATCTTCTTTCTTCTTAAATGCTCCACCATTTCCATTAACTGCATCTATGATTTCTCCAGCTAATTTATCTGACATTGTTTTTTCATGTCTATTTCTAGCATAAGTAACAAGCCATCTTAAACCTAAAGTTTGTCTTCTTTCTGGTTTAATTTCTAGTGGTACTTGGTATGTTGCACCACCAACTCTTCTTGCTTTTACTTCAAGAACAGGCATTACATTTTCTAATGCTTGCTCGAAAACTTCTAGTGGATTTTTTTGCTCTTTTTCTTTTATGATATCAAATGCATCATAAACTATTTTTTGAGCAACTGATTTTTTACCATCTAACATAATATTATTTACTAATTTTGTTACAATTTTGCTATTGTAAATTGGATCTGGTAAAACATCTCTTTTTGCTATAAATCCTTTTCTTGGCACTATTCTTCACTCCTTTTTATGATATTAAGAGGCTCTTTTACCTCATTTTATCTTGCATAATAGATATTTATAAAATACCTAAAGTTACTCTGAAAAGCTTTAAGCCTTTCCGCATAGTGCTATAAATCTATTCTAAATTTAAGTACCTTAAGTTTAGTAAGAATTACATGCACTAACTTTTTCCAAAAACTAAACTATTTTATTTTTTTGGTTTTTTAGCTCCGTATTTCGAACGAGCTTGCATTCTGTCTTTTACACCTGCTGTATCTAATGTTCCTCTTATAATATGGTAACGAACACCTGGTAAATCTTTTACCCTACCTCCTCTTATAAGAACAACACTATGCTCTTGTAAGTTGTGTCCAATACCTGGAATATAAGAAGTAACTTCGTAACCATTTGAAAGTCTAACTCTGGCAACTTTTCTTAAAGCTGAGTTTGGCTTCTTTGGAGTTACAGTTTTTACTACTGTACATACACCTCTTTTTTGTGGTGCTCTAGAATCTGTTTGTACCTTCTTTCTAGAATTATAACCATGTTGTAATGCTGGTGCTGTTGATTTTGTAGTACTTGTTTTTCTTCCTTTTCTTACTAATTGATTAATTGTTGGCACTTAAATTTCACCTCCTTAAAATTATTTCATTTTTATTACAATAAAATTGTTACAGTTACAACGCATAGTGCGTTGTAAAGCAACGGAGATATTATATCATGCATATTAAAAAATGTCAACAAAAAAATCACCTCAAATGTTATTTTTTAAACATTTGAGGTATTCTTTTATTTTATTTTATAGGCTATTTTCATTATCTTGTTTTTCTTGACTTTTTGCTAAATCATGATATTCTTTATGAGTTGTTTCATTCATATTTTGAATATTGTTTCTAACATCATCTGCTTTTCTACGTTCAATAACTTCTTTATCTGTTTTATCTGCAATTTCTATTTCTAGTTTTTCAAGTTCTTCAATTTCGTCTTTTGATAATTTGCTATTTCCACTCTTATCAAGTAAATCATGATATCTTGCTTCTTTTGTTCTTATGTCTTTTAAGAATTGTTTATCAACATCTCTATATGCATTATATGCAAGTGCAGCTTCATGTTGTTCTTCTATACTTGGTAATCTTTTTAATGGTTCTCTTTTAATCCAAGACATTATTTTACTAGCTATAGAATATTTAACTTCTCCTGTTAATTTACCAAAACCATATCTTTCAGCAATTCTTCCTCTTTCCATAATAGCAAATTTTTCACTTTGATTTACTTCTTTTTTGAAAAGATTAGCAAATATATTAGTTTTTGATAAATCTTTTTGATCATAGCCGATTCCTACTCTATCTTTTGTTTTACTTAAGCACTGTTTGCAGTAAATTTTTAGTATACTTTTTGCTCTTTCTTCACATTTATCAATTTGACCGTAAGTTAATATGGCATTTACAACTACAGAGTCTATTACTTTATTCTTTATAGCTTCTCTAACTAATTCTTTATTTTCTCTAGTTATAGCTGAATTTTCTTCTAATTTATCCATTAGATATTCATCAGACATTCTTATTCCTGAAGTAACAACATCTTTTCCTAGTTTGCAAGTATAGCCGCCTATTCTTATTTCAGCACGTCTACCTATGTCAATTAAATAATAGTTGTTTTCCTTTGGTTCTTCTGTTGATGTTTTTGTTTGAGAAGATTCTTTTCCTGTTTCAGACACTTTACCTTCTTTTTGTTCGGTTTCTTTTGATTTTGGTACCGTATTTATTTTTGGTTTCTCTGTTGATGTTTTTGTTTGAGAAGATTCTTTTCCTGTTTCAGACACTTTACCTTCTTTTTGTTCGGTTTCTTTTGATCCTGGTACAACACTTATTCTTGGTTTCTCTGTTGATGTTTTTGTTTGAGAAGATTCTTTTCCTGTTTCAGACACTTTACCTTCTTTTTGTTCAGTTTCTTTTGATCCTGGTACAACACTTATTCTTGGTTCTTCTGTTGATGTTTTTGTTTGAGAAGATTCTTTTCCTGTTTCAGGCACTTTACCTTCTTTTTGTTCGATTTCTTTTGGTCCTGATACAATACTTATTCCTGGTTCTTCTGTTGATGTCTTTGTTTGAGAAGATTCTTTTCCTGTTTCAGATACTTTACCTTCTTTTTGTTCGATTTCTTTTGGTCCTGATACAATACTTATTCTTGGTTCTTCTGTTGATGTTTTTGTTTGAGGAGCTTCGCTTTCTGCTTTATCTACTTCATTTTCTGTTACTTCTACTGTTGGTTGTTCTAAAGCAGAATCTGCATTTAATTCTACATATTTTTCATATTCTACATATTTATTGTCTACTACTCTTAGGTATTTATCTCTTACTTTTTTAAATGTTTCAAGAACTTCATTAACTTGATCTCTTTTGCTTTGTAATTCTTCTATTTCTTTTCTAATTGCATCTTTTCTATTATAAAAGTCTTGAAATAATTTTCCTTCTTGATCATCTTTCATGTAAAATTCTTGTAATTCTAGTTCTACCTTATTTAAATCCATATTTTTTAATTGTATTTGCTTATCTAAATCTCTAATTGAAATTGTTAATGTAGTGATATTTTTGTCTGTTGCAAGATGTTCCATATTGTTTTTAATTTCATCAGCATTTTTTTGTAAATTGGCAATTTTTTCTTCTTGCTCTTTAACTCTTTTTTTACATTCTTCAATTACTTCTCTTTCATAATCGTTCATTGTGTGTTCTCCAAACTCTTTTATTGTTTGTTCTAACTCTTCTCCTGCTTTTTGTAAGCCAAAGTTTATTGCAAAGAACAATTCCTTATCAATTCTTTCTAATTCCTCTTTACTGCTATTATATTTTTCTAATAATTCTTCCATATTTTTTCTCCTTCCATTTTACCTAATGTGGTAAAACCATACTTATGTTTATTTTAGCACGAAAAAGCAAAAAAAGCAATAACTTTATGTAAATTTATCGCTTTTTTATAAAAAATTAACATAATTGTAATATTTTAGTAAAATAATAACATAATTTTTAGTTTATTATACCTCCTATTTTACCTTACTTAAGGTTATGGAATGAACTTTTTAAGAATTTAATTTTTTTATTTTTTATTGCTTAATTATAATATCTTTATAAGTACTTTTTAATTCCTCTATTGCTCTATCTGCTAATTTGCTATATTTTACTTTTTTATCTCTTATACTTTCATCTAAACTTGGTAATATTCCAAAATTTGCATTCATAGGTTGGAAATTTGTACTTGGATTTGAAATATAATTAGCTAATGCTCCTATCATTGTATTTATTGGAAATTCTATCTTTTCATTTCCTTTTATTTTATTTGCAACATTTATTCCAACTACCATTCCAGAGCTAATAGATTCTACATAGCCCTCTACTCCAGTAATTTGACCTGCAAAATAAACATTAGTATTTTTCTTTAAACAATATGTATTATCTAGCAATATGCTAGAATTAATATATGTATTTCTATGCATTACTCCATATTTTGCAAATTCAGCATTTTTTAATCCTGGTATTTTCGAAAATATTCTTTTTTGTTCTCCAAATTTTAAATTGGTTTGAAATCCTACTAAATTATATAGTGTAGCATTTATATCATCTTGTCTTAATTGTACTAGTGCATATGGGTGTTTTCCTGTTCTTAAATCTGTAAATCCAACTGGTTTTAATGGTCCAAAACGTAAAGTGTCTATACCTCTTTTTGCCATTATTTCAATAGGCATACAACTTTCAAAAATTTCTTTTTTTTCAAATTCATGTAAAGTTACTACTTCTGCTGATACTAATTCATTATAGAACTGTTCATATTCCTCTTTGTTCATTGGTAAATTTATATAGCTTGCTTCTAAATTATTTAATCTTTTTTTCCATTCTTCTAACTCTTCATCTTTTTCTCTTTCTTGCTCATAACGATTACCAAAAAAAGCAATATTCATATCCACACTTTCTTTAGTTACTATAGGAGCTGCTGCATCATAAAAATATAGCCTATCTTCTCCTGTTAGTTTTGCTATATTTTTAGCCAAAGTATCTGAAGTTAATGGTCCTGTTGCTATTACTATAATCTTATTGCTTTTTTCTAAACTTTCATTCCTATTTTCTAAGTTCTCGTTATTATTTAAATAACTATTTTGTATCTTTTCTTTATTTTGATTATAAGAATTTAATTCTTCTCCAAAGTATTCTTCGTTAATTATTTCTATATTAGAATTTTCTTTTATACTTTTGGTAACTAACTCTGCGAATTTATCTCTATCTACCGCTAATGCTTGCCCTGCTGGCACACTTGTTTTATCCGCACATTTAATTAACAAAGAATCTAGCAAGCGCAATTCTTCTTTTAATAAACCACAAGCATTGGTATGTAAATTGGATTTAAATGAATTACTACATACAATTTCTGCTAAATTTTCATTTGAATGCGCTTCTGAAAATTTTTTGGGTTTCATTTCATATAGTTTTACTTTTATACCTCTTTTAGCAATTTGATATGCCGCTTCGCACCCAGCTAAACCTCCACCTATAACAATTACTTCTTTTTCCATTACATTTCTTCCTTTAATTTATTTTAAAAACGAGCGGTAAAAACTTTCTATACCACTCGCTTAGAACTTTTAGCCTACTTTTTCATCTGTTCGCAGGATTGATTGCCCACTGTACAGGATGTTTTACAAGCAGACTGGCAGGAGGTCTGGCACTCGCCACAGCCACCTTTTTTCATAGATTGCTTGAAATCTCTCGTTGCAAGAGTCTTGATGTGTTTCATCTTAAAGATTCTCCTTTCTATGAATATTCTAATGATTTCACCTAAGAAATCCTAATTATTATATCACATGTTGCTTATTAATACAATATTTGAAAATGAAAAATCCTTGTGGTATTGGTATTGCCACAAGGACTAGCATAAAGCTATTTAGCTTTTTAATTCATTTTCGTTCTTTAATGCATTTTAGAGCTGTGCTATGATATTTGATATTTCAATCAATTGTTTAACTTTTGCCATAACCATATATAAGTTTCAATTTTATTACTCAAATAACTTCATAACATCCTCTTTAGAAAGTTTACTAATAAATGAAGTTTTTGTATCTAGCACATCATCAATTAATTTTGCCTTCTTTTCTTGCAATTCATATATTTTCTCTTCTATAGAATTTTTAGTTATTAGCTTATATACTTGTACATTGTTTTTCTGTCCTATACGATATGCTCTATCTGTTGCTTGGTTCTCTGCAGATAAATTCCACCATGGATCATAGTGTATTACCATATCTGCTCCAGTTAAATTTAATCCCGTTCCTCCTGCTTTTAGTGAAATTAAAAATACCTTTATATCTGGGTTTTGATTAAATTCATCTACTAATCCAATTCTTTCATTTACCTTTGTTTGCCCTGTTAATTTAAAATAGTTGATTTTTTCCTTTTTTAATTCCTTTTCTATAAACTCAAACATAGTAGTATATGTAGAAAATACTAATATTTTGTGCCCACTTGCTATTGCATTTTTTATAAGATCTATACACTGGTTTAATTTGCTACATTCTCCTTTATAATCTGATAAAAACAAACTTGGGTGGCAACATATTTGTCTTAACCTAGTTAACAATGCTAAAATTTGAATTTGGCTTTTTTCAAACCCTACTCCCTCAATTTGTTCTTGAATCTCTGTTTTTGCCTGTGCTAAATACGATAAATAAATTTTTTGTTGTTCTTCTTCCATTTCATTGTTTAAAATAGTAATAGTTTTATCTGGAAGCTCTGTTAAAACTTCCTTCTTGGTTCTCCTTAATATGAATGGCTCTATTAGCATTCTTAATTTATTCATCTTTTCTGTATCTTCATCTTTTATTATAGGTATTTCAAAATTTTCCTTAAATTTTTTATATGAAAATAGATATCCTGGCATTAGAAAATCGAAAATAGACCATAATTCAGATAATGAATTTTCAATTGGCGTGCCAGTTAAAGCGAATCTTGTTACGGCTCGTAATTCCTTCATCACTTTTGCATTTTGAGTATTACTATTTTTCATATATTGTGCTTCATCTGCTATTATATATCTAAATTCATAATTATACTCTTTATATAGCTCTATATCTCTTTTTAATAAATCATATGAAGTAATTACAACATCTACTTTTGGAATTTGTTCTATTTGACGTTTCCTATTAGCAGCACTTCCTCCAATAACCATGGCATCAATTTTATGAGCAAACCTTTCGGCTTCTGCTTTCCAATTTAAGCTTAGAGAACTTGGACATACTACCATAATTGGTTTCTTCTCCTCATTTTTACTTTCCTTATATGATAATATTAATGCTAAAATTTGAATTGTTTTTCCAAGTCCCATATCATCTGCTAGTATTCCACCAAATTGATAATCATCCAATGTTTTAAGCCATCTAAAACCTATTTTTTGATACTGTCTTAATATACTTTCCATACTTTTGGGTATTTTTATCTCTTCTATATTGAAAGTATCTGCTAAATCTCCTACTATATTTTTATAACTACTATTTTTATTTACAGTAGTATTTTTCATTTTCTGCAATATTTTATCTAAGTATAAAGTTCTATACTTAGGAAGCTTTATTATTCCTATTTCTAATTCTTTATAACTAATTTCACTTCCAGAAATTAAATTTGATAAAAATTCTATATCTTCACTTTGTTCTAAATTTAAAAAATCTCCATTTTTTAACCTATAATATTTTTTTCTTAAATTATACTTACTTATAATTTCTTTAAGCTCATCTTTATCAAAATTAATATTTTGTAGGTCTATTGTTAATAAATTATTTTCTACTTTTACTCCTAATGATGTAAGTTTTGGTTTTTTAATTTGTTTTTGTTTAAAATCTTCTGTTGCTAGCACTTCAAATTTTTGCATATATTCATTAATATCTTCAGATAAAAATTCATAAATTTTATCATCTTCTACCAGTACAAATTCTGCATTTTTTTTATCTAGCTTAAATCCTGTTTTTCTAAACATATTTAAAGCATTTACTTCATCTAAAACACTTCGTGGAATTTGTGGATTTTCATTTAATGGGTTAAACTCTTTTGTTCCATAACAAAATTTTATTTTTGCTATAATATAATTTTTATCATTAAATTCTAAGAACAATTTTACGCCTAATTTTTCTGGCATGTATTTTTCAATTTCTTCTTTAGAAATATTATCTAATACTATGCTATCTTTTGCTTTAGGTAGTACAATTGAGAAAAACTGTGATAATTCTTCTCCTGAAAACTTTATTTCACTTGTATAATTTCTTTTAAATACATCTAATAATTTTAAGGTAGTATTTTTAAAATTATTATTGCACTTATAACATGATTCATTAGTTAAGAAATAAGTATAATTTTTACCTTGTAAGATCTCATATGTAGCATGTGTATCTATGTTGCAAATTAATTTATATTGATTTGCACTTATTTTTTTTAGGTCAAATTGTATTGTGGGATTATCATCTATAAATGTAATTTCATATAAAGAATATGCTTTTTCTATTAATATTTGCTTTCCCTTTAAGATTTCAAAAAATTCATCTAATAAAGTATTGCTTAATATAATGCAAGAAGTATTTAATACTTTTCCATAATACCTATATAGGCTATTCGTATTACTATTTACGTATTTTATAATTTCTGCATTCTTCATAATGAAGTGTAATAATGGCCTATATTCTTCGCCAAAAGAAGATTCATCATGTAAAAATTGTAATTTAGCACCATATTTATGAACTTCCTTTTGTAGCATACAATCATAAAATTCTGTTAGGTCTTTTATTTTATATAATTGCTTATCTGTTCCAATTTTAAATTCTACACTTAAATTTTTACTATAATCATCTAATATTAGTTTAGGTATTATTTTAATATTAGTGTCTAATTTTGCTATTTGAATCTTTTGTGGTTCATTTTCAATTTCATTCATTTCACCTTCATAGAATGTATTAATTAAATCTTTAAATTCAGTGTGTTTCTCTATTTTTTTACCAGTATACATCATTTCATTATATTTAACATTTCCATCTATTTCTAAAAGAGTAGCTACAATATGCTTACAAGCTGCATAATGTACATGATAATCTTCACATTCGCAAGAACAGTGTTCTAACTCTCCATTTTTTACTGAAAGAGAAACTTTATATTTACCTGCTTTACCATTTACAATTGAATTAAATGTAAAGTTATTCATATTTTCATAATATATATTTTGAACATCTACTTTTCTCTGTTTAACATATTCCTTTGCTTTTTTTAAACGTTCTTCTCCTGCTTCATTATATATTTCCTTCGCTACTGTTTGATTAATATACATGGGCTATTTCGTAACTCCTATTTTTAAAAATATAATGTAATATTATATCACAGTTTATTTAGTTTTAAAAGGTAAATTTACAAAAAAATAAAGTGTATATGTTAAAATATGTATAGTCATAAACTTTTATATTAAAAATATCATACTTTAAACTATGTTTTATTTTTTAATAACATAATTCAAAATATGATATTTTAAAATTTTTATTGTTATTTACTTTTTTTCTTTGTACGGGTAGTTTTCTTTGCTGTACTTTTTTTCTTTACTGTATTTGATTTTTTCCTTGTTGTCTGTATTTTTGGTTTTTCTTCTGGGTTCCAAATTTCTCCAACTTTTGGTTTATTCCATGAAATATAGTCACATGATTTTGGATTGTTTTCACAAATATAATAATTTCTTCTTTTCTTAGTTTTCCTTACTTGTACTTTTGCACCACATTTTGGGCATGGCACATCTATTGTTTCTACTAATGGTTTCGCATTTTTACATTCTGGATATCCTGGGCATGCTAAAAATTTACCATACCTACCGTATTTTACTACCATCATTCTTCCACATTTTTCACATGGTACATCAGAAACTTCTTCTACTAATTCTACATGCTCTAATTCTTTTTCTACTCTTTCAACCGTTTTCTCAAATGGTGCATAAAAACTTCTTATTGTTTCTTTCCATTTCTTATTTCCTTCAGCTATTTGATCAAATTCATTTTCGATTTTGGCAGTAAACTCTACATTAATAACATCTCCAAAATTTTCTATTAGTAGTTTATTTACTACTCTTCCAAGTTCTGTTGGAATAAGTTGCTTTTGAGATTTTTCAATATATCTTCTTTCTAAAATAGTAGTAATTGTTGGAGAATACGTACTTGGTCTACCAATACCTTTTTCTTCTAATGCTTTTACTAAACTTGCTTCTGTGTATCTTGCTGGTGGTTCTGTAAAACTTTGTTTTGGCTCTATTTTTTCATTTTTTAATTTGTCTTTTTCTTCTAATGGAGGTAAATTTGTATTTTCTTCCTCTACTTCTTGGTCATTTCCCTCTACATATAATACCATAAAGCCTTTAAATTTTAAGTTTTGTCCATTTGCTTTGAAAGTATAACCATTTGCATCAATACTTACATTCATTGTATCAAATATTGCTTGTTCCATTTGGCTTGCAATAAAACGGTTATATATTAATTTATATAACTTATATTGGTCTGATGTTAAAGAACTTTTTATTGACTCTGGTGTAATTTCTACATATGTTGGTCTAATTGCTTCGTGTGCATCTTGTGCATCTTTTCCAGTTTTATAGTAACGGTTATTATAATATTCCTTTCCATAAACACTTATTATATGTTGTTTTGCTGCTTTTCTTGCCACTTCTGAAATTCTAGTTGAATCGGTTCTCATATAAGTTATTAAACCAACTGTTCCTTGTTCTAGTTTTACACCTTCATATAATCCTTGCGCAACACTCATTGTCTTTTTTAATGTAAAGCCTAATTTTCTTGATGCTTCTTGTTGCATTGTACTTGTAGTAAAAGGTGGTGCAGGAGTTCTCTTCTTTTCTCCCTTTTTTATCTCTTCAACAACATATGAAACATCTTTTAAATTATTTAATATTTCATCTACTTCTTCTTTTGAATGAAGCTCTTGCTTTTTATTACCTTTACCATAGAATTTTGCTTCGAATGTTTTCTTTGTTTTTTCTTCTTTTAAAGTAGCATAAATATTCCAATATTCTTCTGGAATAAATTTTTCAATTTCTTCTTCTCTATCTACTATTAGCTTTACAGCTACAGATTGCACTCTACCTGCAGATAATCCTCTTCTTACTTTTTTCCATAAAACTGGGCTAATTTTATAACCTACTATTCTATCTAATACTCTTCTTGCTTGTTGTGCATCTGTTAAATTCATATCTATTTTTCTAGGTTTTTTCATGGCCTCCTGAACAGCACCTTTTGTTATTTCATTAAAAGTAACTCTTACCTTATCTTCTTCATTTATTCCTAAAATATGTGCCAAATGCCATGCTATTGCTTCTCCTTCACGGTCAGGGTCAGTTGCTAAATATACTTTATTAGCAATTTCAGCATCTTTTTTTAAGCTTTTTATTAGCTCGCCTTTTCCTCTTATATTTATATACTCAGGTTCAAAATCATGTTTGATATCAATTCCCATTTTAGATTTTGGTAAATCTCTAATATGTCCCATAGAAGCCACTACTTTTGTACTACCACCTAAGAATTTTTTAATGGTATTAGCTTTAGCTGGTGATTCTACAATAATTAATTTATCTGCCATAGATATCTCCCTTCTTATTACTATTTTCTTATCATAGACTATATTATCCAATTTTGCAATAGATTTATTCAAAAAATTTTTTAATATTTTATAAATAAATCTTTATATTAATAAAATAAGAAATAAAAAAGCAAATAAATTTACTTAAAAACGTTAAAATAAAAAGCTTTGAAGTAATAAAATGAACCCTCTTCATTAAACATTAGTTTAATAATTTGGGTTCATTTTTATCTTATCTAAAGAATTTTATTAATGTTATTTCTTAATAGCAAATTTCTTAATTAACACTATACCAATAGCTAGTATTGCAGTTGCTGTTATTCCTACAATAATGTATATATAACTTATATTGTTTTCTTCTCCAGTTGGTGGTGTTACTATAACTTCTCCATCTGATGGGTATGTTATTAAATCTGTTTCTACATATCTACTTGCTCCAGCTGTATCATGCTCTCTTGGTTGTACACTTATGTCTTGGTTACCTGGTATTGCTCCTCTATCATATCTTCCTTGGTCGTTATGTATTTCTGTTATTTCTCCCAAGTTTGTATATGCTAAGTCATCTGTTGTTGCTCCATTTGATAACACTTTATTTAATACTAATTGCGTTGTTACACTTTCTCCTGGTTTTAATGTTGTTGTTACTAATGGGTTTGTGCTACTTGCTCTTAATATTGTATTTTGTGTACTTAAGTCTACTTGTTTTAAATTATTTGTTCCAAGATCGTTATTTACATATGTTGCTTTACTATTTGTTTGTACATCTGCTACTTTTACTACATCCCATAATGCATTTCCATTGCTATCATTATTATTGTTTAAATCGAATACTAAATTGTTTGCTACATAGTCTAATATTGTTGCTGCTCTTGAATTTCCTATTCCTTTTTCACTATTATTTGTTACTGTTATATCGTATGTTATTTCTATTTTTGCCCCACTTAGCAATTCGTCTGATAATATAATATTTATAAGTTCTTTCTTATCGTATCTTGATCTATCTCCTTTTGCTATCCATTGTAAGTTTTCTACTGCTGTTCCTGTATCATATAATACTGTTCCATCTGTTAATGTTACTTTAATATGTGATACATCTTGGTCTAGGGTTAATAATGCTTTTGGTCTTTCTACTAATCCGAAATCTACCCCTGTTATTTTATTATCAGTTGCATGATCTGTACTTCTTGTTACATATTCTACTTCTATTGGCATTATTGCTGTATATGCATATCCATATGTTCTTCTTTCTAATTCAGATACTAACTCTTCATTTTTTTCATATGTATCACTTGCTTCATTCATTGGTTGTGCTTGGTTATATATATCGAAGTTTCCTTTGCGTAATTCTTCTTGGTTTATGAATGAGTTAAATACTTCTGCTTTATGATTTACTATTCCTCTTCCATATTCACTCTCTGTATATTTCGTTATTTCTGTACGTCTTGCTTCATCTTCCTTAGCATCTGATTTTCCTCCTATGCTTCCATCTGAATACCAATAATAACTATCATTTACATATTTTGAAAGCTTTTGTGTTTGTGGTACAGTTACTGCTTGTTCTTCACTTCCCAACATTGCATTATTTGCTGTATATGTGTCTTTTAATATACTATCTATAGTACAATTTTGATCTTGTAATGTCTCAAATGGGCTCTTTGTTGCGTATCCTGTTGATGTGTAATCTTGACCATTATATGATGTATCATTTACTCCTTTTTGATATGCTGAGGTTGTGGTTAATGCTGTTTCATTTCTTTCTCCATATGTGAACCTTATTACATAATCTCCTGGAACAAATGCTCCAAATCCATACCATCCATTTTCATCTGTATATGTTGTTTGACGTACTATCATCATACCGTTTTTTACTTCTATTAATTCTACTTTTATGTCTTTTATTTTCTTATCTCCATTATCTAATGTTCCATTTCCATATCTTTCTTGGTTGGTATTTACTAATTTTGCATCATTTACTGAAACTATACTATCTTCAAATACTGTTCCTTCTATTGTTCTTGAGTTTCTAATAGAATATATAAATGTTGGGGCACGGTTTGTATCATCTTCTATTGAAGCTGTATTTCCATTTGAAACAAAATTTGATTGGTCAAAGTTTCCTGCTTTTGAATCTCTATCTATTAATCCTTCTGATGCTCCATTATTGCCTATTCCATATGTTTTATATCCGTTTATTTCTGCATAGTTGTATGTTTCTAGTTTATCTCCGCTTGGTAATCCTGCTCTTACTAATGTACCTTCTGGGTCTCTTAAACTTAATTGTACAAATACATATTGTGTTTGTCCATCATCTAATATTTGCTCAGTTGGTCTTAAGTATATTGCTGTATATCCACTTGCAACACCCATATGTGTACTACCACCATACATTGATGTAGGACTTGCTGTTACATTTCCTGTTTTGTTTCCATTTTCATCTCCTACAAATGCTCCTACGAAATCATAATGGCTATCATAGTAATCTGCTATTTCTGTTACAGAACCTCTTACACTAGATTGATTTCTTATTCCTAATTTATATGTTACTATTATTTTTAGTTTATCTTGATCAGTTAAACTACTGTTTATATCTCTCCATGCATAATTTTTATCTTCACTATACAACTTAGATGGGTTTATGTTTGCATTACTATTATTTCCATTTATTATTTCCTCTGTTCTCATTTCTTGTGTATAGTTTTCAATTCCATCATAGTTCTGTGGTGCTGTATTGTTTATGCTTATATTTGTATTATTAATATATTTATCTCTTAATTTTGTTAAATAGTCATCTTCATTTATTCCTAATTGGAATCCCGCTCCAGCTCTATCTTTTCTTGCATTGTATGTATATGTTTCTGTTTTTCCATTTATACTTACATCTGCTTTTAATACATCTTTATATAAAGCTAAATCAAATGTTGGTCTAGATTTAATACCTTGATTTACATGGTGCATATCATCTTCATTATTTTCATTATATATAGGTTTAAAATAAGTTCCTGCCATACTATGTCCTGTAGAATCTATTGTGTACTGTTCTGGTGGATATGTCTTCACAGTGTAGCTATTAATTCTACAATCTGCAACAAATTGCACCATTGAACTATCGCCACCAACGCTTTGATATGCTTGATTTTCATCACCATTGCAGCTTACAACTGCACTAGCCACTGCTTTAAATAAATCCGCAACTTCTTCTTGGTAATAGGTTTTGTTAAATCCACCTGATGATTGATAACTTTGTGGATATGATCTAATTTCTGAAAACTTACTATTAAAGCTTGATCTGTTTCCGCCATTTCCTTGTGCATCTTCTATTGCTTTTGATGTATTTGCGCCAAAAGGATTATATTCTACATTTGTATATAGCATTCCATTATATGTAAAACATACATAGTATTTATTTAACGGATTTAAATTTTCAAATATGTAATGTCCGTTACCATCTGTTAATTTAATTCCAATTAATGTATTATTTTGATTATATAGTCTTACTTCTACTCCAGCTAATTGTTCATTATTATCTAATATGTTATTTCCTTGGTTCGCTTTTCCTTGATCTTGATCTAAAAATACTGTTCCTCCTATTTCTATAAGTAAATCAAAACTTACTTCTAGTGAAGTTGTTTTATCTATTTCACGCACATAATCATCTTGCCATTCATATGTTTCTTCATCTTGCCATTTTATACGTCTTACATGCATCATATCTTGGATTTTTCCTCCAACTTCTTTTTTAGTTACAATATATTCTGCTTGCGTACACACCATATCTCCAGGAACACATTCACAAGGTCCATATGACACATGAATACAATCTACTTGTTCCTCACGATTATGAGTAGCAGGTATATTATCAAAAACCTGACCACATTCACTACACTTATACATCGTATTTTTTCCACCATTATTTGTTGGTTCTACTTTTCCATTGCATACTACGTCTACTGTATCATAAGAATGGGCATAATATTCGTCTCTAGTATGGCACTCGTCTGCAAGATCCTCGTCACAATGTCCATTATCGTCTCGATCATGTGGTTGTTTTGGATGAACACTAGTACTATGTGGAGGACAATATACATGTATTCCAGTATCTTTATCAATAATATCTATACCTTCTGTACATTTCCACTCATACTGGTTATAATACCATTGATATCTTGTTCCAGTATACACTTGCAAATCTGCATCGAACGATTCAATATATCCCATTTCAATTTTAAATGTTACTTTTGTTGCACTAGCATCTTTAAACTTAATATAAAAATTTACATTATTTAATGACTGAGAACCATTTCTTACTATATCATTAGTAACATCTTTACCATTTTCTAAAAGTATACTTACTGGTTGCTCACCATTATCTGTTATAGCTATTATTTTAGAAACCCAACTAAATTTATTTTGTCCATTATTATATCCGTTCGGATATGTAATATTAAATGGACCCACTATATATGAATTATCTGCTTGATTTACACCAACTTTAGCATCTGTTCTATTCATTGTTAATTTAAAATTATCAATTCCATTAGCAATTGTCATAGGTGCAGTAGCTATATCATTAGTTGCATTTGAAGCAACAGCAATAGGTGTACTGTTATTATGTATTTGTTCATAGAATCTTTTATATGCTACCGCTTCTCTTCCTAACTCTGTATTCTCTTTACTTGAACCATTATTTGCTTCTGAAGTCCAAATTGCAAGTGCAGATGTATTTCTATTATATTCCCCATTAGTAGTTTTTCCATATTTTAAAATGTATCCAACATCCTGGTTTTCTTCAATAGGCATTTCTCTTGGATTTTTATATTCCATAGTAAATAATTTTGGATTTTTACCCCAATCTTCTCCTCCTTGTAGAGTACTAGCATTTTCCCACCATTCATACGTATTAGTATCTTCATTTAATTCCCAATATTTTTTTTCTACTCTATAAGCTCTTCCGCTATAATGCCAAGCATTATTTAATTGATCATTTGCGTATGTAGCTTTATATCCTGCACCATGAGAGATACAAAATACCCAAGCATCACCCCAAGGGCCATTTAAAATCATTGGGCTAAATCCTCTTCCATCTGCACCTGCACTACCACTATAAACAATATATGAATTACCATCATCAGCAACATCTATCGCATTAAATTCTGAATTATCATCACTTTTACTAACCTGTATTGTACCGCTGGCATTACCAGAATCTCCTCCTGCTCCTGTTCCAAAGTCTGGTCTTATCAATCCTTCTCTTATTACTGCATTTGAAGATATCTCTAACGTAAATATTGCTATTAACATTATAATGAAAATTGTAATTATCTTGCTAAATTTATGTTTCATTAAAAATTACCTCCTTTCTCTCTATATTTTCCATAAAACTTTCTTATTAATTAAGTAAATTCCTACTCCTAACATACTTACACATACTATAATTAGTGTTGTATACATATACACCTCTCCTGTCTTTACACTTACTAGTACATCTGCACTACTTAGGTCGTCTTCTTCTTGTGATTTATTTCCTGCTTCTGAATCTATGTCTGTTACTCCTAAATCGTTATAACTTTCATATATCTCTGCATTGTTATTTATTATTCCTAAGTTATCTTCTGTTATCTTCTTTGTTAGTATTAATGTTATTTCTTTTGTTTCTCCTGGTTCTATTAATGTATTAGCTAAACTTGCATTATATATTTTTCCACTTTCTTTTGCATCAGATTGATACCAGTCTTTATTTAATTCTGATGTGAATTTCATTCCATCTGGTATATAATCTACTATCTTCTTTGCATACCCTGCTATTCCGCCTTCATTTGTTATTTTTAGTTTGTATTCTACTATTATATTTGTACTATTTATTGTTTTTGCTGCTAAATCTAATTTTGCCAATCTTACATCTTTATACTCTACTACTTTATTTCCTGCATTATTCTGTACTGTTATTTTACTTACTACTTTCTCTAAACTTAAATCAAATTGCGGATTCGTTATTAACCCTATATCTATATTTTCTATATTTGCTATTAAAGATATTTTATCTGTTGTTGCTACTTTTTTATTCTCTCCGTTTATAACTGCATCAGCTAGAACAACATCAGAATCTTGGTCTGAGTTTACGCCGTCCTTTTTATATGTTGTTAATGCATAATAGCTTGTATCATACTCAAAAATTACCATATATATACCATCTAGTAAGTTTGAGAAAGTATAAATACCATTTTCGTTAGTTATTTGTTCTTTTTTAGCTCCTGTTGTTACATCTGTTACTATTTTTCCTGTTTTAGAATCTATTAATGTTACTTTTACATTTGCAAGTCTAGGTTCATTTGCATCTTTTTTACCATCTTTATTTTCATCAATCCAAACTACACCAGATATTCTACGTGCATTTTCTATAATTTCACCGCTAGAAGGATCTTGAACTGTAGTTCTTGGTGTTATAGTAACATTTAAGTTATTTAAATTTATAGTTTCTTCTATATCTCTTGCTGATACTGTAAATTCATTTGTAATTTTTTTACTTGTATTTCCGTCTTCTAGTTCCTCAGCTTTCATTTTTATTGTAACTTCAGCTGTTTGTCCTGCTAAAATTTTTGGTATGTCTATAGTAAGATTGTTGTTTCCAACAGATGTTGTATTAGTGATTTCTCCTATAGAATATTGAGCTTCTTCAAATCTTAATCCTTCTGGTACAGTGCTGTTTATTTTTATATATGATGCCTCACTACTACCTTCATTTTTAATACTTAAATGATATATTACACTATCGCCTACTTCAACTTGTTCATTTTGTACATATCCAGTAGCTTTAATAAGTGGTTTTGTTATTTGCAATGTTACTGCTTCTGTTTCTATTTCTCGTGTAGTAGTTTCACCTGTTTCGGAATTTATAACATCGGATTTAATTTTCATTTTATTTGTGATCGTTTTTATAGTTTCATTTTTACCTAATGTATTCATTCTTACTTGTACAAAAAGAGTTTCCATATTTAAAGATCTTAATGTTCCTATATTCCATGTTACAGTTCTTGAAGATTCATCATAAACCCCGCCATCAGATGCTTTTATAAATGTAACTCCTTCTGGTAATACATCTGTTACTACTACATTATCTTTTTGAATACGATTTGCATTTATAATTTCTACATTATATACAATTTCATCATTCTCTCTTATATTTTCTGTGTAATCGGTTTCTATTGTTACATCTAAATACCCTTGTGAAACTACGGTTTTTCCTGTAACTTCAATATCTTTTTCTAAATCATCTGCATTAACTGTAGCTGATATATTAATTTCTTCTCCTTCATTCTCCATTGCAACAGCTTTTACTTTATATGTTACAGTTGCTGTTTCACCTACTGCAATACTATCAAAAACATTTTCATCTAGTTTAATAGCTGTATTATCTCCTTGAACTACACTACCATTTGCCTTAACATTTTTAGCTGCTACTTTTCCAACATTTTTTATAGAAAGTATATATTCAATATATTTACCTTCTTCTACCGAATTTGAAGAAGGGGTTAATTTTACTTCTAATTCTGGTCCTACTCCTGTTGTTAATCCTACTTTTGTTGCTGTTGTAGATTCAGATATTGTTTCTTCTCCTTTTACATTATCAAAGTACACTGTATATATTCCATATGTATTTAAGTTATGTGGTAAATTTTCTGGTACTGTTATTCCATATGAAAATTCTATTGAATCTCCTGTTGCCATATCATAATTATTTATTAATATTAAATATGATTTTATATTATTTAAATTGCTTGGATTCGTTACCCATTTATTACTTTCTAATTGTACATCCTTCGTTGCTTCTGCATTCTCGCTATAATAATATGTAACTTTATTTTCATCTATATTTGTAGATACTATTCTACTATTTAATATAGTATTTAAGTTTGAACCTAAATCTTCTTTTGTTATTGTGTTTTTATTTCCTGATGATGGTATTCTTCCTAATATTACTATATTATTTATTTTGTTATTGTAATTGTTTATTACATTTATTGTAGCTTTCGCAGATTTACTTTCTGCTACCGTTTCTAGTTTTCCTACTTGTTCCTCTCCACTTATTGATGTTACACTTTCTCCAGCATTGTTATATTCAGATATACTATTTGTTACTACTACTCCTACTGGTGCTACTGCTTTCATTATGCTTTCTGCATATACTGATTCTTTCTTAGAAATTGTTTTTACTTTTGTTTCTGTATTTGTTAAATTCTCATTTGTTACACGTGCTTGTAATAAATCTTCTTTTGTTGGGGTTAATTTCTTTAATGTAATATTTGTATTTATTACTATGTTTGCCCCTTTTGCTACTTCATCTGAGCTATATTTTGTATCTTCTCCTGTTATATTAATATGTATTACATATAGTCCATCTCTATTTTTTGTAATTGTATAATCTTTTATTGTAAGTTCATCATCAAATAATAGTTTTAAATCTGTTAATTCAACTTTTTCTACGTAACTAGGTAGAGTTATTTCTATGCTTGGATTTTTATATAAGTCACAAGATATATTATTTGTTTTTAAAATTACTCTTATTTCTACATTCTTATTTTCTACAACAGTAGATAATGTATTTGTACTTGTAGATAATTCTATTTGTGTTGATGGTTCTACTAAATTTATACTTGTACTACTATATCCTTTTCCTATTTCTGTTTCTTCGAAATATATTTTTGCATTTCCGTCAGATACAAGAGTTGCAAATTTTGCTATTTCTGCTTTAGTATAATCTGTTTTTCCATTTAATGCTTTTGTATGTATAAATTCCAATGTACCAACAGCTATTGGTTTACTTGTTACAATTTTTATATTATTTATACCTTGATTATAATTTATAACGTAATTTCCTTGTTCATCTACTTCTGTTTCATTGTTTATAATTCCAATTTGTTCTCCACTTATAGTATAAATTATAATGCTACCATCTGTTCCAAGTATTTTTTCGAAGTTTTCTTTAGATATTGTTGTTCTTAAAATATTTGCAGATGTATATAAATATGTTTCTTCATTATTTGTTGTAAAATAGTTTATGTTTTGATCTATTACTAATTTTTCTACTAAATCTATATTAGAAATTTGCACTTTTATATTTTCTTCATATTCTGTTTGTTTTTTAGATTTTGTATACAAAGAACCTTTTCCCATTTCTTTTAAAGAATTAGTAATATCTACACTTACAAGTTCACCTAATTTAGATTCTTGGTTTATTTCTAAAGAATTTTCTGTAGAAACTTGTACTTCTTCACTGCTGTAAGCTGAAATATTTAATGAAGCCTTTTGAACAGCATTAATTGCATCTACTTTTTCATTATATTTATATCCTATAATAAATTCATTTGCTTTATCTAAGTTCCAAACTACTTTATTATCTAAAGCTTCATTTTTTACGTTTATAGTAAGAATTCCTTCTTCTTTATCATATTTCCAATTATCTTCTGTAAATTTAACCGTATCATCATCTACTGTAACCCATGCACTATCTGGTTTTTCTCCATTAATAGTTGGGACTTCTATTTGTAGTAATGTTTCATTTAATGGTAGGCTATTGTTGTTTAATCCAGCTGTTACAACAGTTTGGATAATTGTTCCTTTTTGATCTTTTACTTCATATGGTATAAATTTTGTAATGTTTTGAGATAATACAGGCTCAACAGTTTTTGTTAATTCATTTTTTACTTTTATTGTTTTTTCTATTGAAACTGTCTTTCCGTCGTTTCCTGTATATGAACCACTAAGGCTTATATCATTTATTTTACTAAAATTACTTAGATCATAGTTTGATTCTTTTAATGCCATAATAGGAATTTCAAGAATAATTTGTGTTCCACTGTCTAATTGTTTTAATGTTAGTTTATTATTAGTAGTATCAATTGTTTCTATATAATTATAATCTTCTTCAGTATTTACAACTTTAAAATTGCTTTCTGAATTATTTTCTCCTTTAATTAATATAGAAGTGCTTTTCAAATATCCCTTTTTTACTTGAACTGACACATAAATTTTTTGATTTTCTGAATCAAAATCGTGTTTAAGAGAATGTAGCTTGTTCCCATTTTCGTCTTTAAAATAAGCATCAAACTCTACATTTTCATTATTTGTTTTAATGTTTTGTTTTTCTAAAGTATCATCAGCTCCATATGAGATATTGCTTGCATATACTCCTAATAAAACGAAGTTAGCAAACGTTAACGTTACAACTAACATGGTAGCTAAAACTTTACTTAAAATTTTTTGATTCATTGTCATTTTCCTCCCACTTTCTTGTTTTACACTCTAAATTTTATTATACGCCATTTTCCGCTTTTTTTCAAGCTTTTTCAAGAAAATATAAATATTTTATGTAAAATATTTATGTGCTGGCATTATTATATATATTTATATATTATTCTACTATTTTTTCTAATATTTTCAATGTATTAATAACTTGTATATATTTAAATATTTTATTAATATATTTACGGAATTATACTTTTAAAATAATATATTACTATTTTTTATGTTTTTATTAAATTTATATTACAAATACGCCTATAAAAACGCAAAAGTCTTGGGGAGTTACGGATTTTGAGCTAGGTTATAAAATTAAAACCTTGTTTATAATGAATAGATTTAATTATACAAAAATTAGTCTATCATTTATTTTTATAGTAACATTTTTTATATTTAAGCATATATTAATAGCAAGATTTTATTTATAGTTTGGAGGGGTTTAGATGGATTCAGATTTTATTACTAATTTAAGTAATATGATTAAAAATGGTAATATTCCTGGTGATGTAAAAGAAAAATTAAATGCTTTTATGTCTAATAATTCTACGAATAATAGTAATACTTCTAATACTAATGAAAATGCCTCCAGTTCCTTTAATTTTAATGATAATAAAATTAATAACGATTACAGTGAAAGTACTTCTAGCCCAAATATAGATATAAATACTTTATTAAAAATAAAATCTATTATGGATAAAATTAATTCAAGTAAAAATGATCCACGATCTAATTTGTTGCTTTCTTTAAAGCCTTATTTAAAAGAAAGTAGAAAGTCTAAAGTAGAGCAGTATATACAACTTTTAAATATGACAAAAATTATGGAAGCTTTTAATGAAAATGGTGGTGAAAAAACAAAATGATATTTCATAATCCTTACTTAGGAAATATGTATGCTAGGCAGTATTCTAGGTATGGATACGGCTATCACAATTTTCCTCACTATTCCCCTGCAAACAGCCAATATGAGAATAATCAATATTACAAAAATGATACATATCATAAAAATGATTCATACTATAAAAATTATCAATATCATAAAAATGAGAAAAACGCACAAGAAAATGTTGAATCTAATCATATTTCAAGTAATGATGATATTCCTATATTTCAGCTTTTTGGAATTAATTTATATTTCGATGACATATTACTTATTTGCATTATTTTCTTTTTATATAAAGAAGGTGTAAAAGATGAAAGTTTATTTATTGCTCTAATATTATTATTACTTAGTTAATAATTTATAACTTAAAACCATTGTATTAGTATCTTTAAGCAAATTTTCTTACATAATAAAAAGGCAAGTTTTGAAATACACCCTTAACTTAAAGTAAATCATAATTTTATTATAATTTACTAATTAGAGTATTTCGAAACTTGCCTTTTTAAGTTTATTTTAAAACTTTATTCCATAACAATTTCGTTATTTTTTATGTATGCATATGTTTTTGTTTCTTCTATATCTTCTTTTTCCATTTCTTTTACAACGTTTGATATTCTAATTTGAGGAGAATCTATTTTACCTGCTGCTATTATAGCTTTTTTGTTTCCTTTTGCACCTGCATGTGCTAATCCTCTTAAATTACCTAATACTACTATGTTTTCTCCAGCAATAATTTCAGCTCCTGCATTTACATCTCCTAATATTACTATGCTTCCTTCAAATTCTATTTTTTTCCCTGAACGAATAGAGTTTTTATAAAACTTTGTTTCTGATGAATCTATCTCCTGAGAAAATACTTTTCGAATCCCATGTAATCCTAGCACATCTGGACTATCAAACTCTACTTGTACATCAATTTCTTTTTGTATCATTTTTTTTATTGTATCCATTTGCCTATTTTTTAATAGTTTTCCCGTTACAAATATTGGTGTTTTCTCATCTTTGTACAATTTCTTTAATTCTGGAATTTTTTCTTCTAAGCACTCTTTTACTTCTTTGTCTTTTGCTGTTTCACTTATTTTTAATGTTATCTCATCTGTTCCTAAAACAATACTAACACAGTTTTTCATATTTATTTCACATTCCTTCCTTATTTTATGTTGCGAGCTTGTATTGGTTTATAATTAATAATCTATATATATAATATTAGCTTTTATATTAATTTCTAACTTCTACATAAGGTTTAGCTGTATTATCTTCTTCAATATCTGTTTGATTCATTCCGAAGTATTGTGCCATAACTTCTCTTGCTGCTTCAGCAGTATATGCACCATGTCCACCATTTTCTACGAATATAACAACTGCAATTTCAGGTTCATCAAATGGTGCAAATCCAATAAACCATGCATGAGTTTTTTCATTATGCTCACCTACTTGGGCAGAACCTGTTTTTCCTCCTACTTCAATATTAAAATCTTTAAAGTATTTATAGGCTGTTCCTCCTGTATCACTTGTAACAGATTTCATACCATTTAAAATAACTTTTAAATTTTCTGGTTCTATTGCAATATCATCATTTACATCACTAGCAGATATTCCAAATTCTTCTTTAAAGTATTGCTCATACTCTTCCCTTGGAACTTCAGTTCCATCTTCATTCTTAATAGCTTTAATAATAGTTGGATGAACTACATTTCCTCCATTTGCAAGCATACTTGTGTATTTAGCTATTTGTAAAGGAGTATATTGATTATTTAACTGTCCTATTGCTGCTTGTATTGTGTCTCCTGGATTCCATGTAACTCCTTCTTGCCTTTCATTTAATTTTCCTGTTTCTTCACCTAAAAGTTCTATTCCTGTTTTAACACCTAATCCAAAATATTTTGTATATTTTGCTAAATTATCTATTCCTACTCTTCTTCCTACTTCATAGAAGAAATAGTTGCAAGATTTTTCAATAGCCGATGTTATACTAATCCAACCATGTCCTCCACGCTTCCAGCAAGTAGGTTGATATGTTTTATAATATGTGTATCTGTATGTGTCGTTTATTTTAGTATCTTTGGTTATTGCTCCTGTTTCCAAACCTGCTACGGCTGTTACCATTTTAAAAATAGAACCTGGTGGGTATATTTCTTGTATTGCTCTATTTCTTAATGGTTTATATACTTTATCTATATATTGTTGATAAGTTTCGTCATCTATTCCAAATAAAAATTTCGATGGATCATAATCTGGATAACTTGCCATTGATAAAACTTCTCCTGTTTTTACATCCATAACAACCATTGCACCACCTGTTGCATCCGAAGGCTGACCAATACTTCCATCACGTATTCTTGCAATATTGTTTGCTAAAGCTTTTTCTGTTACTTCTTGTAGCTTAGCATCTATTGTTAATATAACGTCTGAACCTTGTACGGCTTCTTCTTGTACATATTCTCCAGTTACAGTACCATCAACAGCCATATCAATTTGCTTAATTCCATTTTTCCCTTTTAAGTATTTTTCTGCTACTCTTTCTATACCAGTTTGTCCAAAAAAGTCATCCATTTTATATCCATTTTCTTTTTCAGCCTTATATTGTTCCGCTGAAATTCTTTGCGTATAACCTATAATATGTGATGCTAAAGTAGTTTTAGGGTATGCTCTAATTGGTTCTTCTATAACATATACACCAGGAAATTCATTGCCTTGTTCATTAAATATATGTACACATTCTAATGTAATATTTTGTGCTATTACAACAGATTTAGTTGAACTGTAACCCTCTTCAGAAATGTGATATCTCATTGCAATAATTTTTCTTGCTTCTTCTATATTTTCATTTTTAACTTTATATTTTTCTTTTAGTTTATAAAAAACTTCTTCACAAGATAAATTTTCGTCTAGCTTATTAGACCTCTTCCATTTTTTCTCTTTTTCTTCATCTGAAAAGTTAAATGAAAATGGATTAATATTAATTGGTAAATTGTTTATATATGTGCTGTTATTTTGTTCTAAAACATTGGCTATTTTTAAAAGTGTAGAATTTAAAGTTTCTGTATCTATTTTAGTTTTATACAATTCTAGGCTATATGTTACTGTTGTTGTTACAATTGGAATCCCTGTACGGTCACAAATATCACCTCGCGCAGCTTTTAAAGTAGATTCCCTTGCAAGCCTTGTGTTTGATGTTTCTCTATATTCCGCTCCATGAATTATTTGAAGATTAAAAAGCTGAAGTAACAATCCAATTCCTATTATATATACGCTTGTTATTAGTAAATTATAGCGCAATATTTGGTTTGGTTTTTTCCTTTCACGTCGCTTAAACAAGGCTTTCTCCTCCTCTCCTATATTAATATAATTTTGAAAATATCTTAATTAATATAATTTTAGAAATATCTTGTTAGAATTTTCTTTCCTCTAAATGATTCTTCTATGTAATATCCAACTTTTTGAAATATTGGATAAAGAATAATTATTAATAATGCATGATATAAAATTTCAATTAATAATATTTTTAAGAATGCAATAATTTCAATGTTATAATGCATAATAAAATAATTTGTAATGTACAATCCAATTTCATAAATAGCAGTTACTCCCATTGTCATTAATAAAATTGTTATACGGCTATCTTTTGAAAAATTTTTATTTAATATTCCTGCTAATATTCCTACTACTCCTAGCATAATAGCAGAAGCACCAATTTGTTGGCTTGCAAAAAAATCTAATAGTAATCCGAATAAAACTCCTAATGGTACTCCTAATCTTTTCCCCGCAAACAGTCCTATGAATAGTACATATATAATGAATAAATTAGGCATAATTCCAGCAATAGTAAACCAATTAAAAAAGTTTACTTGCAAAAAATATAGCAATATAAATACTAAAATTAGACATACTACAATAATAGTATTTTTCATATATTTCTCCTTTTTACACTGTACCATTCGTAATAACAAGTACTGTTTCTACTTTATCAAAATCTACAGCTGGTTCAATATAAGCATACCTGTTAGTAATATTTTTTGTGTTTTGTATCTCCTTTATAGTGCCTACTACAATTCCCTTTGGATAAATTCCACCCATTCCAGATGTTTCTATTTTGTCTCCTCCAACTAAATTTGCTGAAGTTGGAATATAGCTTGCTTTTAATAGATTTTGTTTGTTTTCTTCTAATGTTCCCTTACAAATTATAGTATCGCGTGATGAACTAATTACAGCACTTACAGTGCTTGCTGTATCTATAATCGTTTGTACTTTTGCTGTGTTAGATGTAACTGAAATAACATGTCCCACCAAACCTTTATCTGATATTACAGTCATGTTTGCTTGAATTCCATCTTTTTCTCCTACATTAATTACAAATACATTAGAATAATTGCTAATATCTTTGCTAATAATATATGCTGCCTTAGTTTCATAATCTGAATATTTTTCTGTTAAGCTTAAATATTCTTTTAATGTCGTATTCTCCGATTTTATAATCTCAAATTCTCTTAAATTCTGTTCTAACTCAGCATTCTTAGCTTTTAATTCGTCATTTTCTTGTTGTAGTTTGGTAATATCATCAAAAAATTCCGTATTTCCAGTTATTTTATTCTTTAAGTATGTAAGTCCGTTTTGTATAGGCATTACAATACTAGATACAACATTTTCTATATATGATAATTTTTCAAGATTTATATTAGAAATAATTACTAAAATAATTAAAATAACTATTGTAATAATTATTCCTACTATGCCAGTTTTCTTTTGATACATTACTTTTACTTATGCTAGTTAAAACTAACATATCCTCCTATCTTAGTTTCTTCTTGAATTAATTAACACACTCTTTAAGCGGTCTAAATCTTCTAGTGTTTTTCCTGCCCCTTTTACTACACAATCTAATGGATCTGCTGCAACATAAACTGGCATTCCAGTTTTACCGCTTAATAGTTTATCTAAGTTTTTAATTAATGCTCCTCCACCTGCTAAAACAATTCCCTTTTCCATTATATCTGATGCTAATTCTGGTGGTGTTTTTTCTAATGTTGTTTTAACAATTTCTACTATTTCTTCTATAGATTCTTTCATTGCTTCTTCTATTTGGTTTGATGTTACAACAATATTTCTTGGTAATCCTGTTGTTAAATCTCTTCCTCTAATTTCTTTTGATAGTTCTGTCATAAGTGGCATAGCACAACCTATTTCTATTTTTATTTCTTCTGCTGTTGTTTCACCAATTGCTAAATTAAATTCACGTTTAATATAATTTACAATATCTTCATCTAATTCATCACCTGCAATACGAAGCGAATTACTAACAACAATTCCTCCTAGAGAAACAACCGCTACCTCTGTAGTACCTCCACCTATATCTACTATAATACTTCCACTTGGTTCTGCAACATCTAAATTTGCTCCTATTGCTGCTGCCATTGGTTCTTCTATTAAATATACTTCTCTGGCTCCCGCTTGTAAAACAGATTCTTTTACAGCTCTTTCCTCTACTTCTGTAATTCCAGATGGAACACCAACAACAACTCTTGGTTTTCCAATATTATATTTTTTTGATACTTTCGCAATAATATTTTTTAACATTAGTTGCGTAGCAGTAAAATCTGCAATAACTCCATCTTTTAATGGCCTAATTGCTTTTATTTGATCTGGTGTTCTTCCTAACATTTCTTTTGCTTCTTCACCAGTAGCAAGAATATTTCCACCTCTTCTATCTATTGCAACAACAGATGGTTCTTTTAAAATAATTCCCTTTCCTTTTAATGTTACTAACATATTGGCTGTTCCTAAATCGATTCCAATATCTTTACTTCCAATACCAAAAAGTTTCATAATTATTTAATTCCTTTCTTTTTATTCATGCTCTTATTTTTTATTTTTCTTTTGAAATATGCTTTCAGCTTTGTTATCTCCAATAATTACATGGTCTATTAACTGAATTCCAAACATTGACGCACATTCATAAATAATATCTGTAACTTCAAAATCGCTTTTACTTGGTGTTGGATCACCACTCGGATGATTATGTATTAATATTATTTTAGGTGCTCCTATTTTTATTGGCTCAGAAAGAACAGCTTTAGGTTGTATAGTTGCGAAACTGTCTCCGCCTAATGAAATGTTTATATTTTTTAATAGAACATTTTTTGAATTAAGAATTAATAATTTTACAATTTCCCTTTTTTCAAACCTAAGCTCGTCCATTACTAAGTCTGTAACATCTTTTGTACTTTTAATCATAATTTTTAAGGAATGAATTGGTTTTGACATTCTTTTTGCTAGTTCACAAGTAGCTATGATTTGTATTGCTTTTACTTTCCCGATTCCTTTAATTTTCATTAGTTCTTCTATAGATAAATTTTGTAAAAAACGTAATGATTTGTCTCCATAACTTTTAGAAGTTAAAATTTTTTGAGCTAGTGAAACTGATGATTCTTCTTTTGAACCACATTTAATAATAATTGCTAATAGTTCAGAATCGGATAATGCTCCTGCTCCATACATTTCAATTTTTTCGTATGGTCTTTCTGATTCAGGGAGTTCTTTCATTTTCATATAATTTAACCTTGTCCTTTCTCCCCTCTTTAAAATGTGTTATAGGTTACACTTTTCTATAAATGAATATAGCAATAGCCATTCCTATAATACTTGCTATGTTAATTTTTAATTGTAGTCCAAATGTTAATTTTATAATATTTAAATCTAATGCTATTGGCTCTGTTAGTCCAAAATCTTGCCCATAAGATAGCCACCATAAAAAATCTACTTTAGATGCTAGCTCTCCTAATAAGCCTCCTATTACTAATCCTGATAATATAAATACGATTAAAATCCATATATTTTTATCTCTTGTTGCCATATTTGGTACTCCCCCTAATTCTTTTGTTTTTATAGTTTTTATCTTACAGTATTATATATGCATATATAATTTTTTTCAAGTAATATAATATTAATTTTTATATTTTTGTATTTTTTTCTTTTCTTTTTTTATAGTTTATGCTATATTATTAGTACACTTTTCAATGTACCAAAATATAATATATTACTATAGGTTTTACCGGTTTAAATTACCAAAAATTGTTTCTTTCAATTTAGTTACATTAGTAGTATAATAGTATTAGGTAAGCTTAAAGGAGGAAAACGATTATATGAAAATTGAAAAATTAAATGAGGACAAAATAAGAATTACTTTAAATATAGACGATTTAAAAGAAAATAATATAGATTTTCATTCTTTCATGTCCAATTCTTTGGAATCACAAGAATTATTCACAAACATGTTAAACAGAGCTGAAAAAGAAGTTGGCTTCATAACAGAAAATTATAGAATTATGATTGAAGCATTGGCTATGTCTAACGGAAGCTTTGTTTTAACAATAACTAGATTATTAGAAGAAAAACCTAAGGTTAGTACATATAGAAAAAGGAATTTAAACTTTAAAAGAAAAGTTCCTAAATTAGATGCTGATAAAGTTATTTATTGTTTTAAATGTTTTGAAGATTTTTGCCAATACTGCGAATTTTTACAAAACGATATTTTACAACATATTGATTCTTTTTTAGGTAAAGATGCTTTATATGAATATAATAACTGTTTTTATTTGGTTTTAGAAAATATTAAAATGAATACAAATTTATTAAAAGCTTTTGCTTCTTCTATTACAGAGTTTGCTCAATTCGTAAGTCATTCAGATTTGTTTGAGCATAAGCTTATTGAATATGGCACAATTATATTTAAGGATAATGCTATTTCAAACTGTTTAAAACATTTTTGTTAAATATACTTATTAAAAGCAAGCTTAAAAATACTAAAAACAAGAAAAGTGGCTTCGCCAGATGTGCAGGTTGCTCCGTAACCGCACGAATTAAGGAAACTTAACCTTTTTTTACTTCAGAAAAATCTAGCGATTTTTCCTACGTAATAAAAAGAAGAGAACATTTAACTTAAAAAATGTTCTCTTTTTATTTATTGTTAATTTTATAATCTAAATAGATTCTATAATTTATATAATTTCTTAGTATAAATAGTTCTGAGGATTTTGTACTACACCATTTACTCTTATTTCAAAATGTAAATGGTTACCTGTTGAACGACCTGTTGAACCTACTGTTGCTATTATTTGACCTTGTGATACTTTTTGTCCTACTTTTACATTTAATGATGTACAATGTCCATATAATGTTTGAACTCCACTACCATTGTCTAAAACTATATAGTTACCATATCCACCATTATATCCATAAGCAGAGAGTATAACGGTTCCTGCTGCTGCTGCTTTAATTCCTGTTCCTTTTGGTGCTCCTATATCTATTCCTTTATGAGTAGAACCCCATCTAGATCCAAATCTTGATGTTACTGTACCAGATATTGGTTTTATTAGGTTAACTGCAATTGCAACTTTTTTACCTGTATTAACACCCTTCGTTGCAACATATACTCCACTAGAAGATGATTTTATTGTTTTTTTCTTAACTTCAACCTTTTCATATAACTTAGATATTACTTCTTCTGATGTAACTATTTCTTTTGGTTCTGCTTCATATTTTTCTTTAATGGTTAGATCATCTTTATTTTTACTATTCTTTTCTTTTAGCCCTGCTATTGCTTTTTCTGCTTCCTCTAATGTTGCTACGTATAATTTTTCTTCGTTGTTATCTATTATAGCAAAGTATTTATAATAGGCTTTACCTGATTGTTTTACCACATTAAAAATTTCATCATCACTAGTTTCGACATCTTTTTTTAATAAACATAGAGTATATTCTGGTAAATTATCTACTTGCACAAACGCAATGTTCTCTCCATCACCATTTTCTATGTAATTATTAATTCTACTTTGTAATTGACTTTTATCTTTGGTATATCCTATAAATTCTCCATTTAGTGACACGCTATAAGTTGGTTTATAAATAAAAGCAACTCCTCCAACAATTAGTAAACCTGCGATAGCAACTAGGGAAATAAGCCTTATCCATGTTCTCATATGTACTAATAATTTTTTCATAACGATTTTTTATCTCCTTTTTATTAAGAAACATACATCCGTAAGGTTTTTTCATATCGTTCCTTTTAATTATCAGTGTTATTTTATATTAATTAATCATTTTTCACAAAGACTTTTTAAGGTAAATATGTCAAATTATTTAATATTATCTTTAATTATCTTCTTTTTTCTTCTGTTTTCTTCTTATCTATTTAGTATATTTAAAAATTTATTACATAAAAAAATAAGTAGTAAATAAGTTTATTTCCTATGTGCTATAGGTTCCTTTGCGTTAGTCTTCCCCCTAACTTACACTCCACTTTCTACTCATCTCTAGTGTAGAAACCAACTACTTGGCAATAGCTTCATGCTTTACTTATTTACTACTTACTAATATTATTATACCATATTTTTCCATATATTGCAAATTTATTCTAGTATTTCTAATCCTGCATATTTTGCCATTAATCTTTTGTGTCCAACCTTGATAAAACTGATGTCTAGCTTTAAATCTTCTCCTTCTTCTTCAACATTATTTATTGTGCCTTCGCCAAATTTCTTATGGTACACGCGGATTCCAGGCTTATATACAGATAAATCGATATTTTTTTCCACTTTTTGAAGATTGTTTAAAAAGCTCTCTGCAGTTCTAAATTGAAAAGTACTTAAATTATTAGTATTTCTTTCTTTTTCTCTTTTTCCATATTGCCATAAATATGGAGTATCATCAAATGTAATCTTTTTCTTTTCTGAAAGTGATTCTATCCCGTCTAAATATTCTTTTGGTATTTCAGAAATAAATCTAGAACTTTCATTATAGCTTGTTGAGCCAAATATCGTCCTTCGTTTTGCACAAGTTAAATATAAATGTTCTTTTGCTCTTGTAATTCCTACATAGCATAAACGCCTTTCTTCTTCCAATTCTTTAGGTTCTTCTATAGATTTATATCCTGGGAATATTCCTTCTTCCATTCCTACTAAAAATACTACTGGAAATTCGAGACCCTTTGCACTATGTAGTGTCATTAAAGTTACTGAATCTTCACTTTCTTCTAGATCATCTATATCGCTTGATAATGTGATATTTTGCAAAAACTCTTCCAATGTATTTTCTGCCGCTTCTTCTTCAAACTCAATTGCAACTGTTAAAAATTCCTCTAAGTTTTGAATTCTATTTTCAGCTTCTTCTTGGGTACTATCTACTTTTAAAGCATTTGTATATCCTGTTTTATCTAACGTTTCTTTAATTAGTTCAGATACTTCTATCTTATCTTTCATTCCTCTTAATTCTTCTATAGTATTTATGAATTCTCTTGAATTAAGATATACACGATTTAATCCATAACTTTCTGCATTCTTGATTATTTCATACATGGATTTATTTTGTTGTTCTGCTATTTTTTGAATATTTTCTATACTTGTTTTTCCTATTCCTCTTTTAGGTTCATTAATAATACGAATTAAACTTAAGTTATCGTTTAAATTATGAATTAATCTTAAATAAGCAACAATATCTTTTATTTCTTTTCTTTCATAGAATTTTAACCCCCCTACAATTTTATATGGAATTTGTTCTCTTATTAAAATATCTTCTATTGCTCGTGATTGACTATTCATTCTATATAAAATGGCAAAATCTGAATATTTATAATATTCTTCTCTTTTTAAGGCATTTATTTCTTCTGTTAGATACCTTGCTTCATCATACTCATCTTCAGCTAAATATACTTTAGGCAAATTTCCATCATCGTTTTCTGTCCATAGTTTTTTTTCATATTTAGTTTCATTATTTTTAATAACAGAATTTGCTGCATTTAATATATTTTTTGTACATCTATAGTTTTGCTCTAATTTAATTATTGTTGTTCCTGGAAAATCTTTTTCAAAGTTCAAAATATTAGCTATGTCTGCTCCTCTAAATGAATAAATTCCTTGGTCGTTATCTCCTACAACTGTAATATTACCATACCTTGCAGCAAGTAATGATACTAACGTAAATTGTGCTTTGTTTGTATCTTGATATTCGTCTACTAATATGTATTTAAATTTTTCTGAATAGTAGTCTAATACATCTGGATTTTCGGTTAATATTTTAATTGTAAAATTTATAATATCATCAAAATCTATTGCATTATTTTCTTTTAATCTTTTTTGATAAAGTTGATATATGTATCCTATTTTTTCTTTTCTAAAATCTCCCATCACTTTTGCTAAATATTGATGAGGTTCTAACATTTCGTTTTTTGCATTACTGATTTCATATAATACGGATTTATCTGTAAATAGCTTATCATCTATATCCATATCTTTTAAACATCGTTTTATCATAGATTTTTGATCTGTTGTATCAAAAATTACAAAAGAAGAATTAAAACCGAATTCTATCTATATATCTCCTTAGAATTTTTACGCATATAGCATGAAAAGTTCCAATCCACATATCTTTTGAAACTTCTCCTACTAATTTTTCTACTCTTGATTTCATTTCGTTTGCAGCTTTGTTAGTAAATGTAATTGCTAAAATATTCCAAGGTTTAACGTGTTTTTCTTTTATTAAATAAGCAATTTTATGTGTTAATACTTTAGTTTTTCCACTTCCAGCACCTGCTATTATTAGTACTGGGCCTTCATCTTTTATTACAGCTTCGTATTGCTTATTGTTTAGTCCTTCTAATAAATTCTCCATTTTATTCTCCTTATCTTGCGAATTTATGTTTGTTACTATTCTATGTTATATTTATTTTTTCGTCAAGCTTTTTTATATAAAATTATTAAATTGGACAATCACTAATATAAAAGTACCTCTAATATAAGTCTTATTTGCTTTTTTACATAAAATAGTATATAATATATGCATAATAATTTTTTTGGAGGTATGCACCATGGTAGAAAAAGAACAACTTGATGATCTTATTTGGAATCTTCTTCGGGGATTGCAATTAGGATTTAATGTTTGTGCAGTAATTCAGGAAGGAGTATCCTATAAAAAGGCCATTCCTAAAGCTTTTTGGAATGATGAAAAAAAAGGCCGTTACGGCATTTTAGGACTTCATGCTCTTTGTAAATCGGATATGAGAAAGTTGCATAGTGAGGTTGTTGAAATAATTATTAATGAAATTAATGAACCTCATCATGAAAGAGAAATGTATTGTGATAACTATTCTCGGCTTTTTCATGCACTTTCAATTTTGAAAGTACCAAAAAATGATTCAAGAGTACCTGCTATTGGGAAAAATTATATGTACAATATTGCTTATGACCTTTGGGCTTTAGATGATGGTAGCGAAAGTACATATAATTTTATTTCAAGTGCTGCATGGTATGCATCAGAAGCAATAAAAGGATCTACCACAGAATCATTATTAACAGGCAGAAGGCATAAAATTTCTTAGTAAATTTATGCAAAAAAAGAGGATATATGTAGATAATATCTATATTTATCCTCTTTTTTTAAATTAAAATAATTTTTTCCTATTCATAAAAATAATCTATAATTCCAGTATAAATTCCCCATGCTAAATGATTTTGATATTCATCTTGTAAAAGTTTATTTTCTTCTTCGGCATTTGATAAAAATCCACATTCTACTATTGTAGTTGGTATTTGTACATTATCCATAATATACACATTACTTATTTTTAATGGAACTCTCTTATTTTCTTTTTTTATTGCTTCATTTATATTATTTTGTATGCTTGTAGCTAATTTTTTAGATTGCTCATTTCCTTCTTTATAAAATGTTTGCCAGCCTGAATATTGTTGTTCAGGAATTTTATTTAAATGTATACTTACAAATATATCTGCACTGCTTTCATTTCCTATTTTAACTCTATTATGTATGTCTGATACTTTCTTTTGCTTCAAAGTTTTTTTATCTAAATCATATATAGCATTTTCATCTGATCTTGTTAAAATTACATTGCATCCATTTTGTTCTAATAGTTTTTGTAATTTTAACACTATTTTTAAGTTTATTTCTGCCTCTGTTACACCATTTGATGATACTGCTCCGACCATCTTCTCCGGCCGTGCCCGGCATCTAATATTATAGTTTTATTTGATATTGGAAGACTAACAGTTTCTAATGTTTCATACATGTTGCTAGAGCCTAATAAATAGCTAAAAATTGAAACCATTACTATACATGTAATTAAAAATATTCTTTTTCTTTGTAAAATAATCATAGCATTCTCCTATTTTTTATAGTAATACATGTTATGATTATTTTTTTTATTTTATAACTCGTTTTATTTAAAATATTAAAATTTATAATTACTCTTTTCTTCTATCTATAATGTATGAACTACCCATAATAGTTTTTGCTAAATGCTTTACTTGTGCTGCTACTTCACCAATTTCTAATATATTTTTAAATCTATCTTTTTCTACTTCTACTACGCCAATTGAAATTGATGTTAATGGGAATTGTTCTATAATTCCTTTTCTGTTTGCTACTTCCAAGTAGCCTCTTTGTATATCTTCTTTTGTTAGATATTCTTGTATTTTACTATCGAATTCTAATATTATATCTTGGCATAATTTTTCGTAATTGGTTTCAGATACAATAGCTACAAAGTCGTCCCCACCAATATGTCCTAAAAAATATTCTTCAGAATCTGTATTATGTATAATTTTTGATACAGTTCTAGCTGTAAATTTTATTACTTCATCGCCTTTTGTAAATCCATATAAATCATTATAAGATTTAAAATTGTCTAAATCTATATAAAATATGGCAAATTTTTCCTTCTTTAATAATCTTTTCTTTATTTCTGTTTGTATTTGTACATTACCTGGTAGACCTGTAAGTGGGCTTACTCTTCTATTCATATACATTAATCTAACTATGTTTTTAATTGTATAATATAAATAATCTTTATCTATAGGTTTTACAATATAATATTCCACATTTAATTTTAAAATTTCTAGCCTATGAACTTTATCATCAGATTCACCTATTATAATAATTGGAGTTATGCTATTATCTTCATTTTCTCTGATTTGATTACATAATTCAAAAATATCCTTTTTTACATTATCTTCATTAATAATAATTAATGATGGGATATTTTTAAGTGCAATGTCTATATCTTTAGTTTTCACATTTTTAAATTTATATATTTTTTCTTCTTTGAATAGGTCTTTTAATAATTGTACTAATTCTATATTATCATCAATTATATAAATTTCTTGTACCATTTTATTCTCCTTTAATTTTTCCTTTTTTAACGTTTTCTTTTTTCTCTTTTACGAATTCATTTAACTTTTCAAATGCATCTGATTTTATACTTGGGAATGCTTTTTTAAGTCTATTAGTTTGTCTTAGCAATTTTCTTTTTAATTTAGTTTGTTTATATTTTAAATCATCAATAATTTCTTGTACATTCTCTTTACTTACTGTTACAATCGACCTATCTTTTTCTTCAAGCTTCTCTTTTATCATATTTGTAATATCTTTTAATTTTTCTATGTGTTTTCTTATATTTATAACTTTTATTGCACTAATAATAGTATCTATAAACATTACTAGTAGTGTTGTACTCGTTATGAATACAAGAATTTGATTAGGGATTTGTGCTATTTTAGCTTCAATAATTGGGTGCATGTATTTTGTAAATACGACTCCTAAAAATCCCCAAAACAATGAATTCATTAAGCATACTCTGCCGTGTATATTATACTTAATTTCTGTATAATCCCAATATTTTGTATGAAAAATTTTTTCTAGCAACCATCCAACTATATATTCCCATATAGATAATACTAAAAATGCTATTAAGAATAATACAATAATATTATTTTTAAATCTATCTAAGAATAGTAACATAATAATTGCGCCAAATCCATATATTGGGCAAAATGGTCCATATAAAAAACCACTATTAACTGGTTTTTTTTGAATCCATGTTTTTAGTAATGATTCCATTACCCAGCCTAAAAATGAATATATTATAAAATATGTGCATAAATTTAAAATTTCAATATTATTCATATTTACCTTTCCTTTATTTAATGCTAATAGAGAAGGGTTTTTCCTTCTCTAGCATTTAATTTACAAAGCATCTTCCTTTTACTTGTGTAATTCCTCCATCTACATTTTCTGCAGATAATTCAATATAGTTTTCTCCTTTTTGCAAACTTTGAGTATGCGTAATAACTTTTACTTCACCAACATTTATTTGGTATTTTTGTCCGTTTAGTATATAGTTAATAACTTTCATTAAGTTTTCATCTTCAGCCCTAATAATTAAATTATCTCCTTCTTGTTTTAATGTAACAAGTGGTCTTTTTACGCCTTTTACTTCAAGTTCTTTTATTGTAGAAATATTATTGCTATTAACAGCTTCTACTTTTAAAGTATTTTGTCCAAGTGGAATATCTATTGTATATTCTATATATGTTGGATCTTCAAGATTTATATTTATTTTTTGATAATTTTCGTTGTTCCAACAATATTGAACATATTGTAATTTTGCATTATCTTGTGCTTTTATACGAATTTTATTATCACTAGTAATTAATAATTCAACTACTGGTGTTCCATCTCCTTCTACAATATATTCTTTTTGGAATTCAGATTCATTTCCATTTTTATCTACTACTTTAATATGTAATATATTGCTTCCAAAAGGTAATGTAATAGTTTCTGAAACGTTCATTGCATTATTGGTAATAATTTCTTTTTCTTCTTCATCGTTCCAATAATATAGTACCTTTGTAAGTGATACATTATGTGCAATATCTATAGTAATATTTTCCTCTACTCTTGTTATATTTACATTTGGTATTTGGGATTCTATCTCTACTGGTGGCTCTTCATTTTGCCTATTTTTATATATTGAATACATACCTTCTCCTAGTAAAATTACTCCAAATAAAAGAATAGATATAGCAAAAAACATACTTACTTTTTTTATATCTGCTGGTCCGTTCTTTTTTATTTTCTACATATAGAATTTGATTCATTTAAACTTGCCACCTCTTTCATTTTGAAATTATATCATAAGCGTTTTTCCTTGTAAACTATTTCTTTTTAAATTATTTAAAGATGAACTAAAGTTTAATTTATCTTAAAGTACCCTTATTTATATTTTTTTCAAGTATGAATAAAATTAATATTATTCTTATTAAATTATATTATAAAATAAGAAAAGTGGCTTCGTAACATGTGCATTTTGCTTCGCAAATATGCATTAGACTAATGTAACTTAACCTTGTTGTATAACAAAAATCTTCTATTTTTTCTATACAATAAAATAAAGTGAACTTACGATTTTCTATTTAAAACCCTAAGTTCACTTTAAAAGTTCTTATTGTAATTTAATTCTCTATAATTATTTAAATATTATAGAACAAATTTCTTAATTGCAATTACTCC
>CANQRO010000003.1 GCA_947626205.1 uncultured Clostridia bacterium
TTTGGTTGGGCTGGCTAGATTCGAACTAGCGCATGCATGAGTCAAAGTCATGTGCCTTACCGCTTGGCTACAGCCCAGTAAAAATTATATTTATGGGGTGGAAGATGGGACTCGAACCCACGGTCTCCAGTGCCACAAACTGGCGCGTTAACCAACTACGCCACATCCACCATATTATTGCACTGTTACTGGGATTTGTAACAGTGCAATTAATATTTTACCCAAATTTTATAAATTTGTCAACAGTTTTTTTATATTTTATGCCTAACAAGTAGCATAAAGCAATTTTCCATATTTATTGTTCTTTTGCCCAAATTATTAATCTTCCTTTACTATCATCTGTACATGTTGTTAAAGAAATCTCTCTTTTTCCAGCTGTATCTCTTGTCACATACTCACCGTCATTTTCTGTAGTTCTATATATGTTATAAATTGTATAAGCAACTTTTGTTCCTGTTTCATAATCTGTTATATAAATTATATCACCGTTAGACAATTGCTTATTTTTTCCAAAGAATGCACCATTACGATAGTTATGTCCAGAAATTGTTGTGTTACCAACCTTATTTAATCCTGGTCCATAATAATATGCTACTGATACTTCTAATGACTTTATAGTTACCTCATCTAGTATTGGATAATCTACACCTGTTTTTGGTATTTCTATTCTTCCTAATACACCAAAACCTTTATATGTTGGTTTGTTTTTATTGCTTCCTGAACTTTGTCCACCACTACTAGTGCCATCATCTATTTGTCCAATATCGATAACAGTATTTCCTCCTGATGGCTCATCTGAAGGTTCTTCTACGTTATCATCATCTTTTTGTATCATAAAATTTCTCATACTTTCGTCATATTGGTCCATAAAATTTTTTGCATCATTATCTATACTATATTTACGATACATGTCATAACCAACAAATGCAATTAATCCTAATATTAAAATAACTATTATAATTAACACAATTGTAAGAATATTACTATATTTACTATCACTAAACATATATTTTCCTCCCTTTTTCATTTGATTACACCTATATTACTATTATAACATACTTTTTTGCATTTTTATACATATTTATATAATTTTTTCGCCTAATTTTCTTCCAGCTAACAAATGGAAGTGTAGATGTGGTACTTCTTGTCCTCCATCTTCTCCACAATTTGCAATTACTCTAAATCCTTTTTCCTTTACTCCTTGTTCTTCTGCTACTTTATTAATTACTGTGAAAATTTTTCCAATTAGTGCTTCATCTTCACTTTTCAATTCTGCAATAGATTTTATATGTTTCTTAGGAACTACCAAGATATGAATTGGTGCAACAGGGTTGATGTCTTTAAAAGCTATTACTTTATCATCTTCATATACAATAGCAGATGGTATTTCTTTTTTTATAATTTTACAAAATATGCAATTGTCTTCCATAACTATTTTCCCTTCTTAAAAGTTTTTCTCAACTTTTTATATTTAACTATTTTATAAGAATTGCTTTTATACGTCTTACGCCTGCTGAACTTGCTTCTTCTTTTTGAATTTTAAATGTTCCTAATTCTGATGTGTTTTTAACATGTGGCCCTCCACATAACTCTTTAGACACATTTCCTATAGAATATACTGTAACAATATCTGGATATTTTTCAATAAACATGCACTCTGCTCCAGATTTTATTGCATCTTCTTTTTTCATTTCCTGTACAGTTACAGGTAAAGCTTGTTTTATCCATTCATTTACTAAGTCTTCTACTTTTTTCTTTTCTTCATCTGTAAGCTTATGGTCACAAGAAAAATCGAATCTCATTCTTTCTGGTGTAATGTTTGACCCTTTTTGATGTACATCTTTATTTATTACAATTTTTAATGCAGCATTTAAAAGATGTGTTGCTGTATGATAACAAATTGTTTCTGGGCTTTGATCAGCAAGTCCTCCTTTAAATTTTTGTTCTGAACCCATTCTAGATTTTTCTTGATGTTCTTTATATAGTTTTTGAAAATTCTCCATATCTATTGTGAATCCTTGTTCTTTTGCTAAATCACTTGTTACTTCTGGTGGGAAACCATATGTATCATATAAATGAAATACAATTTGTCCATCTATTTTTGTTTGATTTTCTTTCTTCAACCTTAAAATTACTTTTTCAAATTCTCTTTCGCCATTTGCAAGTGTTTTTATAAATTTATCTTTTTCTTCTATTAAAACCTTTTTAATTTCTTCTCTATTTTTTTCTAATTCTGGATACATCTCTTTTAAAACATCTATATTTAAATCTATTAAATTAGATAACTCATTTAAATCTATTTGTAATTTATTCAAATGTCTTGTCATTCTACGAATTAATCTTCTTAAAATATACCCTCTATCTACATTGCTAGGTCTTCCACCATCAGAAATAATCATTATACTACAACGTAAATGCTCTGCTACAATTCTTCTAGAACTTATATCATCACTTTTTGCAAGATTTTTTAATTCTTCCATAATTGGTGCAAATATTTCTGTATCATATGGTGTTTCTTTTCCTTGAAGTAGCATTGCCATTCTTTCAAGTCCAAGTCCTGTATCTACATTTCTTTGTTTTAGTTTTGAATATGTACCATCTTTAGATTTGTAATATTCCATAAATACATTATTCCATATTTCAACATACTTTCCGCAACCACAAGATGGATCACAATTTTCTGAACAAGCTTCTTTTCCAGTATCATAAAACATCTCTGTATCTGGTCCACATGGTCCTTCTTCTCCTGCTATCCACCAGTTATCATCTTTTCCAAAATAATAAATATGATCTTTTGGCATTCCTACCTTTTCCCATATTTTTGCAGATTCTTCGTCTTTTGGTGCATCTTCATCACCTTTAAATACTGTCACAAATAATTTTTCTACTGGAATACCTAATTCCTTTGTTAAAAACTCGAAACTCATTTTTATAGATTCTTCTTTGAAATAATCTCCTAAAGACCAATTTCCAAGCATTTCAAAATATGTTAAATGACGGTTATCTCCTACTTCATCAATATCTACTGTTCTAACACATTTTTGATAATCTGTAAGACGTGTTCCTTCTGGATGTTTTTCTCCTAATAGATATGGTACAAGTGGTTGCATTCCAGCTGTTGTAAATAGAACTGATGGATCATTTTCTGGAATTAATGGTGCACTTGGTATTACTTTATGTCCATGGTTTTCAAAAAATTTTAAATATTTATTACGAATATTAATTGCCTTCATTAGCATTATCTCCTTTTAGTTTAATATGTTAAAAATTATAATACAATTATATAAAAAAAGCAATTATAATATATAAAATATCTATATTTTACAATAGTATATTATATTAATTGTTTAACTTATTAAATTACTTTTATATGAAAAGTGCATTCGACATATGTGCATTTTACTTCACAAATATGCACATAGACTAATGTAACTTAACCTTATTGTATAACACTTCGATTTTTACTATACAATAAAAATACAATGAAGAAAACCAAATTACTTAGTTTTCTTCATTGTACTTTTACTCTGAATAAACCCGCCGAAAATTGTGATCACCTATGGTCACCTTGACCCTTACGTTTTTTACTTTACTTAACTCTTCCATACGGTTTACAGTTAAGAAGTATAAGGCACCACCTTCCCAGTATTTAGAATCGGTTATACCGACTCTACTTGCTTCTTCTTTTAACAACTCTTCCGTTATGTTAGAGCCCTTAAAAGCCTCTGCTACAGCTTGTCTTATTTCTGTTGTTACATTATCATTTGTAACAACTTTTTTACAAGCTATTATTTCTCCATTACTATATGGAGAAAACTGGTTTTTGTCGGCAATAATTTCTGAAATAGTGTCCGGAAACTTTTTAGAAGTTCTTCTGTTACGAATTACTTCTGCAACAGCTAGCTTTCCTTCATATGATTGATTGTTTGCTTCGGCATATACTAGCCGGCAAACATAATCAAATTCATCGGCTGTTAATTCCATTTTTTCCAGTTCTTCCGCTGTGGGGTAGTAGTCACCTTCAACTACTGTTCTTGCTGTTCTGGTCATGCTAAGTGTCATCACACTTGAAGAAACTTGCGTTTCCACTTTAACAGCATTTAATGCTGACTTTACTTTTAGATCGACCTCTTTTTTATAGAGTTCTTCTTCTCTGTCTTCCATTTGGTCATCTAAATCCGCTTTCCAAGATGCGATACTCATCGCAGCATTTGCTACATTTATCTCCCTTTGATGGAGTTCTTCCTCTTTTGTAGAAAGCTCTGCTTCCCACATATTGAGGAATTCTTCTTTCTTACTCAAAGAGTAGATTCTGATTGCTACGATTACACATAGCACCGTAGCAACTATCATAAGTGTTATACTTATAACACCTATAATAGCTACACGTCTTGCCCACTTGCTTCTACTTTGCATTTTTTTAATTCTCCTTATGTTTATTTATTATCTATGTAAAATCTATTCTTACAGAACAGATGTAAAAAATGCTACCGCCTAACAACCACTTTGGCGGGTATGCTTAAAAAGCAATACATTTTGTATAATTATATTTTATTACATTTTATGTAAAATGTCAAATTATATAAGCTTTTCAAGCTCTTTTAGAGATACTTTTGGCTTTCTTTTTTTATTCTTCTTTTTTCTCTTTATAAAACGGTTTTAATATATTAGAAACAATCCATATTATTTTTCCACTTTTTGCTTTTGCAAAACCTTTTCCTAAAGCTTTTCCTCCAACAGTTAATGATGCTACTAACGCACTTATTAAAAATTGCAATGGAAAATTAAGTTGATAAATAGCTGTTATTTTCATAGCAATAATTGCACTTATTGCTCCACTTAATACTCCGCATATGTCTCCAATTACATCTGCACAAATATTAGCTACTTTTGCAGAATTTCTAATTAATTTTACTGCTGTTTTAGCACCTGGTATTTTTTTACTTGCTTTTGCATGAAATTCTTCCTCACCTGCTACTGTTACTGCTACTCCTATTATATCAAAAACAATACCAACTATAATAACAATAAGTAAAATTATTATTGCTGGAATAAGATTAATATCATTAATTGCTGTTGTTGATATGTACGAAAAAAATAACGATAATATAAATGTTATTATAAATACTTCTATAAACCATTTTACATTTTCGTTATTATTATTATTTCTTTTCAAAATTATATCCTCACTTTATATTATTGAATATTTAAACACTTAAATATATGTTATGATGGTAAAAGTCTAAGTAAACTTTGTAGTATAGGTCCAGTTGAGTTTCTCTATTTTCTACTAAACATTACTGTTTAGTTGTTTCCATTTAAAGAAAATATTTTTTTAAATTTAAAAATTAAAAAAATACCAGACAGCCACTAAAATCTACACCTTAATCCTTAGACTTCCTTGCAAATATATGCAAACATTCTAGAAGTTTTCCTTAAAATATTGTATCTATTACTAGTCTTTTTCGCAACAACAATTTCATAACCATACTTTCTTATTACTTAGCTATTGTAATGAAAAAGCATTTAAAGTTAATCCCAAACTCATCACTCAAGACAGGCTACTCTATATATTGTGTCTTGGCACTTTATATAGGTTTTACTTAATTAGTCTTAATTAAGCCTCCGCGATAGTAGGGGAACATTTATATGTATGCCATTACATATTTCCCTATTATCTTTACTCCCTAAAAGCACACAGAACTGGGCGTTTTGCGCACAATCAAGAAACTTCATCGATATGCCCTTTAGTGGATTTTTAGCCCCACCCTCGTAATAGACAATATTACTAGAATAATGCACCATCTTTTTTTATTATAGCATATATTTTTAAATTTATCAAAATAAAAATAATTTTTTTTTAATTATTGTTAGTATTATTTAACTTCAATATAATCATCATTTTGGTAAATTTATCCATATCACTTTTTTTCTTTAATTTACTCGTTTTTTCTTCGTTTTTCATTATATTAAGCTTATATAGATATATTATACTGCTTGTTTTTGCTAGAAATCAATATAAAAAGGCAGTTTCCTGCCCTCTTTATACTAAATTTCCATTTGGCTACCTAAAAAACCTGCTGCAGATTGTACAACTTTTAATTCAGCATCACCCATTTTTGCATTATTATCTTTAGATAACAATATTACACTTCCTATTACATCCCCTTGTGAAATTATAGGATATACAACTTGTGAATTATATCTTCTTTCTTTATTATCATTTTTAGTTATTGGGATTGAAACTTCATTATTTTCTTTGCTTGTATAAACTTCTTTATCTTCTAAAAGTTGCTCTAATTCAGCACTTAAATCTTGTTCTAAAAATTCCTTTTTAGAGCCTCCAGATACTGCAATTACTGTATCTTTGTCTGTAATACATGCAATATGTCCTGTTGTTTTTGCTAAAGTTTCTGCATATCCTGTCGCAAACTCAGAAAGTTCTCCAATTGGTGAATATTTTTTAAGTATAACTTCTCCTTCTTTATCTGTAAATATTTCTAAAGGATCACCTTCTTTTATTCTTAATGTTTTTCTTATTTCTTTTGGAATAACTATTCTTCCTAAATCATCAATTCGTCTTACAACACCTGTTGCTTTCAAAACTATTTCCCTCCTTCTTATTTACTATGAATTTATATTTTTCATAGTTTTATTAGCATTTTTGTTTATAACTTTATTATTGCAAATGAAGGATTTTTTATGCATTTTTTTGACAATTTTTTATTTTTAAAAAATACATCAGTTAAACTTCTTACTATGCCACTATTGATATATTATTATATTTACCATTTACAATGATTTATATTTATAGAAGTAAACGAGAACTAAAAATTTAGTTCTCGTTTATTTCTTCTTTCTTTCCGCTAAATAATGATGTTTTATATTGGCTTAAAATATATTCTAAGTCTTTAGAAAATTCCCTTAACATTACAATCTTAATCGTACTTTCTTTGTTTTTGGTATAATCATCCATTAATTGCTTTAATTGTGCAATGTTTTTCATCTCTGGTTCTATAGCATCTTTGTTTTCGTTCACACGTTTTATTAGTTTTTCTTTTATTGTAACAATATCTTCATTGCTTGCGCATGAAATTCTTTGAAACATTTGAAATACATCATAATATTTAAATATTGGTACATCCATACATTCTTTATCAAATCGCTCATAAAATACTTCCATTCTCATTGGAATACATTTAAATATTTCATCAGCTTTTTCTATATACATTTTATCTTTCAATTGTACATTTAATTGGTTAAAATGTTTTAAAATGTCTTCAATATCTGAATTTACTTCTCCAACAGTTATTTGAGCTAGTTCCTCCTCTACATTATCACAATAAGAAGATGTTAATGAAGATACATTCATTCCATTAATAAATATATTCTTTATTGTTTTCATATCGTAAGATATTAAACCTTTTTTTATAAAGTAACTAAAATATGCAAATAGTTTAACCATATCTATTAATTGTATTTTACCTTGTTTTACATCACTTAAAACTTCTTCTATAATTGGTTCAAATTGATCATCATTTATTTTCCAATATTCTTCTGTTAATAACCTCTTATAACCTGGTAATTTATCTGTATCTACTGTATTTATAATAACTTCCATGTTTTGCTTAAATACTTTCATATCAAAAATTCTTGTACGTACATATATTTCTATGAATTTAAAGAAACGATATTCTGCTTTAAAGTTATAATAGTAATTATTATCAAACTCTTTAATATAAAACTGGCGGTTATCTGTTAGAAGTACTCTTGATGAAACTAATATAGATTTATATTCTTCATTACTTTGAATATTTACAAATTTATCTTTTGTTATTTTTCCTGCTTTTATTTCAAAAGATACTGCAATTGTAAATATAAGCATTGTCTGCAATACTCTATTATTCGTATTTGGATAATATTTACTTACCATTTCATATACTTTTCTAAAATCGTTTAAAGCATGTTTTAATATTCTTAGATTTCTAGTGCCACTTTTATTAAATGAAGATATAATAAGCCCTGTATTTTCTCTTAAAAATCGAATTAAATCTTCATTTGACTCATATCTCATTAAAAGTCCATTAATAATGTAGGTGAATTCTGGTGCATATTCAAATGTTTCACCTATTAATTTTTCTTTTATTCTTTCATAATCATTTGCTTTGTCAAACACATATTCAATTGTGTCTTGAATTTTTTCTACCATTGGTTTATCGCCTATTTTATCTAAATCTCCCTCTTTATCTAGTAAATATGTAGCGATAAAAGTTTTCATTTCTAAGTTACTACTTTTTAATTTTGTAGACAATTCTTTTTCATTGCATATAATTATTGTTTTTATGTGATCATGTTCTACAAAGTTATTAATATAACCTAAAATATCTATAACGTCTACATTAGCTCTTTCTAGGTCATCAAAGCATAATACTTTATCATCTGTTGAAAAGAATTCTTCATAATCTATTCTATCACCATTTTGCGTTACACCAAAAAAGTTTGCCATATCAAGACCTGTTTTTGCATATTCTGGAATAGTAGTTTGGTTATTTGCTTGCATATATCTTTTTAAATTTTTATCCATTAATTGAGTGGTTTCTATAAATATTTTTTTGCTAATTTCTTCTAAGTTTGAAATTCCATATAGCGACATATAAATGGTTGTATATTGTTTTCCATTCAATTGCATTGATTCAATTTTATTTCTTATTTTATGATTCCAGAAATATGTTTTTCCGCTTCCCCATTCACCATTAATCATAATTGCATAATCTGTATAATCACTTCTTACATAATCTAATATACTTTCAACTAAATCTTCCATAATTTATAATATCTTTTCTAATTTTTATAATTAGATGCTCTCCTTTCTTTAAAAAGTTTAATCTTTTGCTAATGTAAATGCACTAATTTTACTTGCTCCTGCTTCTTTTAATATTTTAGCGCATTCGTTTAATGTACTACCTGTTGTATAAATATCATCAAATAAAAGTACATTTTTATTCAAAACAGTTTGTCCATTTTTTATATAATATACATCTTTTACATTTTGAATTCTTTTTTCTTTATTTAATTTACTTTGAGGTTTATTATCTTTTATTTTGTACAAAATATGAGTATCGCATACTAGATTTTTCATATGCTTTGCTACATTTTTAGCAATTAGCTCACTTTGATTATATCCCCTAAAGTTTTTTCTTTTTCTACTTATTGGAACTGGGATAATTATATCATATCTTTCAAAAAATCCACAGATTTTTTCGTTATTTAATAGAATTTGTGAAAAACATTCATTTAAATAACTTTTTTCTTCAAATTTATATTTAAGGATTTTTTCTCTTATTAAATCGTGATAATCAAACACATAAAAATGTGTATCATAATTTTTAGTTAAATATATGTGCTTTTTATTTCTCATCAATCCTTTTATTAGATAGTTACATTTAGAGCAAATAGGTCCTTCACAAATTTTTCCACATATTCCGCATGTAGTAGGGTAAATAAGTTTAAGTAGTCCTTCTAGTGCATTTTTCTTTATATCTGCATTTAATTTAAGCAATTATATCTCTCCTTTTAAAAATATATTGTCTCCCTTATTTTCTCCTATTTACTTATAATCTTTATAATTTACTTTATTAAATCTATACTTTTTAATTTATTAACTAAACCTGTATTTCTTTTCTTTGAATCTGCATTTTGTATCATACTCTCTATTATTTTATCTTGACTAATTATGATTAATAGTTTTTTTGCTCTAGTTATTCCTGTATATAGCAAATTTCTTGTTAAAAGCATGTTTGATGCTTGTGGTATAACCATTATTACTACATCAAATTCACTGCCGCTGTGCTTTATGTACTGTAACAGCATATGCATGCTCTATTTCATCTAGATTGCTATACGCATACCATGCAACTTTATTGTCATCAAATCTAATTTTTATTTGTTTTTCATCATCATCAATTGTTTCTATAGTTCCCAACTCACCATTAAATACTCCACTACCTGCTTCATATTCAAGATTTTCCCTTTCCCAATAGATATCGTAATTATTTCTAATTTGCATAACTTTATCTTGCTCTCTAAATATTACTCCCATACTGTTTTTTTGCTTTTTAAAATCAGATTCTGGGTTTAGTGCTTCTTGCAATACTTTATTTAATTCTTTTGTTCCTAATGGTCCTTTTTTAGTTGGTGAAATAACTTGAATGTTGTCAAAGAATTCATAATCCCCATATTTTTTTAATCTATCTTTGCAAAGTGATACTAATTGGTTTATAACATTTTCTGTTTTACTTTCTTTAATATAGAAGAAATCATTATTAGATTCGTTCTTAATGGCCTCTTCTTGTGTTAAAAAAGCTTTTCCTTCGTTTACTCTGTGAGCATTAACTATTATTTTACTTTTTCTCGCTTGCCTAAATATTTTATCTAAATGTACTGTTTTAATAGTTTCAGATTCAATAATATCTTTTAATACACTTCCTGGTCCTACTGATGGTAGTTGATCTATATCGCCCACTAAAACTAGTTTTGTTCCTTTATATATTGCATTTACTAGATAATTCATTAAAAATACATCTACCATTGAAACTTCATCTACAATTATAACATCTGCATCTATGGGTGCAACTTCATAATCTATTTTTTTAAGTAAACCTTCTTCTTCCGTTTTTCCAATTTCTAATAAACGATGTAAAGTTTTTGCCTCTTTTCCTGTTGCTTCTGTCATTTTCTTTGCTGCTCTTCCTGTTGGTGCACAAAGTACTACTTTTTTATCAAATTTTTCATATAGCTCTATTATAGTTTTCATAATTGTAGTTTTTCCAGTACCTGGTCCACCTGTTATAATACAAACGTTTTCTTCATTTACTGTTCTTATTGCTTCTTTTTGCTTTTCAGATAATTCTATATTAGATTCTTTTTCTATCTTTCTTAATTCTGAGTTAAATCTCTTTATTTCCTTTTTGTTTTCTGATCTTTTTAAGCCAATTAAGCGTTCTGCAATATTACATTCTGCCTTATAATATGGGTATAAATATACAATATTATCATTATCATTTATTTTTTCTATTACAATTTCTTCTTTTACATTTAAGTTAATTAAACTGTTTTCTACTATTTTCCTTTCTAGTTTTAATAAATCTTGAACAAATTTAATTAAATTTTCTTTTTCTACGCATACATGCCCGTTTATACTAATTCTAAGTAAGCTATATTTAATTCCACTTTGAACTCTTTTTTCATTTTCAGAGGAAATTCCTAAGTCCATTGCCATTTTATCTATTTGTTTAAAATCTACACCTCTTGATAAATCTATTAAAACATACGGATTTTCTTCTATTTTGGCAATAGCATCTTTTCCTAATTCTTTATATATTCTTTTACTGTTTTCTGGACCTATTCCAAACCTTTCTAGGAAGCCAACAATTTGCCATAAATCCCAGTTTTCATTAAATGATTCTGAAATGTCCCTGGCTTTTTCTAAATTAATTCCTTTAATATAAGCTAGTTTTTCTGGCTCATATTTTAATATGTGTATTGTTTCATCTTGAAAAGTATTAATAATTTTTTTAGCTGTTGCCGGTCCAATTCCTTTAATTGTACCATTTGCTAAATATTTTTCTAGTGCATCTAAAGTCTGTGGCATCATTTTTTCAAATGTATCTACTCTAAATTGTCTACCATATTCTTTGTGAGTAACAAATTTACCGTGTAAGTTTTAATGTGTCTCCTGAATTAATAAAAGGAAGATATCCTACAATAGTTAATTCTTCAGTATCTGTTTCAAAAATTGCAATTGTATAGCTATTTATTTCATTTTGATAAATGATTTCATTAAGTATTCCTTCAATTTCCACTATGTATTCTTCCTTTCTTATTTGTTTTTAATACTATATCATAAAAAGAAAAATGACTCAATTGTTTTTTAGTTTTTTAAATCTATTTTTAGTTATAATTAAAACGAGGAATACCTTTATATAGGTACTCCCCGCTTTTTTAGAATGCTTTTTTATTACCTTAGCAGTTACTCGATTTTCCTTATCTGAGTTATAGAAACTTCAAACGTTTCTCGTACTTCTCCTTCTTCAGAATCTGGTGAAAATCTTTTAAAATATTGCCTGCTTTGTAATCTGCCAGACAGAATAACCTTATCACCAATTTTTAACTCGCTTGCATAAGAAGCTCGTCCTCCCCAAGCAATGCACGGAATATAATCTGAATGATCATTGCTTTCATTAACTGCTATTAATAAATCAGTAATATACCGTCCGAATGGAGTAGTTCTAAATTTAGGCACTTTGCCTAAAAAACCTTTTAAATAAACCAAATTATTATTCAGATCATTTTTTAAAGCAACAGGTAAATTCGATATCTTTGCATCTTTTACTTTCATAAATACATGCAAATGGCTTACGTTATTTTCATCAAATTTGGTTATAGTTTCAATTTTCCCAACTGCTTGGATGTATGTGCCTATACATGAAGTACAGTTAAAACTGTTTTTTAATTCTTCTGATATAAGAATTATTATATAGTCACATACTCCACTATAACGTCGTATTGCCACAGTGCTTTGATAGTACTCATCATTTAGTTGGCTTTTTTCAAACTCTTCTTTTATTTTTCCGCTAATCAGAATTTGATTATTTTCTAACCAACCGTCAGATTGAAAAATTTGTGATGGTTTTGTTATTTCCCTCCTTGTGCTCCGATACTCAAAGTTTTTTTCTGACATGTTTTTTTCCTCCGTTGTTTTTTCTTTTGTTTAACTATAATTGTTAAAAGAGCATTCTAAACTTTTTGTTTATTAGCATAAATTTCGTGCTAATTAAAAATTCAGAAATAAATTCCTCTTTTTTAATATATAATATAAACAATATATATTATAACATAACTTTACATATTTGTAAATTATTAGAGGCTTCTCTTTTTTGCTATTTAACAATATTAAAAAAATTTTGACTCTACTAAAATCTTAAAAAATAATCTATTCATCGTCATATTCATCATTTGAATTTTCAAACTCAATTTCAGTTTCTTGTTCAATTGGCATTCCCGTTTGGTCATATTCATATTCATAAGTTATAGACTTAGGTTCTCTTGTTTTACGTGGTCTTGTTTTTTGTAATATTTTTTCTTGCCTGATTTCTTCTTTTATTTTTTCTTCTTCCTTTTTTTGTCTAATTTCTTCTTGTCTTACTTTGTTTTTTTCTTCTTTTTTATCTTGCATCATTTTATTCATCAAAGAATTAGCTTTTTCTACTAAATCTGGTATATAATCTAATAATCTATCTATTGAAGAACAATGCTCTACTGGTAATAATTTTACATTGTTTGCTTGAATTACAAGAAATGCAACTGGATTAATATTTACTCCTGCACCAGCACCTCCTCCGAACGGTAAATTATATTGAATTGCTTCTTCCTTTTCCTTTTTAGAATACTCTTCTATTGTTTCTCCTTTAAATTGACTTCCACCAGCTGCAAATCCAAAGCAAACTTTAGAAATTGGCACAATTACTACACTGTTTGATGCTTGAATTGGATCTCCTATAATCGTATTTACGTCAATCATATCTTTAATATTATTCATAGCTGTAGTCATAAGACCTTCTATTGGATGTTCACTCATACATATTTCTCCTTTCAATTTTAGATATTTATAATATGTACAATTTTTACCTATTTATACTTACTTTAGTTAACATAGGCAATATTATCCATAATTTAGCTTGTACTCTTTGTTTTTTAGAAAATTTATATGTTTTCTTGTATTATGCCTTTTATTACCATTTATTTTTACTAAATATATGACAGCATTTAGAATACTAAAAATTTTTATTTTTATATTACTATTAAAATGAAGTTCAATAACATTCTTGTCATCATATATTGGTATGATTTTGTACTTATACTTTTGTGAATCATACTTCTTTATTGTGTTTGCAAGAATTATGCCAATTAGACTTGATATTATTGCTATACTAAACGAAGTTGTTATTACATTTTTAGTACCAAATTCTAATTTCATATTAAATTCTTCTAATGTTATATCTAGTTTTTTAAAAAAGTTTTTTATTTCTGAAACAGATGGCAAATTTTTTCTTTTATCTTTCCAATTCATTGTTTTAAGCTTCTGCATAATGTTTAACTTTTGATCCATCTTTTTTAATTTTTCTTTATTAATCACAAATTTTAATATTTTAATTTTCCCCAAAAATAGTAGTTGAAAAATAAAACAAAAATCATAATTTATATTTCTTAAATTTTTGTTTGAGACCGTACATTTTTCCATTTGTAAACATATTGTGCTTAATAAAACGATACTTATTAAAATAATTAAAAATGTTATAATAAAAAAAACTATTGCCATAGGTTCACCCTCTTACAACAATAGTTTTTCCATATTTTTCTTATTTATACAGTATGAAATTCACGTCAATATAAAAATTATGTATTATAAATTTTAATCTTCGTTACTTGCTTCTAGGTCAAAATAAAATTCTACTCCATTTTCTACATTATTTACACCGTATTCTTTCTTATAGTTATTCATTATAGCTTTTACTAAAGAAAGTCCTATTCCATTACCTCCATCTTCTCTATTTCTAGATTCATCCACTTTATAAAATCTATTCCATATTCTTTTTAAGTTTTCTTCTTCTATTTTATCTCCAGTATTGAATACTATAATTCTAACTATATTCTTTTCTTCTTGTGGCATAATAGTTATTTTAATTAATTTTTTACCATCTATTTCTTTTGCATGTTTTATTGCATTAGTAAAATAATTTGTAACCACTTGATCAATATAAAATTCATCTGCAATTACATATACTGGTGATCTATGTTCGAATTCAATCGATATATTTTTTTCTTCTAGCATTACCTTAGATTTACGAATAACTTCTTCTATTAATTCACATATATCAAATTTTGTATTATTAAAGTCCCTATTTCCATATTCTAGCTTCATTAATTCTAATAATTGTCTTACTAATTTGTCCATTTTATTCGCTTCATCTAATATAACTTCTGCATAAAACTTCCTATTTTCATCATCAGTATTAACATTTTCAATTAATCCTTCAGAATATCCTTGAATTAAAGCAATCGGAGTTTTTAATTCATGGGATACATCTGATATGAATTGTTTTCTCATTTCATCGATTTTAGATTTTTCTTCAATATCTTGCTCTAATTCAGAGTTTGTATCTTTCAATTGTTTGATTGTTTTTTCTAGTTTATCTGACATTGTATTTATGCTTTTACCTAGTTGATTTATTTCATCATCTGCATCAGTAATTCTATATTTATGGCTAAAATCTAATTTTGACATTTTATTGGCAATTTCATTCAATTCTAATATTGGATCTGTAAATTTTCTAGATATAAATGATAGTGCAATGCCTCCAACTATAATAGTAATTCCTCCTATTAAATATAAAACTCTATTAGAAATGCGTACACTTTCATGAATTGAAGCAATTGGCATTCTAATATACAGCCTATATCCGTTACTTAAATTTGCTTTAAATACCATAAATGTTAATCCATTATTTACATCTTCAAATTTATGTATGGTTATCTTTTTATTTTGATAAATAATATTGTTTTTATCTTGAATTATATTGTTAATTATATTTATATCATTAACATTTTCTAAAAAGTCATTGTTAGTTGAATATATTTTAATGTTTTTATCTGTACAAATTAATATATCAAAATTATTATTTATAGCTGCTTTTTCTAACTCTAATTCCAAATTAATATTATATTTATTATTTTCTTTATAATATGTATCTATTGTGTCATAAAGTGAAATTAAGTTTTTTGATTTTGCATATATATAGAACGATTCCAATACAAAGTTATTTGTTAAAATTAAAAAACCAACTATAATAATTACAACTACTGATAGTGTAAAAAATAGTTTTACTCGTATTGACTTACATTTATTTTTAAGTTTTTCCATTTTTATTTTTTCACCTCAAATTTATATCCTACACCTCGCATTGTTTCTATATATTTTCCTTTTTTTCCAAGTTTGTGTCTTATCTTTTTTATATGACTATCTATTGTTCTAGAATCACCATAGTAATCATAATTCCATACATTATTTAGAATTTTATCCCTAGATAGTGCAATTCCTGCATTATCTACTAAGTATTTTAAAAGTTCATATTCTCTAAGGCTCATTTCTATTTGCTTTCCATCTACTTTTACAGTTCTACCATCTGCATCAATAGTAATTCCACCATAATCACTTATATCATTTTTATTTCCATTTACTCTATTTAAAATAGCCTCTACCCTAGCTACTAAAATTTTAGGGCTAAATGGTTTTGAAATATATTCATCAACACCTAATTCAAATCCGAATAATTCGTCTTGTTCTTCACCTCTTGCTGTTAACATTATAATTGGAACTTTTGATTCTTGTCTTATTTGTCTTAGTACAGACCAACCATCTAATTTAGGCATCATAACATCTAATAGAATAAGTTCAATATCTTTTTGATGTTCATGATATACTTCTAATGCTTTTTCGCCGTCTTCAGCCTCTAAAACTGAAAAGTTTTTTTGCATTAGGAAATCTTTTATTAATTTTCTCATCCTAGATTCATCATCTACTACTAAAACAGTTACTGTACTCATAATTTGTCACTCCTATTTTTCTTAAGATAGTATTATTATATAAGTATTTTGTGTCTAGTTTGTGAAAAAAAAATGTATTTTTATACAATACTTACTCTATCAGCTCCAGCAATTTCTTCAAATTGATTGCGTATTTCATTAGTTATAAATATTCCTCCACAAGGTTTTAGCTCTTCTTTCTCTTTTACGAAAATTGCAATATTATTTTTATCTCCTGAGAAAAACTTTATTGCTCCTCTTAGCCTATCTTTTACATTTTCTTCTAAGTTTGTAATATCTATTACAAACTTTTTTTCCTTTTTTTCTCCAAATTCTGTAATTCTATTGGCAACTATTTTTGTATCTTCATCTTCTCTAATGCTTAATCTTCCTTCTACCAAAACAATTTTATCATTTAATAAAATTTGACTACATGCTTGATAACAACTTTCAAATAGTATTATTTCTGCTTGTCCATATAAATCTTCTATTGTTAAAAAGGCCATTAATTTATTATTTTTAGTATATTTCTTTTTTATGCTACTAATAATTCCTGCAAATTTAACATTTTGACCGTCTTTAAATTCTGGAATATTTACTGTCATTTCAGCATTTTCTTCATTTTCATGGAGTTGTCTCATTTGTAATGTGTTTATATTGGTTTGCATTTCTATTTGCTCTCTTAAATTATCTAATGGATGACCAGATATATATAAACCTAGCATTTCCTTTTCCATAGATAATAATTCTCTTTTAGAATATTCTTCTAACGTATTGTAAGTATATTTTATATCGCTCATTTTTTCATCTTCTGGATTTAAATCAAACATTGTAACTTGACCGCTAAAGCTTTTTTTAGAAGAATCTGAAATTGTATCCATTATACTTTCAAAAGATGCTATTAATGTACTTCTAGTTTGTTCAAACTCATCAAATGCTCCTGCTCTTATTAAACTTTCTATGCATTTTTTATTTACCGCTTCGTTTTGCATTCTTTCTAAAAAATCTGTAAAACTTGTAAATTTTCCATTCTCTTCGCGTTCTTTAACAATGCTATCTACTGCTGCAACTCCAACATTCTTTACACTTCCAAGTCCAAAGCGAATTTTTCCATTATCTACTGTGAATTTTGTAAAACTTTTATTTATATCTGGTTTTAAAATTTCAATATGTAATCTTTTACATTCATCTATATATTCTGGTACTTTATCTAAATTTCCTAAATAGCTATTTAAAGTTGCTGCAAAAAACTCTTCTGGATAATATGCTTTTAAATATGCTGTTCTATATGATACAACTGCATATGCTGCTGCATGTGATTTATTAAAAGCATATTTGGCAAATTCTGCCATTTCATCAAATATTTTATTTGCAGATTCTTCATCTATACCATTTCTGATGCAACCAGGTATTTCTACTTCTCCATTTTCATTTAGCTTTCCATATATAAAATATTCTCTTTCCTTTGCCATAACATCTAGTTTTTTCTTTCCCATTGCACGTCTTACTAGATCTGCTCGTCCTAATGAGTAACCTGCTAAGTCTCTTACTATCTGCATTACTTGCTCTTGGTATACCATACATCCATATGTAACATTTAAAATTGGCTCTAGTGCTGGATGTGTATACACTGCATGTGCTGGATCAAGTTTATTTTGAATATATCTTGGAATTTGATCCATTGGTCCAGGACGATACAAAGAAACACCTGCTATAATATCTTCTAAACTATCTGGTTTTAACTCTTTCATGAAATTGGTCATTCCTGCAGATTCAAATTGGAATATTCCACTTGATTCTCCGTTTGCCCATAATTTATATACTTTAGGGTCATTCATTTTCTCATCAAATACTACGTCTATTCCCCTGTTTTGCTTTACTAAATTAATTGCATCTTGAATAACAGTTAATGTTCTTAGTCCTAGGAAATCCATTTTTAATAGTCCTAATTCTTCAAGAGTTGTCATTACAAATTGAGTTGTAATTGAACCATCCTTTGTATTCACATACAATGGTACATAATTTACAACAGGCTCTTTTGTAATAACAATTCCACAAGCATGAGTTGATGCTTGCCTTGGCATTCCCTCTAATGCCATTGCTATATCTAAAACTTGTTTAGTTTGTGCATCTGTTTCATATAATTCCTTTAATTCTTTATTTTGTTCTAGTGCTTTAGGAATTGTAATATGCATTTCATTTGGTATCATTTTTGCTAGTTTATCTGCATCTTGATATGGAATATCTAAAACTCTACCAACATCACGAATTACCATTCTAGCTGCCATTGTTCCGAAAGTAATAATTTGAGATACGTGATCATGTCCATATTTTTTACATACGTAATCTATTACCTCTTGTCTTCTTTCATAACAAAAGTCTACGTCAAAATCTGGCATACTAACTCTTTCTGGATTTAAAAATCTTTCAAATAGCAAATTATATTGTATTGGATCAATATCTGTAATTCCAATTGCATATGCTAAAATTGAACCTGCACCTGAACCACGTCCTGGTCCTACTGGTATACCTACAGATTTTGCATAATTTATATAATCCCATACAATAAGGTAATAATCAACATACCCCATTTTGTTAATGACACTTAATTCATATTCAGCTCTATCTAAAATTTCTTTACTTGGATTTTCTCCATATCGTCTTACTATTCCATCGTCACATAATTTTTTCAAATAATCATAATGTGTATTAAAGCCTTCTGGCACATCATAATTAGGTAGAATTGTATGTCCAAATTCAAATTCTACATTACATTGATCTGCAATTTTTACAGTGTTTTCAATAGCTTCTGGAACATTAGAAAAATATTCAGACATTTCTTCACTGGTTTTTAGGTATAATTCATCTGTATCGAAGCGCATACGATCTTCATCTTTCATCTTTTTACCTGTTTGTATGCATAATAAAACTTCATGATTATATGCATCTTCTCTTCTAGAATAATGCGCATCATTAGTAGCAACTAGTGGAATGTCTAATTCTTTAGATAATTGTATAAGTTTCTGGTTTGCTAGTGTTTGCTCTTTTATTCCATTATTTTGAATTTCTAAATAATAATCCTCTTTAAATAAATCTTTAAACCATAAAGCTACTTCTTTCGCTTTTTCCAAGTCATCTTTTAATATTGCTTGGTTCACTTCTCCTGCAAGGCATGCACTAAGGCAAATAAGTCCTTCATGATACTCCTTTAAAATTTCTTTATCTATACGTGGCTTATAATAAAATCCTTCTGTAAATCCCATAGAAACAAGCTTCGTTAAATTCTGATATCCTATATTATTTTTTGCAAGTAAAATTAAATGATTGTTAAAGTCTATGTTTGGCTCTTTATTAAATCTACTTCTATTTGCAACATATACTTCTGAGCCTATAATAGGTTTTATTCCTTCTTTTTTACATGCTTTATAAAAATCTATTACTCCATACATAACTCCATGGTCAGTAAGAGCAATTGCATCCATTCCCATTTCTTTTGCACGTATAGGAAGGTCTTTAATTCTATTTGCTCCATCTAATAAACTATATTCACTGTGTACATGTAAATGAATAAATTTTGACATATTTCTCCCTTCTTAATTATTAATGATAATTTTGTATTCCTGTACTTGCTGCGCTAAGAAAATATATAAATGCTATTATAAGTCCACCATAAACACCTATATAACCAATAACCATAGTTCCATAAATTGAAAATCCAAATAAATATCCAATAAAACGAACAAGTGCTTTATGAACTCCTTTTAATCCTTCTTGTAATGTATTTGTTTTTACTTGCATTAATTCTTCTGATGGTATTTCATATATTTCAGATAACTTATACAATTGATCCAAATTAGGGAATTCTAAATCATGTTCCCATTTTTTAATAGATTTTATTGTTACAGTTGGCATATTTATTTTTTGAACAAGTTCTTCTATTGTCCATTCTTTTTGACATCTTTTATCATATAAATAAGCTCCAAAATCATTTTCTAATAATTTTTCTTTAAATTTAAACATAACCTATCTCCTTTTATAATACTTTTATTAATTCTGGCATGTCCTTTTTTATGATATCAGGAATATATATGATTTCAAACTTAGATATACTATCTCCAAATGCAATTTCTACTATATCTCCAACTTTTACTTCATAACTAGATTTAACTATTTTTCCATTCACACTTACTCTTTTATTATCTACCGCTTCATTTGCAATAGTTCTTCTTTTTATTACTTTAGCAACTTTTAAAAATTTATCTATCCTCAAGATACTTCTCCTTTCGCATAACTTTACGTGATTTATTTATATCATATTTTGAATAAATAGTAAACAAAGAAAATGCAATAGTTTAATATTTTTAAAGATTGCTTATAAAATTAAATTTTAATTTTTTCTTTTATAAACATAAAGAAGAACAATTATACCATACTATAATCTAATAAATAAAAAATATTAAAATAAAAAATGTTAAAATAAAGAATATTATTATAAAGATATTTTTTTAAAAAAGACCAATTTAAACTCTATCTTAGAAAGAATAGAATTCAAATTGGTCTTTTAAATTATTTTATTACCTAAATCTTCTTCTACAACAGCAATTATTATTTCTATTGTTGTTTAAATTATTTGTATTTATTAAACTAATTCCATTATTAGCTAATAAATTATCATTAGTATTACTAATTGGATTTATACCTGATAATGTACTAAAATTTGAATTAGTATTTTCATTTTCATTAGAATTACTTCTATTTCTATTGCAACAACAATTATTCAAGGTTTGTAATAAGCAACAAACTAACCTTACAATAGAAGCTGTAACATATGCTAATACTGTATATACAATTGCTGCTACTAAAAATGTAGCATCAAAAACACTAAATGCTACTATTAAGTATATTGCAAAGAATATTGCTGCTACCAAAATTGGGCTATTAATTAATTTTTGCAATACTACTGCTAAAATAATTGTAGCAAGTGGTAGAGCAAAAAATATAAGTAATGTATTTGTCATATTTATCTCTCCTTTATTATTGTGGTCGCTATATAATATGAATACATTACTTATTTTGTTACTTTAATCATACTCTACACTTACTAAATACAATCCTTGTGGCGGTAAAGTTTTTCCTGCTTTTGTTCTATCTTTAGCTTCTAGTATTTCTAGCATTTCTCCAACTTGTCTTTTTCCTAGTCCTATCTCTAGAAGTGTACCAGATATTATTCTCACCATGTTATATAAAAATCCATTTCCAGTTAGTGTAATTATAACCCTTTCATCTTTTTTTGAAACTTTTGCTTCATATATTGTTCTTACACTATTTTTACTACTTGTACCACTTGCTTTAAAAGATTTAAAATCATGTTCTCCTATTAAGTATTTAGCTGCTTCTTGCATTTTTTTTACATTCAATTTTTGTGGTACATGGTAACTTAAATTTCTATAAATTGCACTACCAAAATTTGAATTATCTATAATATATTGATATGTTTTTTTCTTGCAATTGTATCTTGCATGGAAATTTTCATCTACTTCTTCTGCTTTTTTTATTACAATGCTTTTTTTTAATTGAGAATTAATCGCTAATATAAATTTTTCAATTGGTAGATTAGAATTCGTTTTAAAATTTGCTACTTGTCCCAATGCATGAACTCCTGCATCTGTTCTTCCGTGATGCATTTAGTTCTACTTCTTCACCAGTAATATTGTTAATTACATTTTCAATTGTTCCTTGTATGTTTAATTTTTGAGGCTGTTTTTGCCATCCGATTAAATTCTTTTCCATCGTATTCAATCGTTAGTTTTATATTTCTCATTATTATTTTCTTATGTTAGATTCAAACTAACATATTATCCTTTCTTAATTATATAATCCTATTGATTTAACATATTTATATTTTAGAATTAACATTTTCTATTTTAATAATTATCTATTTATCATATATAATTATATCGTATTTTTTAATTTTTTTCTACCCAATATTAATAATATATGATAGAATAGTCTTACAAAAACTTAATTGGAGGATATTATGGCCATAAAGTTAATTGCAAGTGATTTAGACGGCACTTTACTAGACTCGCATCACTTTATTCCTGCTGGGAATTTAAATGCCATTAATAGTATAAATGAAAAAAATATAGATTTTGCAATTTGTACTGGAAAAACATATTCCATGACAAAAGATATTTGTAAAGAATGCAATGCCTCTTATGGAATTTTTGGAAATGGTACGCAAATTATAAATTTAAAAACAGGCAAAGAAATTTATCATAATTTGTTAAGTTTTGATAATTTTGAAATTTGTTACAATATAGCAAAAAATTACAACTTACATATGCATCTATATAGCGATAAAGAAATCGTTAGTCAAGAACTTTTATATATGGATTTACGAAATTATATTTTGAATAATCAAAACCCATCAAGTGAATTATCTTTTAGAATTACTGATAATATATACGACTTTGTTTTAAATAATAATACTTCTATTTTTAAGTTAGTTATTTCAAGTTTAAATGATTTATCTAGTATAAAAAATGAGATTTTAAATAAAGCAGATGTTAGTATAAATTTAATTCGTAAAAAAGGTAATTATAAAGACCAAATAATTAACAAAGAATATGAATATTTAGATATTGCACCTAAACAAAATGGAAAAGCATATGCACTAAATTTTTTAAGTAATTTTTTAAATGTTGAATCAGAAAATATTTTAGCTATTGGCGATAATATTAATGATATCGATATGATTAAACAATCTGGAATTGGTGTAACTTTAGCAGATTCTTATGAAGAAGTTAAAAAAGTAGCAAATTATACAACAAAAAATTCTTGTAGTAATAGTGGTTTTGCAGAAGCAATTTATAAATTTATATCTTAAAATTTTTCTATATGTTTTTTAATATTTACTCATTAAAAATACACCTCAAATATTAGATTTTTGTCTAACATTTGGGGTGTACTTCATTGTTAATACTTTCTTTTTTTATGGTTATTTATTCTTCTTTATTTTCTTTAACTTCTTTATTTATCTTTTTATTGGAAAGTCCAAATTTAACATTTTTTAATCTTTCTAATTTTGTCGGTTTATCTTCTCCAAATCTTTTTGTAACTACATTTTTAATTAAAATTTTTTTCATTGCTTCCTCTTTTACATCAGCAATTAAAGTTCCATCTTTTGCAATGGATATTTTACCTGTTTCTTCAGAAACTACAATTGCAATTGCATCTGACTCTTTAGATATTCCAATAGCAGCTCTATGCCTTGTTCCCAATTCTTTAGCAATATCTGTATCTCCTGCCAATGGTAACATACATGCAGCAGCTTCTATTTTATTATTACTAATAACTACTGCGCCATCATGCAGTGGTGTATTAGGAACAAATATATTTACCAATAATTGTGGAGATACTTCTGAATGTAAAATAATACCTGTTGAAATAATATCTTTTATTTCAATATCTCGTTCAATTACAATTAAAGCACCTGTTTTGGTCTTTGCTAATTCCTTTACAGCAATAATTAATTTATAAATATCCTCTTTTGTTCTAGTTGCAATGTCCTTATCTATTCCAAAAAATTTTGTAAATTTATTAGTACCTAATTGTTCTAATGCACGTCTAAGTTCTGGTTGAAAAATAACAATAAGTGCAAATACTCCCCATGTCATTATAATGTTTAATATAAAATTTAAAATCTTTAGTTGTAAAACATAACTAGCCATATTTGCAACTATTAAAAGAAATATTCCTTTCAATAGTTGCCATGCTCTTGAATCTTTTGCGAATTTAATAATTTTTACAGCTAAAAAAATAACAATAGAAATATCTACAACCAAAATAAGTAAATTCATTGGATTTACGTAAAATGATTGAATATAACCTAATATAATTTCTTCATAAAATTTTTGAAAGTTAACACTAAAACCATCCATTTTGATATACTCCTTTATTACATCATAAATAAATAGTATATTAATGTACTAGCAACAGCAAGTACCATAAGTCCTGCTAAGATTGCAGCCATAATACGAATTGCCAATTTCCCTACATTCTTTTTATTATGATCCATTTTAATAATCCTCCTCATATAATAATTTTTATACCACACATAAGATTTTTTTTCAATTAGTTTCGGAGTATTTTTATAATTTATTTATTTTTCGTCACTATTTTGTCGAATTTTCATACAATATAGTGTAAATATATTATAAAAGGAAGGTAGATTTTTATGGATTATGAAAAGCCATGTTGCCCAATAGTTGATATCGATGGTGTTATTGCCAGTGGCAAACAATTTGATTTAGATATTACTCTACCATGTGATAACAGAAATGTTATATATGGTGTTATTCGTGACTGTTATAAAGAACCAGTATGCGATGCTGTTGTTAAATTAGTTGAAGTTGTATGTGACTGTGGTAAAGAAGAAAGAAGACCTGTTTCTCATACTTTTACTGATGAAGACGGAGAGTTTGTATTTGGTCCTTTATGTCCAGATAAAAAGTACGAGATCAATTTTTGGGTTGATCAAGTAAAACACGTAAAAGTATGTGCAAAATGTAGTCATCAAGGTAAATGCTTAAAAGGCGTAAAAATGGATAAATGTGATTGCTTTGTTGGAGACAGATGTGAAGACGTTTGCGACAAAAAAGATGACGAATGCGATTGCGAATAATTATTTTAATAAAGATTTATTTAAGTAATCTTCAAACGGTATAATTATACCGTTTGTTTTAAGTTTAATAATAAAAAAGGAATTTAGAAATACTTTTTGAAACTTTAGAAAAATTTCAAATACGATCTAAATTCCTTTTTTTCATTAAATTATTCCCATTTTCTTTATTAATTGTTTACCTTTTTTCATCATTTTATTTTTTTTCATTGAATTTCTTTCTGTATATAACATAATTGCACCTGCAGATATTAAAGTTCCCATAACCATTCCTTTAACAAATTTCATATTCTCTCCTCCTTAAAATTTATTTTTTGATGCTCTTATTATGTCTTTTTTTATCAAATATATACTTTTTTAACATGGAATAAATTTCTAAGAGTGCAATTAGCGCTAAAAATATTCCAAAATATTTTTTTAATGTGTGTACATCTAATTTGTTTGAAATAACAGCTCCAATTATTGCTCCTACTATACCTGAAAACACAATTGGAATTGCAATTTTAAAATCTATATTTTTTTGTTTAATATTAGTTATAATGGCCATTATAGATGTTGGAATAAAAAATACTAAATTGGTGGCCTGAGCAATATGTTGTTCTATTCCCATAAATAGTGATAAGCTTAAAATTAATATAGTGCCTCCTCCCATTCCCATACCACTTACAAAACCAGAAACTATTCCAATTAAGATTTCACTCATAACATATCTTCCTTCTTGAATTTTATTTATTACGAAATTATCATTTTAACAGACACATAAATTAGAAAAATGGTAAATGATAATTTTAAATATAATTCTGGAATTCTTTTTAAATATTTTGCACCTAAGTATCCTCCAACTAAACCGCCTAATGCACAAAGTGCACCTATTTTCCAATCGATAAAATCGTTTTTATAATAAAAAATTCCACTAGTTATAACCATTGGTAAAATAACAAAAACAGATGTTGCTCTGGCTTTTACTTCATCAGTTTTTAATAAATATACCAAAGCAGGAACAACAATCATACCTCCTCCTGTTGCAAAAAGTCCGCTAACTAATCCTGCAATTAAACCAATTATTATTTTTTTTATCATAAGCACCACTTACTTACCTAAAAATTCAACCTAAAATCTTTAGTTTGTCTACTAGAAAATTTTAGGTTGTTTTATTTAAACAAATTTAGTATTCGATATTTTAATCTTTTTATACATTATTTTCCTCATCTTCTTTTATCAATTTTGTTAATGAAGCTCCACATTTTAGCATTTGGTAAATAATATCCTTTTTTAATTCTTCATTTTCTATATTATCTGCAATATCGTAAAATTTCTGTACTTGTTTTAAATAACTTGGATTATTCTTTGTATAATCTGCTATTTCTTTTCTAAATTCTTCTTCTTTTTTATTTTTCATTTTTCCTCCTATTTTTACTGCTAGATAAATTTTTATTACTTTTACCGTCGCATTATTTATATACAGTGTAATTTTAATACACAAAATGATAAAATACAACAAAAAATAAGTATTTTCTATATTTATTTTATATTTTATTTAAAAGAGGTTGTGGTTTATGATAAAAATTAAACTTTCTGAATTGTTAGGAAAACATAAGATGACACAAAAGTCTTTATCTGAACTAGCTCATATTAGACCAGCAACAGTTTCTAAAATGTATTATGAAGAATCAAAAAGACTTACTATTAATCAAATAAATAATATATGTAAAGTGTTTGACTGTGAAATATCTGAATTGTTAGAATACATTCCAGATGATGATAACAATTCAAAGGAAAATACTGATAATATTAATACTAAAACAAAGTTCTAATTTTACAATTAGAACTTTGTTTATTTAATATTTCGTTTTATACTTTTACTTCATCTATATTCTTACTTCATTTTATACTTTTGCTTCATCTATATCCTTACTTCATTTATATTTTTAATTTATTTTTTAATATTTTTTATTTAATCTACCGTATCATCTTTAATATAATATTTTGTTCCAAGCATTTTATCTGGCAAATATTGTTGTTCTACATAGTGTCCTGGAAAATCATGTGGATACAAATATCCTTTTCCATATCCAAATTGTTTCATACCTTCTGCTGGTGCATTTCGTATGTGCATTGGAATTGTCCCTGTATCTTTATTTTTAACATCTTCAAGTGCCTTCTCTATTGCTAAATAACTAGCATTTGATTTTTTAGAAGTTGCTACATATATTGCTGCTTCGCTTAGAATAATTCTTGCTTCTGGCATTCCTACCATTGTAACAGCTTGCATTGCAGATGTAGCTACTACCAATGCATTTGGATTTGCCATTCCTACATCTTCTGCTGCTAAAATTACAATTCTTCTTGCTAAAAATACTGGATCTTCCCCTCCATTTATTGCTCGTGCTAAATAAAATACTGCAGCATCAGGGTCACTTCCCCTCATAGATTTGATAAATGCACTAATATTATCATAATGACTATCTCCAGTTTTATCAAAAACTGCTTTTCTAGAGCGTACACTATCGGCAGCAATTTCGTTTGTAATATGAATGTAACCGTCTTTGCTAACTTTTGTAGTTAATACTGCAACTTCTAACCCATTTAGTGCTGTTCTTACATCTCCTGCTGAAACTTCTGCAATTTTATGCAATGTCTCGTCTTCTATTTTTATATTGAAACTTTTTAATCCATCTTCTCTTTCTAATGACATTTTTAAAACTTTGAAAATATCTTCTGTTGTTAAAGGTTCTAATTTAAATACCATTGATCGTGAAATTAAAGCTTTATTTACTTCAAAATATGGATTTTCAGTAGTTGCCCCTATAAGAATTACAGTTCCGTCTTCTACAAAAGGTAGTAATGCATCTTGTTGTAATTTATTAAAACGATGAATTTCATCTATAAATAAAATGCATTTCCCTGTAGGATTTAAAAATACATTCTTTGCTTCCTCTATTGCTTGTTTTATTTCTCCAACTCCAGATGTTACAGCATTAATTCTTGTGAACTTGTATTTTGTTGTTTCACTTATTACTCTCGCTAAAGATGTTTTTCCACATCCTGGTGGCCCCCATAAAATAATACTAGATAACCTATCAGCTTGTATGGTTCTATATAAAATTTTGTCTTTTCCTAATATATGTTCTTGTCCTACATATTCTTCTAATGTTTTTGGTCGCATTCTATATGCTAGTGGTTGAGATAAATCCATTTCTTTCTCCTAAATAAAATTTATTTTGCTAAAACTGATAAACCCTTTCTAATCATATCTTCTAATGACATATTAGTTTTATCCATTTTTTCAAATGCTTTTTCAATTTCTTTTCTATTATATCCTAATACTTGAAGTGCCGAAATTGCTTCTTGTATATTATCATTTTCAATTACTGCATCCTTTACTTTGCTATTATCTTGTTTTTCTATTGCTTCAAAAGTTTTCATTTTATCTTTTAATTCTAATATGATTCTAGCAGCAGATTTGGCACCAATTCCAGGTATTTTTACTAATTTAGATGTATCATTTGTAATAACAGCAAGTGCAAAACTTGATGGCGTAATATTAGATAGTATTGTAATAGCAGATTTAGCACCTACTCCACTTACACCTATTAGTAATTCAAACATTTTTAATTCTTCATTTGTTAAAAATCCATAGATACTAATATCATCTTCTCTTACATGATAATGTGTATATACCTTCACAATATCTCCTATGTTTCCAAGGCTATCCATTGCAGTTTCAGACATAAATACTTTATAACCTAAACCTCCAACATCAATCACTACATAATTATCAAATTTCATTTCTAAAGTTCCTTTAATGTATGCAAGCATTTTTCTTCCTCCGTTACAAACAAATTTTCTGTATTAATTTTATACTATTTGTATTTTTTTTGCAATAGTTTATAAAAAGTTTTTTATGTATTATATAAAACTATAAAAAATGAACACTAAATTTAATAAAATAGTGTTCATTTTTTATTATTTTTTATAACTATATTTTAATACTATGCATTAAAATATCTTTTTAATAATCCATCAAATCCTCTACCATGACGTGCTTCGTCTTTACACATTTCGTGTACTGTATCGTGAATTGCATCATATCCAAGTTCTTTTGCTCTTGTAGCAAGCTCTTTTTTACCCATACAAGCACCACATTCTGCTTCTGCTCTTAGCATTAAGTTTTTCTTTGTATCTGGGTAAACAATTTCTCCTAATAACTCTGCAAATTTAGCTGCATGCTCTGCTTCTTCTAAAGCATATCTTTTAAATGCTTCAGCTATTTCTGGATATCCTTCTCTATCAGCTTGACGGCTCATTGCAAGGTACATTCCTACTTCTGTGCATTCTCCATTAAAATTATCTTTTAATCCTTTTACTACTTCTTCATCTAATCCTTTAGCTACACCAATTTTATGCTCATCAACATATTCTTTTGCTCCACTTTTTTCTTCTCTTAATTCAAACATTTCTTTTCCAACACCACATTGTGGACATTTCTCTGGTGGTTCTTCTCCAAAATGAACATATCCACATACTTTACAAACATACGCTTTCATAAGATACCTCCTAATTTTATTTTTAAATATCGTACCATATTTTAAATTTTTGTCAAGATTTTTTTATTTTTTCTTTTCAATTTATATTTTTTATGATAGAATATGTGTCAGAAAACGAAAGATTATGTCTTTTTAGGAGGATTATTATGGAATTTAAAAAATGTGAACGTTGTGGATGTTTCTTTTTATCTGAAAGCAATGTATGTGAAAACTGTAGTAGTAAGGATAATTTAGAAATTTCTAAATTACGAAATTATTTTGAAAATGAAGTACCTGCCACTTCTGTTGACTCTATTTCAATAGATACAGGAATTACTGTAAAAAATTTAAATCGTTATCTTGAAAACGAGGAATTTTCAAAATTTTCTAGTAAATTAAATATAAATACATAAATGAAGCGGAATAATATTCCGCTTATATCAAATTTATTATTTTACTAAACACTGTTTAATTTTATGAAAGGATAGATTTTTATGGCAAAACCTTTAAACTCAATTTATGATGTTCTAAAAGAAAGAGATTTAATTAAGCAAATTACTTTTGAAGAAGAATTTAAAAAATTAGCTGAAGAAGAAACTTTTTCAGTATATTTAGGAATTGATCCAACTGCTGATAGTATTCACATTGGGCATTTTATTCCACTTATGATGATGTCATATTTTCAAAAATGCGGACATCGTCCTATTTTATTAATTGGTGGTGGAACTGCTTGTATTGGAGATCCAAGTGGAAAAACCGATATGAGAAAAATGCTTACAAAAGAAGAAATTTCTAAAAATGTTGATAATATTATAAAGCAAGTTAGTAAGTTTATTTCTTTTGATGGTGAAAATGGTGCTATTATTGTTAATAATGGTGACTGGATTTTAGATTTAAATTATATGGATTTTATTCGTACTTATGGAATTTATTTTAATGTAAATCATATGCTAGATGCTGAATGCTTTAAACAACGTATGGAAAAAGGACTTACATTTTTTGAACTTAATTATATGTTAATGCAAAGTTATGATTTTTTACATTTATTTGAGGAAAAAGGTTGCAAAGTTGAAATTGGTGGAGATGATCAATGGTCTAATATGCTTGCAGGTGTAGATTTAATTCGTAAGATTCATCAGAATGGTAGTTTTTGTGTAACTTGTCCTCTACTATTAAACTCTGAAGGTAAAAAAATGGGAAAAACCGTTAATGGAGCATTATGGTTAGATGCAAATAAAACTTCTCCTTATGAATTTTACCAATATTGGAGAAATATAGAAGATACCGAAGTTTATGATGTATTAAGAATGCTTACATATATGCCTATGGAAGAAGTAAAAAGGCTTTCTTCTTTACCTGGAGAACAAATTAATGAAGCCAAAAAAATTGCTGCATTTGAAATAACAAAATTAATTCACGGAGAAGAAGAAGCATTAAAAGCGGAAGAAGCTGCTAAAGCATTATTTGAAGGTTCTGGTTCACTAGATAATATGCCTACTGTAAAATTAGAAAATATAAATATTTCTATTGTAGATGCAATAGTTTTATCTGGTATTGCTCCATCAAAAGGTCAAGCACGAACTTTAATTTCTCAAGGTGGTATTAGTTTAAATGATAAAAAAATTGATAATGTAAATTATACACTATCTGAAAATGATTTTACTAATAACTATGCTATCTTAAAAAAAGGTAAAAAAGTCTTTTATAAATTAGAAAAATAATAAATTTATATAAATATAATGAGAGGAAATAATAATATACTTTCCTCTCATTTTTTTTAAATCTAATAATTAAATTTTTAATATAACTTTGCAATAAAAATTCAAATTACTCTATTCACTAAAGTCAAAATTTGGAACAAATTCTTCTTCATGTTCACCTAGTTCTTGTAAATATCCATTTTCTAGGTCTAAAGAATATAAATATTGTTCTACTTCATTATATTCCTTTTTATTTAATTTTCTATTAATTAAGTTATCTTCTTTTGCCTTATATGTTGGGAAATACTGTGCCATTACGCTAACATATACTTCTTTTGGCATTTCTTCTTTTATCCATTTTAAAATATGTTTTGTATTTAGTATATGGTTTGGCAAAACTAAATGTCTTATTATTACGCCTCGTTTTATAATTCCATTTTCATCAAAGATTGGAGTTCCAACTTGTTTATACATTTCTTTTATAGCATTTGTAGCTACTTCAAAATAATTTTTAACTCCAGAATATTTTTCTGCCAATTCGTTACTATAGTACTTTAAATCCGGTAAATATACATCTATATACCCTTTAAGTAATTTTATAGTTTCTATTTTTTCATATCCGTTTGTATTATATATTATAGGAATAGTTAATCCATTCTTCTTAGCTATATCAAGTGCTTCTATAATTTGATATACATATGAAGTAGGTGTTACTAAATTAATATTATTAGCTTTCCTTTCTTGTTGTTTCAAGAATATTTCGGCTAAATGATTTACGCTAATTTCTTTACCTTTTTGCATTTGACTTATTTCATAATTTTGACAATATTTACATCTTAAATTGCAGTTTGTAAAAAATATTGTACCAGACCCATTTTTTCCACTGATACATGGTTCTTCAAAATAATGTAATGATGAAAGTGCAATTTTTAATTTATCATCACAATTACATCTTCCTTTTTTCCCTTCAAATCTATTTACTCCACATTCAAATGGACATAATTTACATTCTTTTAATTTTTCTATCATTTTTTCTTCCTAACATCTACTAAAATATATTATTTTAATTATATCATAGCATAATAAAGAAACAATATCTATTATATTTTTTTATTTGTAACTACCTAATATTATAAATTTCTATTTTAAAAGAGATACGGAAACACCCTTTATGTTTCCGTATCTTCCTCGGACTTAAAAATATAAATCCGATGGTTTTTTAAGGCAATAACAAACTCTGAGTCAACATTCGCATCTAATAATTCCAGAAAATGGGTCTGAATGCCTATTCTATTTTTGTTATCAATTATTCTAGAGCCTATATAATATTCATTTTCTAAATCCAGTTTAGAAAGATATATTGCTTTTAATGCATCATCCCAATAAACTCCTACTTTACCTTCCAGATTTACCAACCTAGTTAGTTCACTAGGAATTAATAGCCGATTTTGACTTCCAATTCTTGCCATAATACTCTCCTTTCTTGGTTTATGTAAATATTATATATCATATTTCCTTTTTTGGCAAGTTTTTTATATATTACAGGTTATATAATAAAAATAGCTAAAATATTTTTTTATTCTCTTATATAATAAAATAGGATAGTTAATAACTATCCTATCCTATTTCTATCTATTTAATAAATATATACCTAAATTTAAGTAAGTTGCATATATTGTCCATATTGCATATGGAACTTGAAGCAAGCCTGCTAATTTATCCTTTGAATAAAATTTTATTATCATCCATATAACAAGAACTGCTAATAGTAAAATCCAAAAAAATGAAAAAAGCCTCCACTTTAATATAAAGAAAAATATTGGCCATAATGCATTTACTCCTAATTGTAAATAATAAATTAGCATTATTTTACCATCTATAAGCGATTTTTCCTTTAAAATACCATATGATACTCCCATCAAAATATATAGAATTGTCCATACTATTGGAAATAAAATACTTGGTGGAGATAAAACTGGTTTTTGTAATGATTCATAATCTAATGAACCAGAAATAAGTATTCCTACAATGCCTCCCACTATAAGAGGAATTAAAATAGTTTTTGAATATAATTTTACCTTTTCCATATTTTCACACCCCTTTTATATATTCTATGACCTTTTTTTAGAAATATGTAAAAAATAGAGAGCTTTTAATTCTAAAGCTCTCTATTTTTCGCAAATTGACTTAATATTTAGTACTTCCGTCCACTGTTGTATAAACCATTCCCTCTTCATCTATTTCGTAAGAAGAAATAGCTCCTAAAAATTCAATTTTAGATACGTTACGGTCTGGGAATACATATAGATATGTTGCAGTATCATCTACTTCAAATGTTACCATATATAGATGATCGTTAACATTATCATATATAAGCCTAGGCTCTTTAAACAGTAATCGCACATAGTCTTCTCCTATGTACTCATACATATTTATTTCTTGCGGATCAAAACCGAGCCATTCCAAACTTTCTCCTTCGATTTTTACTTTTTCTCCATTATAATACTTGCTTAATACTTTATTCCTTATTAAGTATGTACCATCATTCGGAATTTGTATGGCATTATAGGAGTTAACGCCAAAGAAGGTGATATTGGATGGGTAATCAGGGTTATCTGCCCCAGGCAGAAATTCTTTTGCTTCAATCTGAGGTATTTGAGGCATTGGAATTATGTCTAACTCTTCAGTCTCATTTTCCTCAATTGTTGTCATATCCCCATTAGTTTGGAGTTTATCATTTATCCGACTTATTACTATTATAAATGTTAATGGTACCATTAATAATAAAATCATTCCAATTGTCTCGGTTTTTAATTTTCTTCTTTTTCCTTCTGTTTTCATTTTTTCCTGTCCTTTCTTATTTTATTGTCAATTTGCTATTTAGGTAACAAAGTTCAAATTTCAAACAAATTACCTAAATAATGCTACTAAAGCACATATACTCATTATATAATATTTTACAATAAAAATCAATCTTACTTAAAAGTAAAAACTTTTAATATATAAATTTTTCTTTTTCTTTACTCTTAAAAAAATTGTTTACATAAGAAATGAGGCTTTACCGCATGAGCATTTGCTCTTATATTTTGTGTCAATTAGTTTTTATTATCTATTATCTTTCAAAATCATCATTCTCCTTAATAGTAGATTTTGTTAATTTTTTAATTGCTTGTTGTACATTTTCTTTAGTAAGACCTACTTGACGATCGGTCTTTACTAAAAAAGGCAACAAATCACCCATGTCAGAATCATCATCTAATATAATAAAATTTGGAGTAGAACTAGATTCAAAGTTAGATAAAAAATCTTTAATTTCGTCCTTTCTACTAGAACCTAAAAAGGTCGTATAACCAATTACTAATTTGTCTAGGTCATATTTTTTTAATTCTTGTAGCAGTTTGTTTCTTCCTTCTGGAAAAAGTCTCCATGTAGAAGAAATTACTAAACTAGAATTTGTTTCTATTACTAATTTTTTTAAATTTTCTAAACAGTTGGAGTCAAAAGGATACGAATATCCAGAGTGTGGTTTATGTGTCTCATTATATACCCTAATTAAATTATTAACTGAATTTATAACTCCATCAACATCTAAAAATATAATATTCATAATATTTTTACCTCTATAAAATATTATAACATGTATTTAATCAAAATTATACTTTAGTTTCATACATTTAAACTTGTTTTTAAACTGATTTTCTTTAATATTCAATAAGTTTTATATCATACCAGCTACTTAAAATGGAATACTTTTGCAATAAAAAATACCATTCTTTTTTAGAATGGTATTTTGCTATCTATTCTATTAGTTTAGAACAGATACGTTGTTGGTGG
>CANQRO010000004.1 GCA_947626205.1 uncultured Clostridia bacterium
TGGAGCCACTTCTCAGATTCGAACTGAGGACCCCCGCATTACAAGTGCGGTGCTCTGGCCAACTGAGCTAAAGTGGCTTATTGGTGACCCCGACGGGAATCGAACCCATGTCTCCGCCGTGAAAGGGCGATGTCTTAACCGCTTGACCACGGGGCCATTTAAAAGAATACATAAGAATGTATTCTTTTGGTGAGCCATCGCAGACTCGAACTGCGGACAACTTGATTAAAAGTCAAGTGCTCTACCACCTGAGCTAATGGCCCGAAACGTACTTAAAAATTTAAGTACCTTAATATGTTACTACATTTTTGGCGTTCTGTCAATCATTTTTTTGTTTTTTTTCGTTTTTTTATTAATTTTTTTATTTTGTAGTAATTTTATGCATTCAATGCTTTTATTAATTCATCTACATCTATGCCATGAACCATACATGCTTCTTCTATTGTTTCTGCTTGTGATGCTGGACATCCTAAACAATGCATTCCTGCATTTAATAAAATTTCTGCTTTTTCTGGTGCTTCTTCTAGTAGTTGACCTATTGTAGTTGTTTTTTCTATTTTCATTGTTTTCCCTCCTTTTTTAACTATTTTTACAATATTTTATCACATTTATGCAAAAAAGTATAGACAAAATCATTTTTTTGTTGTATTATTATGTTTACTTGTTAGGTGGTGATTATTATTAAGCATTTAATTCATTTATTTTTTATCACTTTTTTCTTAGAAATTCTTACCGTTTTGTATTCTATTTATCTTTTATTTTATTTAAAGATTTTTCACAATTTACAAGGTTGGAAATTAAATATGAAAAAACGTGGCTCATAATTTTGGAGGTCTTTTTATTATGCGTTTTAAATCTTTTATTTTTCATGTAATTTTTATTTTATTATTTGTAATTATTTCTTGCTTATTAGCTTATTACATATTTAATCCATTGTATCACTCTGAATCTGTTATTATTCCATATTCATTAAATCCATACGATATATGTACAACTTATCCAGATGCATGGAAAAAAATTAAATTTTATTTTGTGATAGTTCATATTATTTTTAGTATTTTATTTTCAAATATGATTTATCATATATTTTCTCGATTATTTCATTTTTCTCATAAGAAAAATAATAAAAAAAATAGTTCTCTTTATATTTCACAAAATCATACTTTAGCTTTAATCGCAGGAAAAAATGAAAATCAAAATCTAATTGCTTTGCCAGAAAAAAGTTTATATCAAAATATTTTAGTTACTGGTACTATTGGAAGTGGTAAAACTTCTTCTTGCATGTATCCTTTTGCAAAACAGTTAATTGGATATAATTCTTCAAATTTAGACTCGAAAATAGGTATGTTAATATTAGATGTAAAAGGTAATTTTTATAAAGAAATTATTCAATTTGCAAATATGAGCAATAGGCTTTCTGATGTATTAATTATAGAATTAGGAGGTGATATAAAATATAACCCATTAGATAAACCTAATTTAAAGCCTGCTGTTATAGCCAATCGATTAAAAACTATATTAAGTTTATTTTCGCCAAATACTTCTGAATCCTACTGGCTAGATAAAGTAGAACAAATATTAACTGAAGCTATTAAATTATGTAGGCTCTATAATAATGGATATGTTACTTTTTTGGAAATACATAAATTAGTAACCATTCATGATTATTATTTAGAAAAATTATCTGTATTGAAAGATTATTTTTTAAAAGGCCTTTTTTCTAAGCATGATTGTTATAATGCAATTACTTCTATTGAATTTTTTGAGAAAGAATTTTACTCGCTAGATATTAGAACTTTATCTATTCTTCAATCTGAAATTACACGTATTACAACTTATTTTGTCTCAGATTATGATGCAGTTCATACTTTTTGTCCTAAAAAAGAAGAAATCAATTTTTATGGTTTTGATGATGTAATTTCAAACGGAAAAATAGTTGTATTAAATATGAATATAGCTGTATACAGAAATTTATCTAAAATTATTGCCACATATTTAAAACTCGATTTTCAAAGTGAAGTTTTATCTCGATTAAATAATAATAGTTCTATTAAAAGTGTAGCTTTTATTTGTGATGAATTTCATGAATATTGCACTATTAGTGATGCAGATTTTTTCGCTCAGTCGCGTGAAGCAAAATGCATTAATATTGTAGCTACTCAAAGTTATTCCTCTCTATTACATGCTACAAATAATGAACATGCTACAAAAGTTATTATTCAGAATTTAATTAATAAGTTTTGGTTTAGAACAGATGATATTTACACTATTGAAGAAATTCAAAAACAAATTGGAAAAGAAGATCAAGTTAAAGTGTCAAAAACAATTTCAGAAAACGCAAAAAAATCTACATATAGTTCTCTTTTTAATTCTTTTTATTCTAACGATTCTAATTTATCCGAAAGTATTAATGAAGTAATTCATTATGATTTTATTTACGATACTAATTTTTTTACTCAAAAATTAGAAACTTTCAGCTGTTTATCGTTTTTATCTGATGGGAATAAAATTTTAAAACCTATGAAATTAAATCTATTACCATATTTCGTAAAATATTTTTAAGGAGGTATATTATGAGTTTAAAAAAATTTATAATTTTATTTTGTATTATTTTATTTTTAGTATTTTTTTGTATTTCTAGTAATTGTTATGCGGCAGATTCAAAATTAGTAAATACATTAAAAAAAGCTTTTGAACAAATTGAATCTTGGCTTTTAAAACTAGCTACTCCTGCTGCCGCCGTTGCAGTGGGTAGCGGTTTGTTTATGCAAAAATTTAGTTTTGGTGATGAAGAAAGAATTAGAACTGGTAAAAAAGTTGTTAAAGGTTCTTTGTTTGCATATGCTTTCATATTAGCTTTAGATTTAATTTTATCAACTATCGAATCTTTAATTTAGTAGGAGGGATTACTTTTGGAAGAAGAAATTAATATGGCATCTATTATGATTGATTCTATAAATTCTATTTTTTCTACTCTCTTTAGTTCTGTCGATACATCTTTATATTCATTGTTAGATGAAATAACTTTTATAGATTCTGATATTTTAAATACTCCTCATTTTAGTAGTATTTTTGGGACTTCATCTTCTAATGGAATTTTATTAATTGCAAATTCATTGGTCATAGGATTTTTATTATATTATGCAATTAAACATTTATTATCTTATTTTACTATTACACAAGAAGTAGATCGCCCTGCTAGCTTTATTTTTAAATTAATAATTTTTGGAATTTTTATGAATACTTCTTTTTTTATTTGTGAAAGAATTATATTTTTTAGTTCCATTATCGGATCACTTATTCAAGATTTAGGATTACATTTATTTTCAACCACGATATCTTTTTCAAATTTATTTGATAAAATTCAATCTATTATTATTATAGAACAAAATTCATTTAATCTTTTTTCTATTGATGGTATTTTAAAAAGTTTTCTTTCTGTAAGTTTTATAAATTTGGCTTTTTCATATTCCATACGATATATTTTATTAAAAGTATTTGTATTAATTTCACCATTTGCATTTTTATCTTTATGCACGAGTTCTACATCTTATTTTTTTAAAGCTTGGTTTAAATGTTTTTTATCACTATTAATAATTCAAATATTAGTATCTCTTATTTTAATAATAACGTTTTCTATAGACTTTAATCCTACAAATACTTTATCTAAATTTTTAATTTGTGGTGCTATTTTTGCTTTATTAAAAGCAAACCATTTAGTTAGAGAATTTATAGGCGGTGTATCTACTGATTTTTCAAGTGGCTTTTCTAATATTACTTCTATGATTCGTTCTTAATTATAATAATATATTAATTAGCTATTATTAATTATTATAATTATTTAACTATTAGTATTAAGTATTAAGTACTAAGTATTAATTATTAATTATTAATTATTAATTTTTAATTTTTAACTATTAATTTTTAATTATCATTGATTATTATTATTTATTTTATTTATTATTTTTTAATTATTATTTTTTATTATTTAATTATCTTAATTATTATTTTTTTAATTATAATAAAAAATAGATAGGAGGTTATATGAAATTTATTTTTCCTCAAAATTATAATTTAAATAGTAAATTATTTGGTATGTTTGATTATTCTACTGTTATTTTTAATATTTTATGGGGTTTATTTATTTTTTGTTTAATTAATTTAATTTTTAATAATGTAACTATTAAAATATTTCTTTTTATTACTTTATATTTTCCTATTTTTATGTTTAGTTTGATTGGTTTTAATCATGAAAATATTTTATATGTTTTATATTATATTGCAAAATATCTTTTTAAGCCTAAAGTATATTTATATAAATAATCTTATTAATAATAAACCTAAAAATTATTTAATATTTATTTTTTATTAAATAACTTTTAGGTTCTTTATTTTAGTATACATATAAATGCATTGTATTATCTATTAATATTATTTGTCCTTCGTTAAAAGCGTTCCAACTTTTATCTTTAAAATATTTATTATATATTTCCTTAGTTCCTGAAATTTGCGTAAATTTTCGTTTAAAATAATATTCTAAATAGCATTTCCTACTCCATTCCGTGTACATAACTTTTAAATTAGTTTCTCCTATAACTTTTATATTATCATATGATTTTTGCATCTGATAACTAGGATAGAACGCTATTTTTTCTATTTTCTTCCCTGTTTCTGTTTCATACATTTTTACTTTTTCTTCAATTTGCAAAAATTGATTATAGTCCATATAATTTACTATATATCTATCATTTATTATTTGTTGAAAACTTATATATTGTATGCTAAGATATAATATCAAAATACCTACTAATACTGATTTACTTATATCTTTTATCTTTACATTCATGCATATATATGCCACTAGTAAACCAATTAGAGAACTAAATGCAAATGTACTTCTTGGCACAAAAGATATTGAATCTGTACTTAATAACATTTGTGGTAATATTGTTACCGTAATCGTTAATATTATTATATATGGTATTCCTAATATTAACCAAACTTTTTTCGATTTTTTTTCTTTTTGATTTAATATGCTAATTATACCTATGATTATTATTGCAAGCAATATTAAAATAAATAAATATTTAGGCAGAATATTATACGTATTTTTTACCATTTCTTGCATTCCCATAATAATTTTTTCTACAGATTTTATAATATTATATTCTGAATTCATTCTAGGATTTATAAATATCTTTTTAGCCCATAAGTAATTTATTAAAGCTGGCCCTCCATAACATACTGCAGTTGCTATATTATTTATAATAAAACTTTTTATATTTTTTGTATATTTAATAATGTAAATAGCACTTAATGCTACAAATATTGCTACCGTCCCTTGGTACGCAAAGTTTGCAATAATCATATATATAAATGATAATATTATTGATTTTTTATTTCCTTTAAAAAATTTTACTATTGATTCCAATGCTAATATACAGCATAATACAGATAAAATTAATATTCCTTTTTCCAAAAACAGATACAATTCTATTGAAAATATATTTAATACTATTAATATGGATGATAATATAGCTAATATTTTTATATCTATATCATTTTTTAAAATTGTATATAGCTTATATATTGCAAGTACTGTAAATATAAATGATAATATAAAAGATATAAAGTATATTGTACTATTATTTAATGACATTATTACGCATAAGGAATATGAGAATGCTGTTATCATTCTACCGAGATCTAATAAAGTGCTGTATTATTAGTTGAGGTTCAGTCGTAAACATAAAGTAAGTATCTAATGCATATTCCATTTTAATAAGTGTTCCTAAAAATGCTATTGTAATTAGTATAAATAAGCAAAAGGTTTTATTTATATTTATTTTTTTCATCCTGCTCACTTTTGTTAGTACTAGTTCTAACATATTTTCCTTTCTAATTTAACTTTTTATTTTTCTCTATTTAATATATTATGTATTCATTATATGAATACTAATAATATCTGTCAAGTATTTACATTTATAAATAATTTCTTTCTTTTTATTGTATTTACTACTTTAAAATGATATAATTTGATAAAATAATTTATTAGATAAAATTTATATAAGGAGAGATTGCTTTATGAAATTAGAACAACCTGATGTTTCTATGCTTTTTTCTAATACGGAAATTTCAGATGTTTTCTTTACAGAATATTTATCACAAGCTAGTGGTGATTTTGTAAAGGTTTATTTATATATTGTTTTTTTGTCTAAATATGGAAAAGATATTAAATTAAATGACTTATCTAAAAAGCTCTCGCTTCCTTTAAAAACGATTCAAGATGCTTTAAAGTATTGGGAGGATTTTGGTGTTATTACTAAAAAAAATACAGGATATATTGTTAACAATCTTCAAGAAATAGAACTTCATAAATTATATAAACCAAAATTATCTTCTATTTCTAATACTGAAAAAAACTTACAAAATCAATATCGTGCAAAAGCTATTGAAGCTATAAATACTTCTTTTTTCCAAGGCATAATGTCGCCATCTTGGTATAATGATATTGATTTATGGTTTAAGAAATACGGATTTGATGAACAAGTTATGCTTGCTTTATTTCGTTATTGTTTTGAACGTTCTGCTTTACATAGAAATTATATTCAAACAGTTGCTGAGGCTTGGGCAAAAAACAATATTCACACTTTTTCTGATTTAGATTTGTATTATGAAAAGCAAGAAAAATTTAATGTATTAAAGAAAACTATTTCTAAAAAATTAGGTTTAAGTCGTTTATTAACTCAATATGAAGAAGCATATATAGAAAAATGGACCGTTGATTTTGGTTATAGTCTTGATGTTATTGAACTTGCTTTAAGAAAAACTACTTCAAAATCTAATTTTAGTTTTGATTATATAGATAAGATTTTATCAGATTGGCATGATCATAATTTAAAAACTCCTAATGAAATTGAAAAATTTTTATCTGATATGAAACAAAAAAATACATCTATAAAGAATTTGGAAAAGAAAAGTTTTCAAAACTATGAACAAAGGAAGTACAATAATTTTGATTCTCTTTATGCAAATACACAAAAGAAAGCTTAAATTAATTTAAAAGGAGTTATTATTATATGTCTAATGCTACTTTAAGGATGTTATTAAAAGAATATGAACAAAAAAGATTATCACATATTTTAGAAGCAGAAAGAAAAAAAGAATTATTATATTCTGATAATTCTGATTTACAAAAAATAGATGATGAATTGAATTCATTTGCAATAAGCACTGCAAAAGCTATACTTAGTCGGAGATAATAGTGTTCTTATAAGTGATTTGCAAAATAAAATGGAAATATTAAAAAAAGAAAAGAATAAAATTTTAAAAAATCTTAATATTGATGATACTTATTTTGAACCTAAATTTGATTGTCCAATATGTAAAGATACAGGCTATGTTCAAAATGGTAACATATATTCTATATGTAATTGTATGAAACAAAAATTATTCGATATTGAATATAATAAATCTAATATTGGAAATATTGAAAAAGATAATTTTGATAATTTTAATGTAAATTTATATTCTGATAAAATTGATGAGGCGATGTATTCTTCTAATATATCTCCTAGAGATAATATTAAAAATATTAAAAATATCGCTTTGGATTTTATAAAAAACTTTAATAATCCTGAGTCTAAAAACTTATTATTTATTGGAAATACTGGTCTCGGAAAAACTTTTTTATCAAATGCAATTGCTAATGAAATATTAAAACTAGGAAAAACCGTACTATATCAAACTGCACCTAATATGTTAGATACAATTATTAATTATAGATTTAATAAAGAATCTGATTCTAGTGTTTATCAAAACATTTTAGAAACTGATTTGTTAATTATTGATGATTTAGGAACTGAAACTTTAAATAGTATGAAATTCACTGAATTATTTAATGTGATAAATTCTAGAATTTTAAATCAAAACCATCATATAACGAAAACTATTATTTCTACAAATTTATCTTTACAAGATTTAAGTCAAACTTATGATGAACGTATTTTTTCTAGGTTTGTTGGATATTATGATATTTGTAGATTTTTTGGAGAAGATATTCGTTTTAAAAATAAATAAACTTTTTCTTAATAATTAAAAACTTTTTTCTTAAAAAAATCTCTTTAGTAATACTAAAGAGATTTTTTATTGTATATTTATTTAATAATATAATAACATTTTATTCTTCGTCTTCTTTTTCTATTGTTTCTATACTAACTACTTTTCCTCCATCGTTTGTTCTCATTAATGTAACACCTTGTGTAGATCTTCCTAAAACACTAACTTCTTTTACAGCAAGTCTTATAATTGTTCCTGTATCTGTAATTAGCATAATATCTTCGTCTTCTGTCGCAATTTTTATTCCGACAATTTTTCCTGTTTTAGGTGTTATTTTATATGTTATAACTCCCTTTCCACCTCTTGTTTGAACTCTATATTCATCTAATTCTGTTCTTTTTCCAAAACCGTTTTCAGTAATTGCAAGAAGTGTTGCTTTTGAACCTGCTATAATTGATTCCATACCTATTACATAATCTTCTTTATCAAGTTTTATTCCTATAACACCTTGTGATACTCTTCCCATAGGTCTAACATCTTTTTCATCGAATGTAATACACATACCTTCTCTTGTTACTAAAACTACATTATCTTCTCCGTCTGTTAATTTTACAGAAATTAGTTCATCATTATCTTTTAATGCAATTCCTTGTAATCCTGTTTTTCTTGTAGAATCATATTCTCTAAGAGGGGTCTTTTTAATTATTCCATTTTTTGTTGCCATAAGTAGATATTTTCCTTCTGCAAAATTTTGAATTGGAATAACTGCCGATATTTTTTCTCCACCTGATAAGCTAAGTAAATTAACTATTGCAGTACCTTTTGCTGTTCTTCCTGCTTCTGGCACTTCATATCCTCTTAATTTGTATACTTTTCCTAAATTACTAAAGAATAAAATTGTATCATGTGTGGAAGCTGTAAAGATTTGTTTTACAAAGTCTTCTTCTCTAGTTGCAATTCCTGTAATTCCTTTTCCGCCTCTTCTTTGACTCTTATATGTATCTACTGGCATTCTTTTAATATAACCGAAATGTGTTAATGCAATAACAGTTTGTTCTTCTTTTATTAAATCTTCAACTTCGAATTCCCCTTCTGCTGCAGCAATTTTAGTTTTTCTTTCATCACCAAATTTTTCTTTTATTTCTAACAATTCTTCTTTTATTATATCAAAAACTAACTTTTCACTACCTAGAATTTCTTTTAAGTGAGCTATTAATTTCATTAATTCTTCATATTCTTCTTCAATTTTTTCTCTTTGCAAACCAGATAATGTTTTAAGTCTCATATCTAATATAGCTTGGGCTTGTATATCTGTAAGATTAAATCTTGCCATTAATTTTTCTTTTGCATCATCATATGATGAACGAATAATATTAATTACTTCATCAATATTATCTATTGCGATTTTCAATCCTTCTAATATATGTGCTCTCGCTTCTGCTTTTTCTAGGTCAAATTGTGTTCTTCTTACAACTACTTCTTTTCTATGATCTAAATAGTATTCTATACATTGTTTTAATGTTAATATTTTTGGTTCTCCATTTACTAATGCTAGCATAATTGCACCAAAAGTATCTTGCATTTGTGTATTTTTGTATAATTGATTTAGTACAACTTGTGCATTTGCATCTCTTTTTAACTCAATTACTATTCTAACTTTATCGTTTCTGTCTGATTCATCTCTTATATCAGATATTCCCTCTATTCTTTTATCTTTTACTAATTGAGAAATATATTCTATTAATTTTGCTTTATTTACTTGATATGGTAAAGATGATACTATAATTCTTTGTCTATTTCCACTCATTTCTTCTATTTCTGCTTCTGCACGAACAATAATTTTTCCTCTTCCTGTTGTATATGCTTCTTTTATTCCTTCTCTTCCTAATATGATTCCACCTGTAGGAAAATCTGGACCTTTTATAACTGTCATTAAATCTTCATTTGTTACATTGTCTTCTTCTATAACTTTAATTATTCCATCTATAACTTCTGTTAAATTATGTGGTGGTATATTAGTTGCCATTCCTACTGCAATTCCATTTGAACCATTAACTAATAATTCAGGAATTCTTGCAGGTAATACTGTTGGTTCTTGTAAACGATCATCATAGTTTGGCATAAAGTTAACTGTATTTTTTTCAATATCAGCTAACATATAGTTAGAAATTTTAGCCATTCTAGCTTCTGTATACCTCATTGCTGCAGCACCATCGCCATCAATAGAACCAAAATTTCCATGTCCATCAATTAACATATAACGAAGTGAAAAATCTTGTGCCATTCTTACCATAGCATCATATACTGAAGAATCTCCATGTGGATGATATCTTCCTAAAACTGAACCAACTGTATTGGCACATTTTCTGTATGGTTTATCTGATGTAATTCCATCTTCATGCATAGCGTATAAAATTCTTCTATGTACGGGTTTTAAACCATCTCTTACATCTGGTAAAGCACGCTGCACAATAACACTCATCGCATAATCAATATACGATGTTTTCATTTCATTTTCAATGTCTCTTTCAATAATTGTCTCTCCTGGTCTATCCATTTTTTAACCTCTTTTTCTCTTATTTTTTTGTAAAAAGTCTTACTTAATGTCTAGAGTAATTATACTTTAAAGCTAATTAAATTGCAAGAAAATTTGATAAAAAAAGATATAAAAAATAGGATTTCCCTATATCATTTTTAATTTTATGCTAACTTTTTTGCAAGCTCCATTTCTTCATATGATATATTAAAATTTTTACCTTTATTTTTTATTAATAAGTGCATATTTTCTAATTCTCTTGCTTTTTTTAAGGTATTTTCTAAAGGTATTAATTCTTCTAAATTATTTTTTAAGTTTTTATAAACTTGTTCCATTTTATCAAAGTTTTTTTCTTGTAAAGCTACATTCCATTTACTTATATATTTATCTATATTTTCTATTGCTTTCAACTGATTAGTCATTGTTTTTTCTAAGTTTGTTTGAACGTTATCTAATAATACATTTTTACTGCTTTTTATTACTGACCCTATATTCTTAGGAATAAGATTTTTCTTCATAGTATAATTTAATACACTATCTATAGTTTCCGAAATAGTGTCAATAATCCCTCCTTTTTGAACTACCGTTTCAATCTGAGATATATTATCAAATTTACCTGTTACAATTCCCAATGTACTCTTTCCAAATTCTACTGCTGAATCAATTGATTTTTTTATTCCTTCTTTTAATCCGTTTTTTAACAGAGTATCTTTTATTTCTATAACTTGGTTTTCTATAATATCTGGTAATATCCATCTTAATCCAATATCTAGTGCTGTATTTATTGTTTTTCCTAACGTTGTTTCTAAAAAATTTTGTTGTTTTTCTGGTGTTACAATAATATTGCTAATTTCGTTTATTTCATTATTTGAAATTGGATTTTCTTCTATTTTGTTATTATTTTCAATTTCTAATTCCATAATAATTTGCTCCTTTTATTTTTTATATTTTTGTTTTATAATTATTATTTTTTAATTTATTTTTTTTAAATAAAAATTTTTTATAGTATTATTCAATATTATTTCTTTAGATATTTTATTATATTGCATTTTTAATTTTTTACTTAGTAAATTATATTTCATTTTGTGATCCATTAATATGTGATATTTTTTATTATAATTTATTTTTCCTAAAATATAATATTCTTTTAAAGCATTCCTTAAAATATTAAACGAAATTGTATTTTCAATTACTTTATTAAATACAATATTTATTTTTTCTTTTTCTAACTTTTTTTGTCTTATTAATTCTTTTAATAACATGATAGATTTTTTCATTGGTAATAAAATTGGTTCTATTAAAAAAATAACTTTATTAGTTTCCTTAAAAATTACATTTAAATCAACTATTGTAAAATCTTCTATGTCTATTAATATTAGTTCATATTTATTTTTTAATTCTTTTATTATTTTTAAACTTTGTATTATATTATCTTGTGAAAATATTTTTGAATCTGTAATTATATCAATATTTTTATTTATTGAATATGTTATATTATTTATTCCATTATTTAATATTTCATCATTATTATTTATTATTTTTTCATTCGCCATGTCTATTGAAATATCATTATAAGTATTATTTATTACTTTTTTATTAACAATATTTAACAAATATTTTATATCACTCATTTTAGAGTTTATTTCTACAATCAATATTTTTTTATTTTTAAATGAATTGGCTAAATTTATTGTAAAAGTAGATTTTCCTACGCCTCCTATACCCATTATACTTATTATTAAAGCTTCAATATTTTTCTTTTTATTATTTATTCTATTTTTTATTTTTTCAATTATATTGTTTTTATTTAATTCCGCTTCAATTTCATTTTCTACTTTTTCAATTTCATCAAATGTTAAATTTGATTCTTCAATATCAGGTAAATTTTCTTTTTGATTTACTTCATTGTATTTTATAATTTTTTTTATTTCTGTTAATTCCTTTTTCATTTTTTCTTTTTCATAATTTTCGTCTATTAATTTAATAATGTCTTCAACCGTTATTTCATTATTATAGAATATTTTTATTTTGCCTTTTGATAATAAATAATTTTCTAACTCTTCATTTTTATTTTCTAAAATAATTATCATATTTATATTTGAATTTTTTTCTTTTATTTTATTTATTAATTCCTTTAAAGAGATTTCTCCTGGAAGTAATTCACTAATAATTATATAATCTATATTATTATTTATTTCTAGTACCTCTAGAATTCCTTCCTTATACAATATATCGTTCATAATTACATCAATATTTAAATATTTAGATAGTTTATCATTTACACTTTCGTTTTGTAATGCAGTTATAACCTTTTTCATTTTTTTATATAATTAAAATATATAAAATATTTTAATTATGTTCTCCTTTCTTTTAAAAATTTTTTATTGCTTTTTATTTATTAAATTTATAGTACTTCATCGATTATTTTCTTTTCAAATTCGTTTGCTTCAATTTTTACTAAAATATGATCTTCTCCTGCAAACATTAAACATTCTCCTCTATTTAATGCTTTTATTTCTACTTTTTCTTTTTCTGATAAATTCGAATATTCTCCTAATATTTTTATATTTTCTTCTTCTAATGAAAAAAATGTTTTTATGCTTGAATTATTTAAAATACTTTTTCCATAAATTCCATTTTCTAAGCTAAATAAATCTGAAATATCTTGAGTTATCGCTACTGCACTTCCTCCATATTTTCTTATTGTTTTAAATATTTTATAAATAAAACTAGCTACATTTTGATTAGATGTTACACCTATTAGTCTCCAAATTTCATCTAAATAAATGGCTTTTTTTATATTCCTATTTATTTTTATTTTATCCCAAAATAGTTCTGTAAAAATATACATTCCATATTTTAAATTTTCCTCACCTAATTCATAAATATCTGCTACTATTAAATTATTTTCTAATTTTACATTTGTATAGTTATTAAGAAATTTTAACGAACCTTTTACAAATGGTATTAATTTCGTTTGAAATATTTTTGTTTTGGGATCTTCTCCCAATAAATTATAAAAATCTTGTAATATTGGCATATCACTACTTTTTTTAAAATTTTTTGTAATTATTATTTTATTTTTTTCTATTTTAAATAAACTTTCATCATTAAATGTAATTTGCTTACGTTTATAACATTCTATTATTTTTTCTTCTATAATCGCCTTTTCTTCTTCATCCATTTCTCCAAAAATTAAATTAAAAAATCCCATTAGTTTTTGTATTTTTGATGCAAGATATCCTTTATTTTCTTCTTCTACTGTTTCTTTTCGTATATCGAAAATATTAATATATGTATCTGACGTTGGTCCGATTTTTATATATGTTCCACCTAAATTTTTGCAGATGTTAATATATTCTCTTTCTGGATCTATTATATATTGTTCTATTTTTAATAAACAATTTCTTAGAATTAATAATTTTGTATAAAATGATTTTCCTGCTCCACTTGTTCCAAAAATACTAATATTAGAATTGTTATATATATTATTTCCTATATAAATTCCTTTTTCATCAAATATTGAAGATGATATAAATGGATATGTTGAAACTAATCCGTCAGTTAATATGTTTCTTCTTGTAACTTGCTTCACGTCTTCATTATTTTGCATTAATGGTAATGATGATAAAAATGCTTGCTCCTGTCTAAAATATGCTTTTCTTGGTTGCATTCCTTTAGATTGCAAAATTCCATCTACTTTTTCTATTAAGTATTCTAGTTCTTTTACATCATTTGAAAATAAAGTAATGTATAAATATAAAAAATAAAATTCTTCATTATTTACTTGTATTTGTTTCCTTATATATTTTGCATCATTATATGTGTAAGAAATTAAATCTATATCTTGAGAACTTTCATTTTTTTCTTTTAAATTTGCTCCACTATTTCCTATGTGATATGTTAATTCTCTTATTATTTTATATGAATCTTTTTTTTCATAATACATAGAAATATTCATATCTAAATTACTATCTATTAATGTTCTTAGTAATAAATCTTGTTGTTCTCTATAATAATTTACTATTAAAAGACTAGAATAATATATTCCATCTATTTCTATATATTTCGGATTATTTAAATTTATAAAACTCGGCGATAATTTGTCTAGTAAATTTATAGATCCATTTATTATATTATTATTTTCTATTATTTCTTGATTGATTTTTTCTTTTTTGAATATTTTCATTTATTATTTATAATCTCGTTATAAGATTATTTCTCCTTACATAATTAATTTAGGTTTTTTATCGCTATTACCTATAAACGTTAAAAATTATTTAATATTTTAAATTCAATAATTAATAAATTGGATACGCATTTATTTAATTTCTATTTGTTTTCTTAAAAACATTTTTATAATATTTATTAATTCTGATTTTTCTTCGATTTGATTTACTATATTTCCACATCTTGCTAAACACTCTTTTATTTTAAAAAAATTATCATTTAGTTCTTGTATTATCATTTCTTCATATTCGTTTTTATTTTTTAATTCATTTGATTTTTTTAAAATGATATAAAAATTTTTTGATGATGATTTTTTATCTTGATTATTTTTTTGAATAAAATTTATATAATTTTCGGATAATAATATTAGATTTTTATTTTTTTCTGATTTTAATTTTTCTTGAATATAGTTAATATGATTTGATAAATCTTTTTTGTCACTTTGTATTAATATTTGAATATCAAAGTTGCAAGTTTTTAAAAATAATTTATAAGAATTTAAAATTGATTGTTTTTCTAAATCTGATTTTAAATTATAATTAATAGGATTAATTTTTATTATTTTTATATATGTACCATCTTTTAATTTTACTATTCCTTTTTCATAAATTTTTTCTAATGGTAACCATTCTTGTAAAGATATATTTTTTTGTTTTTTCATTTAAACGCCTCTTTTAGAAAATAAGTTTTTTGAATTTTTTTGATATAAATTTATTTGAAATAATTTATTTTATAATAAAACCTTTTTTTATATTTGTCAACAAAAAGTTTTAGACAACTTTCGACATTTTTATTTTTTGTATATTTATTTTTTATTTGGTCATAATAATGTTATAAGGTTAATATTAGTTGAATCAAGAGTAATTAAGGGTTATTTAATAGCTTTTAATTATTTGGACAAAGATGTAATGTTGCTCTTTTTTGGGTTATATTATGTCGGCGATAAGAATTTATTTTTTGTATGCAAGCTGTATTTATCATTATTTTAATTATTATTTTTTAATTATTATTTTGATTTTCTATATGGTTAAATTATAAATAATGAATTTGAGTTAAGATAGTATTTATATTTCTTATTGGTTGTTATTAGTCCTTTTCAGGATGAATATGGTTAATAAAAGTGTATTTGTTGTCGAGCAACTGATTTATTAGTGTGGTGGATTGCTTATTTGTATAGTAATATGCATTAGGTGAGTAATTATATTAATAGGTTTTAGCTGAAAATTAATATTAGCTTTATCGATTAATAGCGTAATACATTTCGTATTACGCTATTAAATATTTTTTATTATATATCTAAGTTCTTTACATACTTAGCATTTTGTTCTATAAATTCTCTACGTGGTGCTATTTCATCTCCCATTAATACTGTAAAAATTTGATCAGCTTTTATAGCATCTTCTAATTTTACTTTTATTAAAATCCTTTTTTCTGGATCCATTGTTGTTTCCCAAAGCTGTTCTGGATTCATTTCTCCTAAACCTTTATATCTTTGAATTGTAACTCCATCTCTTCCTATTTCATTTAAATGTTTTTCCATTTCTTCATCTGTATAACAATAAATATCTTTTATTCCTTTTTTAGATAATTTATATAATGGTGGTTGTGCTAAGTATACATTTCCATTTTCTATTAATGGTCTCATATATCTAAAGAAAAATGTTAATAATAATGTTCTAATGTGAGCACCATCAACATCGGCATCAGCCATTATAATTACTTTTCCATAACGTATTTTTGTAATATCGAAGTCAGCTCCTATTCCTGCTCCTACTGCTAATATTACAGGTTGTAATTTATCATTATTATAAATTTTATCTGCTCTAGATTTTTCTACATTTAGCATTTTTCCCCATAATGGTAGAATTGCTTGAAATTTTCTGTCTCTTCCTTGCTTTGCACTTCCACCTGCTGAATCTCCCTCAACTATATATATTTCACATTCTTCTGCTACTTTACTACTACAATCTGCTAATTTACCAGGTAGTGTAGTACCTTCTAGTGCAGATTTTCTTCTAACTAATTCCCTTGCTTTTCTAGCTGCTTCTCTTGCTCTTGATGCACTTATACATTTTTCTAGAATTGATTTCGCAACTGTTGGATTTTCTTCCAAGAAATTGCTTAATGCTTCATTTACCATACTTTGAACTACACCAGCAACCTCACTATTTCCAAGTTTTGTTTTAGTTTGTCCCTCAAATTGTGGTTCTTTTACTTTTACTGAAACAACTGCTGTTATTCCCTCTCTTATATCTTCTCCTAATAAGTTTTGATCTTTATCTTTTAATACATTATGAGTTCGTGCATAATCATTAAATACTTTCGTAAGAGCTCTTTTAAATCCTTCTAGATGTGTTCCACCTTCTATAGTATTAATATTATTAACAAAAGTATATATATTTTCATTATATGCTGAGGTATATTGAATAGCAATTTCAACTGGTACTTCTCCTTGCTTTTCAATATAAATTGGTGCAGTATGTAATTTTTCTTTATTTTTATTTAAATATTCAACAAAAGAAACTAGTCCACCTTCAAAACAAAAATCTGCTTTTTTAGGTGTTTCTTCTCTTAAATCTTCTAATGTAATTCTTAACCCCTTTGTTAAAAATGCCATTTCTCTAAATCTATTTTCTAATATTTCATATTCATATTCTAATGTTTCGAAAATAGTATCATCTGCTAAAAATCTTACCGTTGTTCCAGTTTTATCTGAATCACCAATTCTTGTAAGTGGCTTTACTGTTTTTCCTCTTTCAAAACTCATTTGAAAAATTCCGCCATCTCTTTGAATAGTAACTTCTGTCCAAGCAGATAATGCATTTACAACTGAAGAACCTACTCCGTGAAGACCACCTGATACTTTATAACCACTATCTCCACCAAATTTTCCACCTGCGTGTAAAACTGTATAAACAGTTTCAGCAGCAGATATTTTAGTCTTAGGATGTATATCTACAGGAATTCCCCTACCGTCATCTTCTACACTAATTATATTACCTGGCTCTATTTTTACATGAATATTTTTACAATATCCTGCTAATGCTTCATCTACACAGTTATCTACAATTTCATATACTAAATGGTGAAGCCCTCTTGCTGAAACACTTCCTATATACATGCCGGGTCTTTTTCTAACTGCTTCAAGTCCTTCTAATACTTGTATTTGGTCTGCTCCATATTCGTGTTCATATTTTTCCATTATTTTTCCTCCTCATATGTTGTTTTTATTTTTTTATGATTTTAAATCATATTTCTTTTTGCAATCGTGTTTGATGAAATATTAGATATATACGCTTTTATTTTATTTTTTTCCTTAGTAATTATAATTGTTTCTGGATTTTTAATGTTAAAATCTATTTTTTCTTCTATATTATCAAAAAATTTTTGGAATGTTTCATCATCTTTTAATTTTTCATAATTTAATAAAAATAATATATTTTCCTTTTTTATAATTCTATTATTTCCTATATGCAAATACATATTATCTCCTTTAATTAAATATTTTCAACATTTCCATTGTTTACTTTATATATATTACACTTTTTTTCTTCTATTGTGAATTCATCTGTACACGTTATAATTATTTGTGCATAACTTATATATTTTAGAAAGTTTTCTCTTCTTTTTTTATCTAATTCAGACATAAAATCATCTAATAATAAAACAGGATATTCACCTATTTCTTCTTTCATAATTTCTAATTCTGTTAATTTTAAAGATAATATTACAGTTCTATTTTGTCCTTGTGATCCATATACATTTACTTGTTTTCCATTAATAAATATATAAAAGTCATCTCTGTGAATTCCTTTAGTTGTATATCCTTTCTGTATATCTATTTCTCTTTGTTTCTTCAATTCTTCTTTATATTTTTCTTTGTTTTCGCAATCACTGATATATTTAATTTTTATATCTTCTTTTTCCTCTGTTATATTTTTATGTATTGATTGTATTTTATTTTTTATTTTTTCAATAAATTCATTTCTATATAAATAAACTTGTTCACTATATTCTGCTAATTTTTCATCCCATATTTCTAACATTTCTGGATTTTTATTTTCTATTTTTATTTGTCTTAAATAATAATTTCTTTGCTCTAAAGTTTTTAAATACATATTTAAATTATAAAGATACTTAGGTCTTATTTGACTTATCATTACATTTAAAAATCTTCTTCTTTTGGCTGGTCCGCTTTTTAATATTTCTATATCATCTGGACTAAACATTACAATATTTAGATTACCTAATATATCACTTAATTTGTTTTGTTTTATATCATTCATATATATTGTTTTTTTATCATTTAGTTCTATTTTTATTTTTCCTTCTCTATCTTGTTTTTTAAATTCCACTTCTAATATTGCATCTTTTTCATTTAAGTTAATTAATTCTTTTTCTTTTTTTGTTCTAAATGATTTTCCAAGTGCACAAATGAAAATTGCCTCCAATATATTAGTCTTACCTTGTGCATTATCCCCAAAAAATATATTTATGTCTTCACTTAAATCTATATCTTGTTTTTTATAATTTCTAAAATTTATCAGTTTTATATGCTTAATAAACATTTTTTTCTCCTAATTAGTCTTTTAATCTAATTGGTAATATCATATATGTATATTCTCCTTCATCTATCGGTCTAATTACACATGGCGAAATATTAGATCCAAAATCTACATATATTTCTTCATCTTCTATTACTTTTAAAGCATCTAAAAAATATTTAGGATTAAATCCTACTTCTAAATTTTTTCCTTCTGTAGATACATATAATTGTTCTTTAGCATCTCCTGTTTGATTAGTACACGATATAGTTATTTTTCCTATATCTATAAGTATTTTTACAGGATATTTTTTTTCTTTTTCTGTTGATGATGCCGAAATCAAACTAATTCTTTCAAAACAATCTTGTAAATTATTTTTATTTATTCTTATTCTTGTTTCCCACTTTTCTGGTATTACATTTGTATAATTTAAAAATTCACCATCTAGTAATCTTGTAACTATCTTGCAATTATCCATTTCAAACAATGCTTGGTTTTTAGATACTCCTATTCTTATTGGATCGAATGAGTCTAAAATTATTTTATTTACTTCATTAAGAGTTTTTCCTGGAATAACAGCACTAAAATTATTCGATGTTTCGTTTATATTAGTACTATTCCAAGCTAATCTAAATCCATCTACAGCCACCACATTCAATTTATTTCCTATTGTTTGAAATAAACATCCTGTAAATATTGGTCTATTTTCTTCTATACTTACTGCAAAAATAGTTTTTCTAATCATATTTTTTAATAAGTTTTGTTCTATTGTTATTGAATTTTCAACTGTTATTGTTGGTAATTCAGGAAATTCATCTGGGTTCATTGTTGCAAGTTTATATAAAGAACCTTCACATTCTATTACTAATAAATTATTCTCATTTAATTCTATTTTTATTTCACTATCTGGTAATTTTCTTATTATTTCACTGAACATTATTGCATTAACAACTGTATTACCTTGTTCTTCTATTGTAGCTTCCATAACATATTCAATTCCTATTTCTAAATCATATGTTGTGAATTTTATTTCTTTTTCATTTGTTTGAATTAATATTCCTTCTAATACAGGCATTGTTGTTTTTGATGCAACAGCTTTTACTACGGAATTAAGTGCTTTAAGAATTTTATCCTTTTCACAAATAAATTTCATTTTTGTTTTCTCCTTTATTATATATTTAATATTTTTAGTAGTAATAGTAGTATGTAGTGTGGATTTAGTGGAAAACTAATTCTATTAATTACTACCGTAAGAAAAACGATGTTGATATTAATGTTTATAAATACGAAAGATATTCACATATTAAAAATTCATCTTGTGTATAAATAACATATTAACAAATTATTTACATATTATTAACAACATATTGTTGATAACTAAATAAGTACTTCCGTAAGAAAGATTACACATTTTTTTAAAAACGAATTTTCTTACAAACAATTATTTTTACTTTTTCCGAAAATTAATATATATATTAATTAGTTTGAATTAAAAATAATGTTTTTCACACTATCCACAATTAATTTTGTATTACCATTTTCTTTTACTTCTTTTTCTATTTTTCTACATGCATGCATAACAGTAGTATGATCTCTTTTTCCAAAGCAATCTCCTATTTTAGCAAGTTGCATTTGAGCAATATCTCTACAAAGATACATAGCAATTTGTCTTGGGTAAGCTAAATCAGAAGATCGTTTTGAACTTTTTAAATCTTTTATATTTATATTAAAGTATTTTGCTACTACTTCTTGTATATAATCTGATGATACTAATTGTTCTTTTTGTGAAATTATAACATTAATTGCTGATTCTGCCATTTCCATTGTTAAAGGGCTATGAGTTAAAGAAGATGTTGCAATCATTTTATTTAGTACACCTTCTAATTCTCTAATATTGGTATCTATTTTTGTAGCAATATTTGAAAGAATCATATCATCAATAGCAATATTATCAGACTGAGCTTTTTTTCTTAAAATTGCTAAACGAGTTTCATAATCAGGGTTTGAAATATCTGCAATTAATCCCCATTCAAACCTAGATTTCAAACGATCTTCTAATAATTTAATTTCTTTTGGTGGACGATCACTTGATAAAATTATTTGTTTTCCACTTTCATGTAATGTATTAAATGTATGGAAAAATTCTTCTTGTATTCTTTCCTTTCCTGCTATAAATTGAATATCATCTATAAGTAAAACATCCACATTTCTATAAGTAGTCCTAAATTCTTCATTTTTATTATCTTTAATTGCATTAATTAATTGGTTAGTAAATTTTTCTGATGTTACATATAATATTTTTGTAGAAGGATCTCTTTGTAAAATTGCGTTACCTATTGCATGCATTAAGTGAGTTTTTCCAAGTCCAACGCCACCATATATAAATAGTGGGTTATATGAACTAGCTGGTGCTTCTGCAACAGCTAAAGCAGCTGCATGAGCAAAGCGATTGTTGTTACCTACAACAAATGTATCAAAAGTATATTTAGGATTTAAAAATGAACTAGAGTATCCAGAAATAGCATCATTATTATTATGAGCATTGTTTGAAATAGAATTATTTGATACATCATCTTTTATACGAACTGCAATTTGACAATCTGAATTAGTAACATATTTAAATGTATTTAATATAAGTTCATAATTACGGTTCATTATTGCATCTTTTTGTAAAACAGAAGTAACTTCTAATACATATGTGTTTCCATCTTTTTCTACAAGTTCTAAATTTTTAATCCAAGTATCATATGAAATTTTAGTCATTTCATTTAATAATAACTGTTTTACTTCTTGTAAAAGATTTTCTAGCTCATTTTGCATTGTTAATTCATTCCTTCCACATATATTTTTATTGATAAATCAATAATTTGAAAAAAATAAAAAGCAAACTTATCCACAAACTTATCCACAAATGTTGATAAGTTTTTATTAAAATGAGTGGAATAAAAGCTTTCTTTTGTATATAAAAAATATTAAAATATTTTTTATTGCTAGCTAATCATATCAAAAAAAATCAAAATTAGTCAATAGCATTGTGGAAAATTTTTTAAATTTTGTGGATAAAGTTTATATAATTATATATTAATGGAAAAAATATATAATTTAATAAAATTTAAATTAATATATTTTAATAATTAGAATAATATTTTAATTTCATAAATAATGTACGTAAAAATTGCAAAAAAACTCTTTCCTTGTATTGACAAATACTGTACAAATATTGTATAATAACAATACTTGTTTTGTGTATATTAAAATTTAAGTAAAAAATGAATATATAACTTACGGAATAAAGTATTAGGAGGTGCAAAATGAAAAGAACATTCCAACCTAAAAAAAGACAAGAACAAAAAGAACATGGTTTTATGAAAAGAATGGAAACAAGAGCAGGTAGAAATGTATTAAAAGCAAGACGTGCTAAAGGAAGAAAAAAACTAAGCACTTAGGTATATTGCGAGCCACATTAAAAATTGTGGCTCTTTTGCGATAAATAAGTAGAGTGATAATAAAATGAAGAAAACTTTTAAATTAAAGAAAAATTATGAATTTAAAAAAGTATTAAATAAAGGTAAATATTTTTCAGGAAAATATATAGATTGCTATATTTCTAAAGGTACAGAAAGTATTAATAAAATAGGAATTGCTATTGGAGTTAAAATTACAAATGCGGTAAACAGAAATAAAATAAAACGTTTAATTCTAGAGAATTATAGGTTAATGGAAAATGAATTAAAAATGGGATACCAATTTGTTTTTTTATGGAAAAAGAAAATTAATATAGAAGAAGCTACTTTTGTGCACATTAAGGAGGACTTGGAAATTATTTTTAAAAAGGCTGGTCTACTTTAAATATGAAAAAAATTTGTATATATTTAATCTATTTTTATAAAAAAACAATTTCACCAATTTTTCATCATTTTGGATTTAATTGCAAATTTTATCCATCGTGTTCTGAATATATGCGGACAAGCAATAGTGAAATATGGCGTTTTAAAAGGCATTTTCTTAGGTATTAAAAGAATTTTAAAGTGTAATCCTTTTGCAAAAGGAGGATATGATCCTTTAAAATAAGTAAGGAGAAATGATATGATAGCTTTTTTTGCTAATTTATTTGGATATGTTTTAAATTTTTTATATAATATTATTAATAATTATGGGCTTGCAATTATATTATTTTCAATCATTCTAAAATTAATAATGTTACCGATTTCTTGGAAACAGCAAAAAACAATGAAAAAATCAACAGAAATGCAAGTAAAATTACGAGAAATTCAAGATAAATATAAAAATAACCCAGAAAAATTAAACCAAGAGACAATTGAATTGTATAAAAGGGAAAAAATGAGTCCATTTAGTGGATGCCTTAGTGCGATTATTCAAATAATTATATTATTTTCAGTATTTTATCTTGTTAGAAGTCCATTAACACATATGACAAAAGTAGATGCAGAATTAATTAATCAGTATAAAGAGGAAATTTCACAAGAAGAAGAAAATAAAAATAATCCTTATCCCGAAATTGCAATTATTAAGGAAAAAGGACAAGAAGATCAAAGAGTATATATTAATATGGATTTTCTAGGAATTGACTTAAGCAGTGTTCCAACTCAAAATCTTTCAGATTGGAGAGTGTATGTAATTCCAGTTTTATATGTTATTACATCTTTTATTTCGATTCGTATGACAACTGCGTTACAAGAAAAGAAAAATAAAGAAAATAATTCTGCAGAGTCTATGGAGATGGAAGCGGTTATGCAGGCTAATAAGAGTATGAGCTACATTATGCCCATTATGAGTATTTCTATAGCAGTAATTGCACCATTAGGATTAGCTTTATATTGGCTAGTTAGTAATATATTAATGATCGTTGAAAGGTTAGTTTTAAATAAATTCTTGAAAAATGAGGAGGAAGTGTAAAATGGCAGAAAATATGATTTTCGAAGGAAAAACAACAACAGAAGCAATTGAAAAAGGATTACATGAGCTTAAATTAACCAAAGAACAAGTTGAAATTAAAGTGTTAGAAAATGAAGATAAAAGAAGTTTTTTTAGTATTTTGACACCAAGAATTGTAAAAGTACAAATAACTCCAAAACAAATAAAAAGTGTAGATAGACCAAGAAAAGAACACAAGGAAATATCAGAGAACATAGATTTTGATACAGCACTTAAAAATGTAGAAAAATTTTTAAGTGAATGGATTGGAAAAATTCCTGGTGAAGATGTAAAATATGACTTAAAAGTAGAAGAAGGATATTTAAAAATTAATATAGATGGTAAAGATTTAAATTATTTAATTGGACATAGAGGGGAAGTATTAAATCAAATACAAGTTTTATTATCAGCTATTGCTGGTAAGAATTTAGAATATAAAGTACATGTTATTTTAAATATTTGCGGGTATAAAGAAAAAAGAGAACAATCTTTAGAGGAATTGGCTGAAAAATTAGAAAAAACTGTAATAAGAACAAGAAAATCTATTACTTTAGAGCCAATGACTGCCTATGAAAGAAAAATTATTCATACAAAGTTACAAAATAGCAAAAAAGTAACTACATCAAGTATAGGGGAAGAACCATATAGAAAAGTAGTTATTTCATTAAAATAATTTAATATAAATAATCGGAAGTCAAAGTTCGGATTATAATTAGTAAGTTTCACTTACTTTGTTATGTATCTGTATTTTGACTTTTCTTATTGTATGAGAAAATAGAACGTTTTATTATAGAACATATATTATGGTATGAGATTTGTGAAGTAAAGGAGTAATAATACTACATATAGGTGATTCTGCCAAGTTTCTTACTACTTAATAAAAGTAAAAAATATTACTATTTTAAAAAATATATTTATAATAAAAATATTCGATTTTCATTAAAGGTTTATAAGTACCTATAAAACTTAAATATAAATTGTAGGAGGATATGCTATAAAAATAGCATAAAATAGAAATGAGTACAATTGCAGCAATTTCAACAGCTCCAGGAATTGGTGGTATAGGAATTATTAGAATGAGCGGAGAAGAAACATATAATATATTAGAAAAAATGTTTATTCCTAAACATCAAATAGATTTAAAAGAACAAGCTGGTTATACAATTAAATATGGACATATAGTAGATAATGGACAAGAAATAGATGAAGTTTTAGTGTCATTCTTTAAGAGACCTAATAGCTATACTACAGAGGATTTGTGCGAAATTAGTTCACATGGAGGAATTTTTATAGTAAGAAAGATATTAGAACTATGTTTGAAAAATGGTGCTATTCTAGCAGAACCAGGGGAATTTACTAAGAGGGCTTTTTTAAACGGAAGAATAGATTTATCACAAGCTGAAGCTGTTATAGACATAATTAATGCAAAATCTGAAAAAGAAGCAGATGAATCTATAAAACAATTGGAAGGACATTTATCAAAAGAAATACAAAATATTAGAGAGATATTAATGTCTATTATGGTAGAGATAGAAGTTTCTATTGATTATCCAGAATATGATGTAGAAGAAGTGAATTATAATAATGCCAAAAATAAATTGAATGATATAAACAATAAATTAGTTTTATTAGAAAACAGTTTTGAGAGTGGAAAGGTAATAAAAAATGGAATAAAAGTTGCTTTAATAGGAAAGCCAAATGTAGGAAAATCTTCATTACTAAATGCAATATTGAAAGAGGAAAGAGCTATTGTTACTGAAGTTGAGGGTACTACAAGAGATATTATAGAGGAATCAGTTATTATTAAAGGAATTCCTATTAATATAATAGATACAGCTGGAATACGTAAAGCAGATGATAAAGTAGAACAAATAGGTATAGAAAGATCTGAAAAGAGTGCTAAAGAAGCGGATTTAGTTATTGCTTTATTTGATTTAACACGACCATTTGATAAAGAGGATGAACAAATTTTAGAAATAATAAAAGATAAAAAAAGTATAGTGGTAATTAATAAAGCAGATATTAAAATAGAAGAAAGCATAAAACAAGGATTAAAAAATAAGTTAAAATATAATAAAGTTATTGAAATATCAGCAAAAACGGAAGACGGTATAGATGAAATTTATAACGAAATTGAGAGAATGTTTAATTTGGAAGAAATTAGATTAGATAATGGCATAATTGTTACCAATATTAGACATAAACAAATTATTTCACAAAGTTTAGAAAATATAAAAATAGCAATTGATGAAATAGATAAAAATTCTCCAATAGATATTGTTGGTATGTATGTAAAGCAAGCATTAGAAGAATTAGGAAAGATTACAGGAGAGACTGTTTCAGATGAAATAATAAAAGAAATTTTTTCAAAATTCTGTTTAGGAAAATAAACTTACGAGAATCGATTTTAAGACATTTTTAAATATGAACAGAGTAATATTATTACTAAAAATAGAGAATAAAAATCAGGTATTGTAAAAAGAAAAATAAAAAATATTGTCATAATGGTTGACGGAACAAAAATTTCTGTTTCACACAAAACAGAAAAAATAGGAGGAATAGTATGAGTTATCAAGCTGGAGAATATGATATAGCAGTTATTGGAGCAGGACATGCAGGATGTGAAGCAGCACTTGCTTCAGCAAGACTTGGAAAGAAAACATTATTGTTTTCAATTAGTTTAGAAGCAGTTGCAAATATGCCATGTAACCCTAATATTGGAGGTACTTCAAAAGGACATTTAGTAAGGGAAATTGATGCTCTTGGTGGAGAAATGGGCAAGAACATAGATAAAACTTTTATACAAAGTAGAATGTTAAATAAGTCTAAAGGACCAGCAGTTTATTCTTTAAGAGCACAAGCAGATAGAAAAATGTATCATGTAGAAATGAAGCATACTTTGGAAAGACAAGAAAATTTATTTATAAAACAGGCTGAAATTACGAAGATTGGTATAAACAACGGAAAAGTTGAATTCGTAGAGACAAATATTGGAGCTATTTACAAAGTACAAGCTGTTATATTAGCCACAGGAACTTATCTAAAAGGAAAAATATACATAGGAGAAGTATCATATGAAAGTGGACCAGATGGAGTTTTTCCGGCTAATAAACTTTCAGATTGTCTAAAGGAAAATGGAATTGAACTTTTAAGATTTAAAACAGGTACACCAGCTAGAGTAAATAAAAATTCAATAGACTTTTCTAAAATGGAAATACAAGATGGTGATGAAGATATAGAAATGTTTTCATTTGAAGATGAAGCAAAACCAATAAATCAGGTTCCATGCTATTTAACATATACGAATGAAAAAACACATGAAATTATAAGAAAAAATTTACATCGTTCGCCACTATACTCAGGAAAAATAGAGGGAACAGGGCCAAGATATTGCCCATCTATTGAAGACAAAGTGGTAAGATTCGCAGATAAGGAAAGGCATCAAGTATTTATTGAACCAATGGGATTAAATACTGATGAGATGTATGTACAAGGAATGAGTTCATCTTTACCAGAAGATGTACAAATAGAGATGTACAGAACTATACCAGGATTAGAACATGTACAATTTACGAGACCAGCATATGCAATAGAATATGACTGTATAGAACCATCTCAACTTAAATTATCATTGGAAAGTAAAAAAATAAGTGGTATGTTTTTTGCAGGTCAAATTAATGGAACTTCAGGGTATGAAGAAGCGGCAGCACAAGGAATTATGGCAGGAATCAATGCAGTAAGAAAATTAGATAATAAAGAGCCAATTGTATTAGATCGTTCACAAGCATATATCGGCGTATTAATAGATGATATAGTTACCAAAAGCACAAATGAGCCATATAGAATGATGACATCAAGAGCAGAATATCGTTTATTATTAAGACAAGATAATGCAGATTTAAGATTAACAGATATTGGACATGAAGTAGGATTAATAAATGAAGAAAGGTATAACAAATTCTGCTTAAAGAGGCAACATATTGCAGATGAAGTAGAAAGAATGAAGCAAACTACAGTAAAACCAACTAAGGAAGTAAATGAACTTTTAAATAAATATAATTCGTCTCAAATAGACGTAGGAGTAAAACTATCAGATTTAGTAAAAAGAACAGAATTAAGTTATGATAAATTAGAACCAATTGACGTAAATAGACCCAATTTAACTAAACAAGAAAAAGAAGAAGTAGGTATTCAATTAAAATATGAGGGTTATATTAATTTGCAAAATGCACAAGTAGAAAAATTTAAAAAGTTAGAAAAAAAGACATTATCTGAAGACATTTGCTATTCTGAGATAAAAGGGTTAAGTTTAGAAGCAAGACAGAAATTAGATAAATTTAAGCCAGTATCAGTAGGACAAGCTTCCAGAATTTCTGGAGTTTCTCCAGCAGATATTTCTGTACTTCTAATTTATTTGGAACAGTTTAAAAAAGAAAAAAGGTAAATTTATTTAATATTAAAAAATTAATAGAAAGGAGAATATGTTAGATTTTGATACTAGCATATAATTACAAATATGGAAAAAGAGGAGTTTGCAAAAGAGTTAAAAAAAGAAGCGGAAATATTAAAAATAAATTTAACAAATGAACAAGTTGATAAATTCTTTCATTTTATGGACATTTTAATAGAATGGAATGAAAAAATAAATTTAACAGCTATAACCGAACCAAATGAAATAATAAAAAAACATTTTATAGATTCCTTAACAATCTTACCATATATTAATGAAAATAATAAAGTGATAGATATAGGAACAGGTGCGGGATTCCCTGGAATACCAATTAAAATAGCAAATAGTAATTCTGAAATCACTTTGCTAGATTCATTGAATAAACGATTAATATTTATTGAAGAAGTAATAAAAGTTTTGGAATTAAAAAACATAGGTACTATACATGGTAGAGCTGAAGATTTTGGAAAGGATAAAAAGTACAGAGAACAATATGATATAGCTACATCAAGAGCAGTAGCACCTTTAAATGTATTATCAGAGTACTTACTACCTTTTGTAAAAGTAGGAGGATGCTGTTTATGTATGAAAGGTAGTAATATAGAGGAAGAAATTTCGCAAAGTAAAAAGTCTATTGAGATTTTAGGAGGAAAGATAGAAAAGGTAGATAAATTTTATTTGCCAGAAAGTGATATTATTAGGAATATTATTATTATAAAAAAGCTGAAGAATACTCCAAATCAATATCCTAGAAAGGCTGGAGTACCAAGTAAAAATCCAATTTAAAAAAAGAAAAAATTTTTAAAAAATTCATTGACATATTAATAATATTTTTATATTATTAATATGTCTTTTTATTATTGTATGGGAAAAATCGAAAATTTTTGCTATACAATAAGGTTAAGTTACATTAGTCTAATGCATATTTGCGAAGCAAAATGCGCATGTGGCGAAGCCACTTTTCTTATATAAATTACAGGAGGGATTAAATTGGGAAAAATTATAGCAGTAGCAAACCAAAAAGGTGGTGTAGGTAAGACAACAACATCAATTACGCTAAGCACTATTTTGGCGAAAAAAGGGAAGAAAGTTATTCTAGTTGATGCAGATCCACAAGGAAATGCAACAAGTGGAATTGGCGTTCAAGAAAAAATGGAAAAATCTGTATATGATATATTAATAGATGATGTAAAAGTAAACGAAATCCTTTTAGATTCTATGATTAAAAATTTAAAAGTATGTCCATCTAATATAAATTTAGCAGGAGCAGAAGTAGAACTAGTTTCTATGATGTCAAGAGAGCAAAGATTAAAAGAAAAATTAGATGAAATAAAAAACGATTATGATTATATTGTTATAGATTGCCCACCATCTTTAGGATTAATTACTTTAAATGCATTTACTGCAGCTGATAGTGTGTTAATACCAATACAGTGTGAATACTATGCTTTAGAGGGATTAGGACAACTTATGAATACAATTAATTTAGTAAAAAAACACTTAAATAGGTCTTTAGAAATAGAGGGTGCACTTCTTACAATGTATGATGTTAGAACAAATCTTTCTAATCAGGTAGTGAAAGAGGTTAAAAAGTACTTTGGAGATAAAGTATATAAAACAGTAATTCCAAGAAATGTAAAGTTAAGTGAAGCACCAAGTTATGGGATGCCTATTACTGTTTATGATGCAAGATCAAAAGGCGCTAAAAGCTATGAAAAATTTGTAAAAGAATTATTAAAAAATAACGAAAATGTCATAAAGGCAAAACATATGAAAGAATAAGGAGGAATAAAATGGCTAAAAAAACAGGTTTAGGAAAGGGATTAGATGCATTATTTTCAAGCAATAGTGATTTAGATGAAGAAATAAAAGATAATGAGCAAATAGAAAAATTAAAAATTACAGAGGTAGAGCCAAATCGTAATCAACCTAGAAAAAACTTTGATGAAGAAGCATTAGAAGAATTAGCAGATTCAATAAAAAGGTATGGAGTAATTCAACCTATTATAGTTGTAAAAAAAGATGGATATTATGAAATAGTTGCAGGAGAAAGAAGATGGAGAGCATCTAAAAAAGCAGGATTAACACAAATACCGGCAATTGTTAGAGAAGGAGATGACAGAAAGAATAAAGAAATTGCGTTAATTGAAAATGTCCAAAGAGAAGATTTAAATGCTTATGAAAAAGCTCTAGGAATTAAAGAATTAATGGAGGAATATACTTTAACACAACAACAAGTTTCTGAAATTTTAGGCAAAAGTAGAAGCAGTATTGCAAATACAGTAAGAATACTAAATTTAGATCCTAGAGTATTGGAACTCGTGAAACAAAACAAATTAACAGAAGGACATGCTAGAAGTTTGCTTGCAATAGAAGATGGAGATAAGCAATATCAAATGGCCAAAAGGTTGTTAGAAACTGGCGCAAGCGTTAGAGATGTAGAGAAAAAAGTACAACAAAAAAAGAAAATGAAAAAAGAAGACCAAAAATATGAAGCAATTTTCCGAGATATTGAAGATAGTTTTCAAGGATTTTTTGGTACAAAAGTAAAGTTAGAAGCAGGAAAAAGAAGAGGTAAAATTATTATAGAATATGCTTCTAATGATGATCTAGAAAGAATATTAGAATTAATTAAATAAAAATTTGGAGGGAAACAATGGATTACATTTTAGAGTTCATAAGAACAGACTATTTTTTTATAGGAATATCAATATTTTGTATAATATTATTTTTATTATATTTAATTACACTAATAAAATTTTGCACAATTAGAAAAAATTATAAAAAATTTATGAAGAATATAGGCAATGGACAAGATATACAAAAAACATTAGAAAAATATATGGAAGAAGTAAATAAAGTAAAAGAGGAAAATCTTGAATTAAAGAATTATACTAAACAATTGGATGAAATGTTATCAAATTGCTTACAAAAAGTAGGATTAGTAAGATATAGTGCTTTTAAAGATACAGGTAGTGATTTAAGCTTTGCATTAGCAATATTAAACGAAAAAAATACAGGTGTAGTATTAAACGGAATTTATTCGAGGGAAATGTCAAATATTTATTCAAAACCTGTAGAAAAAGGAAATTCAACGTATACGTTATCAGCAGAAGAAAAGCAAGCAATTGAAAAAGCTATAAATGAAAATTAAAAATAAAAAGCATCTCTATAATTTATAAGAGATGTTTTTTTGATATATAAAAAAACTGCAAGACTTATACATAGTAATATTAATATAACAACATATTGATAATACTATTTATATGAAGAATTGGAATATAATTTATTAATATTATGAATTAATATAAGTATAGTATATATTATCAAATAGCTGAAAAATGGTTGACTAATATGCAAAAAACCAAAAATTTCTATTGACAAGCAAGGGTAAAATGTGCTAATATATATACTGTTACTGACCAAGTTTAGTAACATACGCAGAGGTGGTCGAGTTGGTTTATGGCACCAGTCTTGAAAATTGGCGTAGGTTTGTAGCCTACCGTGGGTTCGAATCCC
>CANQRO010000005.1 GCA_947626205.1 uncultured Clostridia bacterium
AATCAGTTTATATTTTACTTATAAAAAAGTTTAGGTTTAATTCAAAAGATTAAGTATTTTATATACTAAAGAATTAACTAGAACACAACAGATATTTTTAAATTTAGTTTACTCAAAAGAAAAATATATAAAAACAAAAGAATAACTTATAAAATACGAAAGATAAAATAAACAAAAGATGAATTACATATATCGCAACAGTTGGTATTCGTAATAAGTACCAACTGTTTGCGATATACAAGAAATTAAGAGGTGGCATTTTTGGAATTTAACCATAAACCTGTTCTTTTAGAAGAATGTATTAATGGGTTAAACATAAAAAAAGATGGAATATATATAGATGGAACAATAGGTGGTGCTGGGCATAGTAGTAAGATTATAGAGAAACTTTCATCGAAAGGCCTTTTAATTGGAGTAGATAGAGATGAAGAGGCTTTAGAAGTTGCAAAAGAAAGACTAAAAAACTACTCTAATGTAGTATACATACATAAAAATCACGATGATATAAAAGAAATATTAGAAGAATTAAATATTGAAAAGGTAGATGGTATCTTATTAGATTTAGGAGTATCGTCATATCAAATAGATGAAAGCAAAAGAGGCTTTAGCTATATGCATGATGGATTGCTAGATATGAGAATGGATAGAAATGAAGAAAAAACAGCTAAACAAGTTGTAAATACTTATCCAGAAGAAGAACTCTCTAGAATTTTTTATGAATATGGAGAAGAAAGGTATGCAAGACAAATAGCAAGGAAAATCTGTGAGAAAAGAAAAACACAAGAAATATCAACTACGTTACAATTAGTAGATATTATAAAAAGTGCAGTTCCAAACATTAATAAAAGTACAGGTCATCCAGCAAAAAGAGTTTTCCAGGCAATTCGTATAGAAGTAAATAATGAAATTCAACCATTATATGAAACAGTTAAGAATTGTACAGATTGCCTAAATCCTGGAGGTCGTTTAGTAATAATTACTTTTCATTCTTTAGAAGATAGAGCTGTAAAAAGGGCATTTCAATCATTAGAAGGAAAATGTATATGTCCTAAAAGCTTACCATATTGTGTATGTGGAGCAAAAGTTGAAGGAAAAATTATTACCAAAAAGCCGATAGAACCACAAAAGAGAGAACAAGAGGAAAATCCAAGGTCTAAAAGTGCTAAATTAAGAATTTTTGAAAAATTGTAAAAATATATCATATAGAAATAAAAATAGTTTTTAAATAAATAATAAAAAGACAAAAATATGAGATAGGAGGTGAATAACATATGGCATATTACAATAGCAAATATCAGTATGAAACAAGTCCAAGGAAAATAAAACCAGAATATGAACCAAGAGTTAAAAAATATCCTAAAAAAAGTACTGCTAAAAGAAGTAATAAAACAACATCTAAAGTAGCACCTAAGAAACAGTCTAAAAAGCAAGCAAAGCCAGTGCAAAAAAGTAAGTTAAATCATAAAGTAAAAATAGTTTTTTTAGTAGCTATTGGGTTTGCAATTTTGTTTGCCATAAGTTATAGAAACTCCGTAATAAATGAAAAATTTTCAGAAATAAAAAATTTAAAATCTAATTTAGCAGCGATTGAGAAAGAAAATGAACAATTAGAAGTAAGTATTGAAAATGGATTAAATTTGAAATCCATTGAGCAATCTGCAAAAGAATTACTAGGTATGCAAAAACTAGAAAATTCACAAAAGGTATATGTAACTTTACCAAAGCAAGATTACATAGAACCTGCATCTGAAGAAATAGTTGAAGAAGACAATACAAACTGGTTTGAAAAGATAATTAATTTTATTACCGGAAAATAGATAGTAATAAAAATATCTTCCTTTCTATATAATGATAATAATTATAGAAAGGAAGGTTTTTTTATGCAAGTTACTGCAAAAATGAGTTTAAAGAAAAGAATCATGTATATGATGTTTGTTGCATTTTTAATTTTTATACTACTAACTATAAGAATAGGTTTTATACAGTTTGTGCAAGGAGCTGAACTTTCATATATGGCATATAACCAACAATCTTTAGATAGAAAAATTAATCCTAAAAGAGGAACTATATATGATGCTACTGGCAAAAATATTTTAGCTGTAAGTGCAACAGTTGAAACAGTTACAGTAAATCCAGTTAATATTAAAGATTCAGATAAAGAAAAAGTTGCAAAAGCACTTTCAGATATATTTTCATTGGATTATGAAACTATATTAAAAAGAGTAAGAAAAAGAAGTTCAATTGAAACTATTGTAAGAAAAGTTGATAAAGAAAAAACAGATGAACTTAGACTTTGGATGAAAGAAAACAATATCACATCTGGAATTAATATAGATGAAGATACTAAAAGATATTATCCTAATAATGAATTAGCTTCGCATTTTATAGGATTTTGTGGAAGTGATAATCAAGGTCTAGATGGCATAGAAGCAAAATATGAAGATATTCTAAAAGGAAGTCAAGGTAGAATTATTAAAGTGACAGATGCTAAAGGCGGAGAAATTGAAGATAGTAGTGAAGACTACATTTCAGCAGTAGATGGAAAAGATATTGTTACAACTATAGATATGACAATACAATCCATTGCAGAAAAATATCTAAAAGAGGCTTGTATAGATAATGTCTGCACAGATGGTGGAAATGTTATAATAATGAATCCTAAAAATGGGGATGTTTTGGCAATGGCTACATATCCAAGTTATAATCTAAATGATCCTTTCACAATTACTGATGATACTTTAAAATCAACTTGGGATACATTAACTACAACTGAAAAAAATATAAATTTACAGCAAATGTGGCGAAACAAAGCAATAGCAGATACATATGAACCTGGTTCTACATTCAAATTAGTTACTGCTTCTGCAGCATTGCAAGAGGGTATAACTCAAACTGATAAAGCAGGAGAATTTACTTGTACGGGTGGAATTGAAATTGCAGGAGTTAGAATGAAATGTTGGAGATATTATAGGCCACATGGAGCAGAATCTTTAAGGCAAGCGTTAATGAATTCATGTAATCCAGTTTTTATTGGACTAGGACAAAAAATTGGAGTACAAAAGTACTATAGCTATTTAGAAAAGTTTGGATTTTTAGAAAAAACTGGCATAGAACTTCCAGGAGAAGCTAAGGGAATATTTTTAGCACAAAATAAAGTAGGACCTGTTGAACTTGCTACAATTAGCTTTGGACAGAGGTTTGAAGTTACGCCTTTACAAATGGTTTCTGCCGTTTCTGCAATTGCAAATAAAGGGATAAAAATGAAACCACGAGTTGTAAAAAAGATAATAAATCCTTTAACAAATGAGGAAGAAGAAATATCCCCGGTAGAAGTAGGTAGAGTAATAGAAGAAAAAACAGCAAATGATGTACTAAGTATGATGGAATCTGTTGTAGCAGAAGGTACAGGAAAAAATGCTCAAGTTAAGGGATTTAGAGTTGGACGGAAAAACAGGAACATCAGAAGATGGAGTAAATACCAATAAGTATGTGACTTCTTTTATAGGGGTAGCACCAATTTCAGATCCAGAAGTTGTAGTGTTGGTTACTTTATATAACCCAACTGGAGAGGGAGGACACCAAGGAGGTGCTGTTGCAGCACCAGTAGGTGGGCAGATTTTATCTGAAGTATTGCCATATTTAGATCTAACAAAAGATAATAGTGAAGAAGTAGAGGTAAAAGAAGAAATAGAAGTTCCAGAAATAAGAGGTAAGAATTTAAAAGAAGCAAGTAAAATTTTAAAGGATTTAGGTTTAGGAATAGAAACTGACAAACAAATAGAAAGTAATATTAATAAAGAAGAAATAATTATAAAAGAGCAATTACCTAAACCCCGGAATTAAGGTGAATAAAGGCTCACAAATATATGTGGAAATTCAAAATTAAGAAATTTGATAATAATACCTATACAAATTTCTAATTTAGTTATATAATAAATTCGGATAATTGGAGATGGAGGGTTAAATATGAATTTAAAAGAAATTCTAATAGGAATTGAAGAAATTAAAGCAAAAGGGAATTTAGAACTAGACATTACAAATGTTGACTCTGATTCTAGAAATATAAAAGAAAATGGAATGTTTGTTGCGATACACGGTTATGAAACAGACGGATTGGAATATATTCCAGATGCAATTAAAAATGGTGCAAAAGTAGTTATGGTAGATAAAAATACAGATTTAAAAAAATTATCTATACCAAATGAAGTAACTTTACTTGTAGTACCAGATACAAGACTTGCTTTGGCAATATGTGCTTGTAATTTCTACGATAATCCATCTAGAAAATTTAAACTTGTTGGTGTTACAGGAACAAAAGGAAAAACAACAACAACGTATATGATTAAAAAAATCCTAGAAAAAGCTGGAAAAAAAGTTGGCTTGATTGGAACAATTGCTACATATATAGGAGATAAAAAAATAGAAGATAGTTCAAGAACAACACCAGAAAGTATAAAACTTCAAAAAATATTTGCAGACATGGTTAAAGAAAAAGTAGATGTTGTAGTAATGGAAGTATCTTCACAAAGCTTAAAATTAAACCGTGTTTATGGTTGTGATTTTGATATAGGAGTATTTACAAACTTTTCACAAGAGCACATCAGTAAAAATGAACATCCAGATATGGAAGATTATTTCAATTCAAAACTTAAATTATTTAGTATGTGTAAAGTAGGTTTTACAAATGTAGATGACATTTATGGTGGTAAAGTAGCAAGAGTAGTAAAGAATATAGAAATGACGACATATGGAATAGATAATTTTTGCCATGTTCTTGCAAAGGATATTACAATTACAAATTCATATGTAGATTTTAAAGTAAAAATAGATAATAGAAATGAAAGAATAAAAACTGGCATACCTGGAAGATTTAGTGTATACAATTCTCTTGCAGCTATTTGCGTAGGAATGAAATTAGGAGCTAATGCAGAGCAAATTAAAGAAGCATTATTAGAAGTAAGAGTACCAGGCAGAAGTGAACTAGTAGATAATAAAAAAGATTTAACTATTATGATAGATTATGCCCATACTCCAGAGAGCTTAGAAAGTATATTACAAGCAGTTAAATCGTACACAAAAGGAAAGGTAATCTGTGTTTTTGGATGCGGTGGTGACCGTGATAAAATAAAGAGGCCTCTTATGGGAGAAGTATCTGGCAGAATAGCTAACTTTACAATTATTACAAGTGACAATCCAAGAACAGAAAAACCAGAAGAAATTGTAAAAGAAATTGAAGTAGGTATAAAAAAGACAAAAGGCCAATATACATGTATAGTAGATAGAAGAGAGGCAATTAAGGAAGCAATAAAAATGGCAAATAAAAATGATATGATTGTTCTTGCCGGAAAAGGACATGAACCATATCAAGAGATTAATCATCAAACTTTTCCATTTGATGAAAGAGTAATTGTAAGAGAAATAATAAACGAATTGGAAGAAAAACAGCAAGATAAAAAAGAAGAGTAATTTGAAGCCAAAATCAATTACTTAAAACGAAAGGTGAGAAAGTTGAATTATTTTCAGATTAAAATATTATTGCTATCATTCGTTGCAACCGTAGTGTTAGGCATTATTGCTGTTCCTATTTTGAGAAAGTTGAAGATTGGGCAAATCGAAAGAGAAGATGGCCCAACATCTCATTTAATAAAGCAAGGAACACCTACAATGGGTGGAGTAATCTTGGCACTAGCAATTACATTACTAATTATATTTATTTTCTTTAGTTATACTAAAAAAGAAGACATTGAACTTGCTAAACATCTAATTCCTTTAGCAATTATGTCTATAGGATTTGGAATTGTTGGCTTGATTGACGATGTAAAAAAATTAATTTTTAAAAATACAAAAGGTTTAAAGCCAGCGTATAAAATGATAGGATTGCTTGCTATAGCAGTAATATATGTTATTTATTTAATTAAAATTATTGATTTAGGAACTGAAATTTACATACCAATATTTAAAGTTTATATAAATTTACCACTTTGGGTATATATACCGTTTGCTATTTTAACTATTTTAGGAACTACAAATGCAGTAAACCTAACAGATGGAGTAGATGGCTTATGCCCAACAATATCAGCTATTATTATTACTTGTTTAACTATAATAGGAATAATGTTAGATGTTAAAGAAGTAGTTGTTTTTGGAACAATTGTAATAGGTTCTTGTTTAGGATTTTTACTATTTAACATGCATCCAGCAAAAGTATTTATGGGAGATACAGGTTCTTTATTACTAGGAGGAGTTATAGTAGCCATAGCGTTATATTTAAAAATGCCATTAATTTTATTGATTATTGCATTAATACCAGTATTAGAAACGTTATCTGTTATAATGCAGGTTATATACTTTAAAAAAACAGGAAATAGATTCTTTAAAATGGCTCCATTACATCATCATTTTGAATTATCTGGATGGGGAGAAAATAAAGTAGTATCAGTTTTTAGTCTAATTACTTTAGTTCTTTGCGTAATCGGATTATTAATAATTTAAAAATAATAGAGAGGAGAATTAGATAAGTGTCAAAAGAAAAACCATTTGATTTTATTTTATTTATAACAGTAATTATATTATTAGCAATGGGAATTGTTATGGTATTATCAGCTAGTTCTCCATCTGCGTTGGCTGAAAGCGGAAATAGCTATGCTTATGTTTCAAGGCAAGCAGTATTTGCTGTTATTGGAATAGCATTAATGTTGATTATTTCCAGAATAGACTACAGACAATATGATAAATTTTGGAAAATAGCTTATTTTGGCTCGCTTATTATTTTAGCAATAGTACCTATTTTAGGTTCTTCTGCAAAAGGAGCAACAAGATGGTTAGAAATAGGACCAATTAGATTTCAGCCATCAGAAGTTGCAAAAATCGCATTAATTATTTTCTATGCATCATGGCTTACAAAAAATAAAGATAAATTATCTAGTTTAACAAATGGATTTTTAAAACCTTTTATGTTTTTAATTCCAATAGCAATTATTTTAATTTTTTTCCAAAAGCATCTTAGTGTTACAATTATTATTTTTGCTATTGTTTCTATCATGATGTTAATGGCAGGAACAAAACTTAGGTATTTTGTAACTTTAGGTAGTATAGGTGCAGTTGGAGCAGGCGGATTATTATTTGCTTTAGCAAAATTTACAGAAAATGGTGTTTATCGTATTTCCAGAATTATAACATTCTTAAATCCTTGGAACGATATTCAAGGAGATGGTTGGCAGATAGTTCAAAGTTTATATGCTATTGGCTCTGGAGGACTATTTGGTGTAGGCTTAGGGAAAAGTAAACAAAAATTTCTTTATATACCAGAACCTCATAACGATTTTATATTTTCAGTATTAGCTGAAGAATTAGGTTTTATAGGTTGTGCGATTGTAATGATTTTATTTGCAATTTTTATATGGAGAGGACTCTTAATAGCTATGCGTGCGCCGGATATGTTTGGTAGCTTAATTGCAGTTGGAATTACATCTTTAATTGGATTACAAGCAATAATGAATATTGCAGTTGTAACATCATCTATGCCAAATACAGGAATATCACTTCCTTTCTTTAGTTATGGAGGTACATCGTTAGTAATACTGTTAAGTTCGGTTCGGAGTACTTTTAAATATTTCAAGATCATGTAAAAAAGTATGATGTAATTAAAATAAAATTATGTAAGATGTAAATACTTACTAGGAAAGGAGGATATGTTAGTTTTTAAAACTAACATAAACTATTAAAATGAAAGTTATTATTGCATCAGCGGGAACGGCAGGGCATATTAACCCAGGAATTGCAATTGCAAATATAATTAAAAAAGAAAAACCAAACTCTGAAATAGTATTTTTAGGTACTAATAGAGGATTAGAAAACGATTTAGTACCAAGAGCAGGTTATGCATTGAAAACTATAGAAGCTTATGGATTAAGTAAAGAACTTAGTTTAAAAAATATTAAAGATAGTATAAAAACATTAAAAGGAATTTCACAAGCAAAAAAAGTAATGAAAGAGTTTAAACCAGATATAGTAATTGGAACAGGAGGATACATCTGTGGGGCTGCAATACTAGCAGCAAATAAGTATAATATTCCAACTCTTCTACATGAAAGTAATGCTTTTCCAGGGAAAGCTGTAAAAATGCTTTCAAAGAAAGTAGATACCATTTTAACAAGCTTTGAAGAAGCAAAAAAAGAACTTCCAAAAGCAAAAAATGTAGTTGTAGTAGGAAATCCTACAAAAATTAAAAATTTAGAATTAAGTAGAATGCAAAAAAACGAAGTGTTAAGGCAGTTAGGGTTAAGACAAGATCAGCCACTTGTGTTAATATTTGGTGGAAGCCAAGGTGCAAAAGCAATAAATGATTCTGTTACAAATTTAATAAACGAAAATAAAATGAAAGATTATCAAATTATGTGGGCACCAGGCCCTATGCAGTTTGATATAGTAAAAAGAAATATAAAAAATTTATCAAAATTGAAAGGATTGAAAATAGTTCCATACATATATAATATGGAAGAAGTAATGAATACAGCAGACCTTGTTATTGCAAGAAGTGGTGCTATGACTATTACAGAAGTTGCAATAACTGGAAAACCAGCAATATTTATTCCACTTCCATATGTTAGTAATGATCATCAAGTATATAATGCAAAAGTATTAGCAGACATCGGAGCAGCAGAAATAATATTAAATAAGGATTTGAATTCTGAAACTTTAGCTAATATGATTAATGGAATTATACAAAATCCAGAAAAAATCAAAAAAATGGGTGAACAAGCAAAAACAATAGCTAAAGATAATGTGGAAGAAAAAATTTATAAGGAAATAGAAAAATTAGTAAAATAGCAAGTTACGAAAATAGAAAAGTATTAAAGTATTAAAGCTAAATTATCAAGGAAGTAAAGTAATAAAATCTTAATGATAGAAAAATAGTAAAACAGTAAATTAATAATATATTGAATTAGTTTATTACAAATATATAACGTAAATATAGTTTTTGTGTAACAAACTATAAAAAAGAGGACACATTTTATCAAATGGTGTCCTTTTTTAAATTATAGTGATAAAACGTGTAGAAATACGCGTTCGAAAGTAGTTGCCTAACTGAAAAAAATAGTTTATAGTATAGAAGTATTGGGAGGTGTACAAATGAAAAGTTTTTTTGGTGGAACCTATATTGGTAGGGAGATATTAGAAGAAAATAATATTTTTTATCCAATAAGGTTAGAATATTATAGAATAGAGAAATTGGATAAAAACCAGACATTCTATGGTATAGAAATTATAAAAACCGAATATAAAAAAGAAGGAATAAAAGTAGAAAATGAAGTAATTGAAAATATAACTAAAGAAGAAAAAGTAATAAATGGAATTTTAGATAAGTTAAAATTTGGAACAGTAATGCCACAATCTGGACAAGAAGTTATAAAAGAATTAGTGAGTGCATGATATAGTAAATGCTAATTTAACCGTAAATTAATGTAAGCAATTTTTATTATTGCTTACATTAATTTTATGCCTTATAGCGTTCAGTAAATTATTTAAAAAGCATTGAAAAAATTGAACATATAGTATAAAATAATAGTGGAAAAATATTTTTTACGTAAGAAAAAGATATATCATAGTATAATGTATCTAAAAAGGTCAAAAACTTTTTTAAATTAAGGTACTAAATATGACAAACTATTCAAAAGATTAAGATTAAAATAAATACCGATATTTTAAAAAAAGTATGAGGTGGTAAAAAATGTTTCAAACAATTTTAGGTGGACAAGCTGACATTGTACAAGATGAAGAACTAGACCCAAATGTTGATAAACGAAAAATGATATTAAAAAAAGTATTTACAAGAAAAAACATCATTGTATATATAGTTAGTTTTATTATATCTACTATTGAATGTATTAATGGAATTGCACCATTTGGAATAGCAATTTTTGCAGCTAGTCTTTCGAATGGAATACCAGCATTGGTAGTATATGCATTAACTATTTTAGGTACTTTAGTAGGTTTAGGTTGGGAAAAAACTCTCACATATATATTAACTTCACTAGTTTTTATTGTGATGGTTTTAATAAAAAAACCAAAAGAAAGTTTAGAATATGAAAATGAAAAGTTAAGACTAGGAAAATATGTATTCATATCTTCATTTTTAGTACAAATAGTAAGTTCTTTATTAGGAAATTTCATAGTATATGATTTATTCATTAGTCTAATGATAGGAATTTGCTCTTACATATTTTATAAAATTTTTGCAAATTCTTTACCTGTGATATATGAATTTGGAGAGAAAAAAGTATTTGCTATAGAAGAAGTAATTGGAGCAAGTATTTTATTATGTATTGGTGCATGTGCATTTAGAGATTTTTCTATTTTTGGATTTCAAATTAGAACTATTTTGAGTATATTAGTAGTGTTAATATTAGGATGGAAAAATGGCGTATTAGTAGGTGCTACAACAGGAATTACAATAGGTACAATTTTAGGGTTAATTAGTATGCAAGGACCTGTAATAATTGCATCATATGCATTATCTGGAATGATTGCAGGAATATTCTCTAAATTTGGAAAATTTGGTGTTATAGTTGGATTTATTTTAGGCAATTCTATTCTTGCATTTGTAACAAATGGTAATACATCTGAAATTATATACATTAGGGAAATTTTAATTGCTTCTTTAGGATTATTATTAGTTCCAGAAAGATTATCTATAGATGTAGAAGAACTATTTGGAAAAGCAAAATTATTACAATCTGGGCCAGCTAACAGAATCTCAGATAATAAAGAAACTATATACCGTTTAAATAATGTATCTGAAACAATTGCAGATATTGCAGATACATATAAAGAAGCAGCATCTACTATTGTGGAAGAGGAAGAAATTGAACAAGCCAAAAATAAAGAAATATTCATTGAAGAATTATTAAATAATATTGAAGAACTACAGGGAAATATTTTATATGATGATTTACAAAATTTAGATACTACAGATATGTCAAATGACATTTTTAAATGTTTAATTGATAACCAAAAGATTACAAGAAAAGATTTGATAGATATTTTTGCAAATCACAATAATTATATTGTTGGGTTTGATAATGCTGAAATAAGCATGAATATTGAAAAAGACTTAAAAGATGTAGTTAATTGTATTAATGAATCATATAAGATGAGTAAAGCTAAATTTATTTGGAAAAGTAAAATGAATGAAAATAAAAAAGTAATGATGAATCAATTAGATGGCGTATCTAAAGTAATATCATCAATTGCTGAAGACTTAGAAAATAAAGAAAAACAAAATGATGAGTTTATTATAGAAAAAGAAGAAATTATAAACATAGCTAAAGAAAGAAAAATAGATATAAAAGAATTAAATATACGAAAAGAAAAAACAGGAAGATATATTATTCAAGTTTATATAGATCGTTGTTGTGAAGAAAATGAAAAACGCGGTTGTACAATTGAATCTATGGAAAGAATATTATCTAAAGTATTTAATGATAAAATAGTTATTCAAAAGAATAATTGCGGATTAAAGAAAGAATTAAATTTATGTGTAAATACTTATGCTTCAGAGGATAGATATACTTTACAATTAGGAGTTTCAAAAAAGACAAAACAGGATTCTTATGTATCTGGAGACTCTAGTCTTAGTTTGAAACTTGATGATGGAAAATACTTACTTGCTATTAGCGATGGAATGGGATCTGGACCAAAAGCAAGGCAAAGTAGTAAAATTGCCGTTAAAATGCTAGAAAGATTGTTATCTAGTGGGTTTGATAAAGACACATCTATGGAACTGATTAATTCTACTTTATCGGCAAGTTCAGAAGAAGATTCTTATGCCACATTAGATGTTGCAATTCTAGATTTATATTCTGGTAATATAGAGTTTATAAAAAATGGTGCTTGTCCTACATATGTTAAACAAGGTAAAAATGTTCAATTAATAAAGGCACTTTCACTACCAGCAGGTATTGTAGAAAATATGAATTTAGTTGTTTACGATAAGGATTTAGAAAATAGCGAAATAATACTTATGTGTTCTGATGGAATAATGGAAGCTAATGGAGAGTACCAAAATAAAGAATTGTGGGTACGAGATATATTAGAACAAATCGAAACAGATAATGTTCAAAAAATAGCAGATATTATAACAAAAGAAGCAATAGACCATTGCTATGGTTCCGTAAAAGATGATATGACAATTATAGTTGCAAAAATACAAAAAAAATAAATATATCAATCAAATAAACTAATCATATAAAAATATAAAAAAAATAATTTTCAGATACAAAAATGCCCAGAAAGATTTTAAAATTTTCCTGGGTATTTATTTTAAACTTATTTTATAAATTCTATTTTAAATGTAAAACTATTAATTATAGAATTTTTTATTTAGAAGAATCTATTTTTAAATTCTCTTTTTTTAAATAGCCTTTTGTGTAAAATGCACGTATATACATGAATAAAGAAAAAATAGTCATAATTAAAGCTAAATAGTAGATGTATTGATCGAAGCTAGGAAGCGGAGACATACTATATTCTGGGTGGTTAAAAATAATTAAATTAAATTGTTTTATAAAGAAAGAACTTACTATTGCTACATAAAATAATACAGTAGAAATTTTCCCATACCATTTGCTTGATACAACAAGCTCTTTTCCATATAAAAATGATGCTCCAGCAATCATAATAAATTCTTTAAGTAAAACTATAATTAAAATCCATAAAGGAATAACATTCTGAAGTGCTAATACGGTTAATACTGAAATTTGAGTTGTTTTATCAGCTAAAGGATCTATAAGTTTGCCAAAGTTAGTAATGAAACCAAATTTTCTAGCTATAAACCCATCTAAAACATCTGTAAGTCCTGAAATAGTTAAAAATATAAACGCAAGTATATAGTTACCACTGTTCATAAATATAACTATAAAAGGAATTAAAAAAAATCGAATAACAGTTAAGATATTAGGTATATGTTTAAACATAGTAAATTTCATTCCTTTCCTTCGTCAGTTGTAATGCACACAGTATGAATATTACATTTCGTATCATACTTTATATTATATATAATACATTTTTTGCTATATTTCGTCAAGAGAATTACTAAATATAAATAATAAAAAGAGGGATAATATAAAATTTCCCTCTTTTTATTATTTATTTACATTAAATGTTAATTCGTTATTTACACAATTTAAATTAACAGTTTGACCATCCAATAATTCAGAACGCAAAATCATTTCAGATAATACATCTTCTACATATCTTTGAATTGCTCTTCTTAGTGGACGTGCTCCATATTTATAATCCGTACCTTTTTCTAACAAGTATTCTTTTGCAGATAAGCTAACTTCAAGTGTAATCAATTTATTTTTCAAAGCATTTTTTGTATCTTCTAGCATTAAATCTACAATTTTTAATAATTGATCTTTTGTTAAACTATCAAATATTATAATTTCATCAACACGATTCAAAAATTCTGGCCTAAAAGTATCTTTTAAAGCATTTTCAATTTTATCTTTATTTATTGAACTAGTTTTTCCAAATCCAATTGAATTGTTATTTAAATTTGAACCTGCATTTGATGTCATTATAATAATTGTATTTTCAAAACTTACTGTATTACCTTGTGAATCAGTTAGTTTTGCATCATCTAAAACTTGAAGTAAAATGTTAAATACATCTGGATGAGCTTTTTCAATTTCGTCTAGTAAAATAATTGAATATGGATTTCTTTTTACTTTTTCTGTTAATTGACCTGCATCATCATATCCTACATATCCAGGAGGAGATCCTATTAATTTAGAAGTTGAATGACTCTCCATATATTCAGACATATCTATACGAATAATAGAATCTTCTTTTCCAAACATTTCATAACTAAGTGCTTTTGCAAGTTCTGTTTTACCTACACCAGTTGGACCAACGAATATGAAAGAAGGTGGTCTTTTAGTACTTTTTAATCCTGCACGATTTCTTCTTATAGCACGAGCTACTGCAGAAACAGCCTCATTTTGCCCAATAATCCTTTTATGAAGATTATCTTCCAAAGATAATAACTTTTTGGTCTCTTCTTCAGTAATTTTTTGAACTGGAATTTTAGTCCAATGCTCTATTACAAGCGCAATGTCTTGAACCGTTAATGGCTTAATTTTTACTTTACTTGAAAGATTTTTTATTTCTTCCTCAAGTTGACATTCTTTTGTTTTTAAATCGGCTGCTTTTTGATAATCCTCAGTAGAGTCTGCAACTGCTGCTTCTTCTTTTTCTTCTTGCACGGCTTTTAATTCATTTTTTAATACTTCAAGTTTATATAATTCTTTATTATCCAAGTTGATTCGAGAACATGCTTCATCTAAAAGATCTATTGCTTTATCAGGTAAGAAACGGTCATGGATATATTTTTCAGACATAATAACAGTATTACGTATTACATCGTTTGAAATTTTTACCTTATGATAATTTTCATAGTATTTTTTAATTCCCTCAATTATTTGTATAGTATCTTCAATAGATGGTTCTTCTACAATAATAGGTTGAAATCTTCTTTCTAATGCAGAATCCTTTTCTATATGCTTTCTGTACTCTTTTAAAGTAGTAGTTCCAATTATTTGAATCTCACCATTAGCAAGAGAAGGTTTTAGAATATTTGCGGCATTAGTAGCATTTTCTGCATCGCCAGCGCCCATAATATTATGAATTTCGTCTATAACTAAAATAATGTTTCCGCAAGCTTTGCATTCATCTATAATGGATTTCATTCTACTTTCAAATTGGCCTCTGAATTGAGTTCCTGCTATTACAGATGTCATATCTAATAAAAATACTTCTTTATTTAATAATTTAGCAGGTACTTTTCCATTAGCTATTTTAATTGCTAAACCTTGTGCTATTGCTGTTTTACCAACTCCAGGTTCACCAATTAGGCAAGGGTTGTTTTTTAAACGACGATTTAATATTTGAATCATTCTTTGAATTTCTTTATCTCTACCTATAACTAAATCTAATTCACCATTTCTAGCTTTGTTAGTTAAATTTGTACCATATGTATCCAAATATTTTGTCTTTTTTGATTTAGTTTTTTTATCTACTTTTACTTTTTTACTAGAACTAGAATCTGATGGTTCATCAGATTTTCCATCCATTTCAAAAAGAGCATTAAAAGGTATTCCTGTTATATTAGAAGATTCTAAAGAAAGATTATTATTAGATAGATTTTCAGTAATATCCTTAAAAATAGTTTCGAATTGACTTGTCATATCTTCTAAATTTATTTTATCGCCATCTAATATTGTAGATTGTTTAGCTAATACTTCTAATGGATTTATTCCTTTTTCCTTTGCACAGTTATAACAGAATCCTTCTAAAGAATTTTGTTTGTTCTCATCTAATTTATTTACGAATATTATGGCTGTATTTTTGTGACAAACTGAACACAACATAGTATAATCTCCTTGTATAAATTTTCTATTAGTATATAATACAGTAAAAATAGGGAAAAGTCAATATAAAATGAAAGTAGATTATGAATTCTTTAAAGTATATTTTTAAAGCCTATATTGTGAATTTTTTTAAACATTATAAGCATATAAAAACAAAGCCAAGTTCTTAAAATTTAAGAACTTAGCCTTGCTTTCAAAGAAGCTTAACTATCTCTTCGCCTGAAGAAACTCGGGTGAGTTGTAAAAATCGTGCCTGCAAACGTACTCTTCTTCTTCGTTTACGTGCACTTCTTTAAACACCTGTACTTCCTGCATTTCTTCTGCAAAGAGGATGCCTAATTCATTCATGCTGGGCCCCCCTTCCGCCACATATATGTGGCTTTTATGTACAATTAACGGGTTACAATGTAATTATACCATAAATTTCCAAAAAAAGCAAACATAATTTATCAGAAAACACATCAAAATTCGACATTTTCAATTTTAAAGATAAAAAATATATTATCATAACTAAAAATTTGACAAATTATATAATAAGAATGAGCAAGTATGATATAATAAAAATGAAAAAAATTAAGATAGGAGATTTAAGAGTTGAAAATTGATAATGTAAGAGAATTAGCAATTAAAATTTTATATAAAATTCAAGAAGAATCTGGATATTCAAATTTGGTATTAAACGAATATTTAGAAAATAATAAAGAAAAACTAACTTTAAGGGATAAAAATTTTATTTCAGAATTGGTATACGGTGTAGTTACTTGGAAACTTACCTTAGATACAATTATTGAAAAATACTCTAAAACAAAATTAAAGAAAATTTCAAAATGGGTTTTACTTATTTTAGAATTAGGAGCATATCAAATAGTGTTTTTAGATAAAGTACCTAAGAGTGCTGCTGTAAATGAAAGTGTTAATCTTTGCAAAAAATATGGTTTTCAATCTGCTAATTTTGTAAATGCAATATTAAGAAAAGTTGAAAAAATTGATTATAAAAAATTAGAAGAAATTACTGATCCAAGTATAAAAATTTCAAAAATGTATTCTATGCCAGAATGGATTATTAAAATATTTATTGATGATTATGGTATTCAAAAAACAGAAGATATATGCAAAAATTTAAATTTAAAACCTAAATTAACAATACGTATAAATTCTCTAAAAATAAATGAACAAGATTTTCTAAAAAAGTTAGAAGAAAGAAATATATCATATGAAAAATCAGATGCACCTAATTTTATATATTTAAAAGGTTTAAATGATATTTCAAAATTAGATTTATTTAAAGAAGGATATTTTATAGTTCAAGATGAAGGTGCTGGTAAAATAGTAGAAATGTTAAATCCGAAAGAAAATGAAATTGTTTTAGATGCTTGTAGTGCTCCAGGTGGAAAAACAACTTATTTAGCTGAATATATGAAAAACAAGGGTAAAATTTTTGCATGGGATATTTATTCTAGTCGTATAGAATTATTAAAGGAAAACTTGAAAAGATTGGGTATTACATGCGTTGAAAAAGAAGTAAAAGATGCTACACACTTTTATGAAGATTATGTTGAAAAATTTGATAAAATTTTGCTTGACGTACCATGTTTAGGCTTAGGAGTTATAAAACGAAAACCAGATATTAAATGGCAAAGAAATATAGAAGATATTAAAAAAATAACAAATGTACAATTCGAAATATTAAATACATGTTCAAAATATCTAAAACCTGGAGGAGAAATGGTATATGCCACATGTAGCATTATAAGTGATGAAAATCAAAAACAAGTGGAAAAATGGATTGAAAGCAGCAATTCAAACGATAAAGTAAAATATATAAAAAAAGTGGAAAAAATTATCCTACCAAATGAAAATACCGATGGTTTTTATATGTGTAAAATAAAAAAATTACAAAAATAATCTAATATTACATTTACATTACATTTGCATGACAATTAAGCGAAATATATTGACTTTTAGAGAATTAAATATAAAATAACAATATAATAAAAATTAAATGAAAAAAATGTATTTTTTGGATGAAAATTAAAGTATTAAACTTAAAAAAATGTGAATGATAAAACCATAAATAAAATTTAAACGAAGGAGAAAAAAATGGCTACATGTTTAGGATTATATATAGAAGATCATGTAATTAAATATGCAAAGATTACAAAAGATAATAACATAATAAAAATAGACTCCTTTGGAGTAAAATTTTATGAAAAGCTTAATGATGCTATTGCACAAGTTATTGAAGAAACATATAGTTATAAAACTCCAATAAGTATTAATTTATCAGGCGAAACATATAACTATTTTTACTTATTTAGTCTATTAAATAAAAAAGATATACAAAATGTTATATCTACAGAATTTGAATCAATTTGTTATGATAAAGGTTTAAATAAGGATGCTTTTGAAGCAAGATATGTTATTGTAGATGATTTAGAAAACAAAGATAAAGTAAAAGCTATTCACGTTTCAGCTAATAAAGCTGATATAGCAAAAAAAGAACAACAATTAGATGGATACAAGATCATTGCTGAATCTCCAATTGGTACTTCTATTGGTAACTTATTAGAGTACAAAGAAAAAGAAAATTGTATAATAGTAAATATTGAAGAAAATACTACTATAACAACCATAATAGATAAAAAGATTGTAGATGTTCAAACAATAGATGAAGGCTCAGATAAAATATTATCAAGTATAAATGATAAAGAAAATTCATATTCAAAAGCATATGAAATTTGCAAAAATTCAACTATTTATACACAAGAAGGAAAAGACTTACAATATGAAGAAAATGAGTATTTAGATTATATAATGCCAACATTATATAATATTGTAGGAAGAGTAAGAAGCATTACAGAATCTTCTATAAATAGAATTGATAAAGTATATATAACTGGTACAGCTTCAGTTATTAACAATATAGATATATATTTTCAAGAATATTTAAGAGATATTAAATGCGAAATACTAAAACCTTATTTTATTAACAATGCACAAGCTAAAATAAATATTAAAGACTATATTGAAGTTAACTCTGCAATAGCACTTGCATTACAAGGATTAGGGGAAGGCATTAAAGGATTAAACTTTAAAAAAGCAAGTTTAATGGATAAATTGCCAGAATGGTTAACTGCAGATGTAGGAGGAAAGACAGGAAAATTAAAAGACAATAAAAAGTCAAAGAAAAATTGGAATTTTAATTTAAATTTTGATTTTAAAGCACAATTAACTGCACTAGAAAGAAATTTAATTCGTTCGGCAATAGCAATATTAATTTTAATTGTCGCATATGGAAGTCTTTCAATATATTTAAATGTAACTATGAATAAAAAAGAAAAGGAGATAGCTTCTGCAAAAGATGAAGTAAATTCTCAAATTGCTGCAATTAACACAGATATTTCTAAAATAAAAGAAATTACAAGCGAATATCAAGATAGAATAAACCAGTTACAACAAAATAGCTCAAAAGCATATGAAAAAAATAAAAGGAAGAATTCTATACCAACTTTATTAAACCAGATTATGTCTGTTATACCAAAAGAAGTACAATTAACTTCTATAGAAAATTCTGGTAATGATACAATCGTTATTAATGCACAATCTAAAACATATGAACCACTTGGATATTTCTTATCTAAAATAAAAGAAGATGATATTTTGTTTGATGTTATATCAAATAGTGGTGTTAAAGACGGACAAGAAGGTTGGGTTAGCATTGTAATTAGAGGAAATTTACCAATTGAGTAAAGGAGACCAAAAGAATTATGAGAAAAATTTTAATATCTCTCTTAATTGTTTTATTACTTGTTGTTGTTTACCTTATGGGTTTTAATGGACTTAATCTTCTAGGTACAGAAGTCTTATCTATTTTTCAGATTAAAGATAAGAGCGATATGCTAGATTTAAAACTTCAGGAAGTAAGTACTTTAACAAGTGTAGATCAACCAAAGACATTAGCAAGCTTAAATGATAGTGCAAAACAATTAAGAATTACAAAGGAAGAATATAATGACATTATTTTAAATAGTACTCCAGAAGAAATTGAACAAGCAACACACGGAATTAAGTATGAAATGGATTTTATTTGGACAAAAGTAGGAAACCATGCAACAAAAAATGGTATTACTTTAAGACTTGTAACAAAACCAAATTCATCAGGAGTGGATAGTAAGTATGATTTAGAGTTTACTGCAACAGGTGCATATACTTCTATATCAGAATTCGTAGAATCACTTGAAAACGATTCATCGTTAAATTTTCAAATAGAAAATTTCCGTATACAAAGGTATAATGGATCAACAGATGTTTTACAAGCGGATTTTAAAGTTAAAAACTTAGGCATAGATATTAATGAATCATTACAATCTGGAAATACTCAAAGTGGAAGTACAAATAGCAATAATACTCAATCAAACAGCACAAATGATACTTCAAGTGGACAAACAGAGAGTAATTCATAATAAGGAGGCTTTAAATGTTAAAATCAGTTTTTAAAGAAATTATAATAGTTTTACTATTAATTTTAGCAATTGTTCTAGTATTAGGTATATTCTTGTATGATTATGTTCCAACAAATAAAATAGTTCCTAAAATAGAACAATATCAGGCACCAGATGATGTACGTGAAGAAATAAACAAAAAAGATGAAATGGATGAAGAAGAAACAAAACCAATCGTTTATGAAATAACAAACGAAGATTTGAAAGTATATGAAAAAGCAAAGGATTATGATAAAGGAAAAATTAATCCATTTGCTGAAATCTCTACAGAAAGCGGAGATACTTCTGGAAATACACAAACACCAGGAGGAAATACTTCAACTGAAGGGAATAATTCTAGTACAGGAGGAAATACCTCTACTACAAAACCTAGTACTGGTGAGGTTACTGGAATTAAATAATTTAGGTTATATTTATTATTAAATATATACAAAAAAATATTATAAGGAGGAATTTTTTATGTTAAAGAATCAAAAAGGTGTTACATTAATAGCTTTAGTTATTACAATTATTGTACTATTAATTTTAGCAGGTATTACAATCACTTTAGCATTAGATCCAAATGGTATAGTAGCAAGATCACAACAAACAAGAAATGAATGGAAAAATGCTGAAAATCATGAATTAACAGGAATTAACGACTTAGTAGATACTTGGAATAACATAGACTATCAAATCAAAGAAGACAATAAACAATAGTAAATAATAGTTTAATCTAACTTAAGTTAAGTTAAAATTGAACTAAATGGCATAGCTTAATTTAAAAAAGTTATGCCATTTAGTTTAAAAACTAGGAGAATAAAATGGTAGAAATAATACTAACAATTATGTTATTTATATTAGGAGCATATATGGGAAGTTTTTTTACACTTGCCACATATCGTATTCCTAAAAATGAAGATATTACACATAAACATTCTTATTGCCCTAATTGTAATCATAAATTAGGTCTATTAGATTTGGTACCTATTTTTAGTTATTTATTCTTAAAAGGAAAATGCAGATATTGCAAAGAACCAATTAGCGTTAGATACATATTGTTTGAAGTCTTAACAGGAATTGTTGTTATGCTATTTGGATTATCACTTAAGATAGATGTATATAATTTAAGCTTACAAAATATAATATATTTCTTTTTAGCACTATTATATATTGCTAGTTTATTTATATTGGCTGGAATTAACAAAGAAAAAAATATAATTGAAAAACCAGTATTATTTTTTGGAATATTTATTTCTATATTATATATGATATATTCATACGCATTTAATTTTGAAAATACATATGCATATGTTATATATTTATTTATGATGATTATTTTAATTTCATTAGATACTATAACTCTAAAAAGAAAATTGAAATATTATGATTGGATTCTTATTTTAATTTTAATTCTGTATATGTTTCTATTTACAGGAAATTATATAACTATTACTACTTTAATATTTACAATACTTATAGTTGGAATTATGAATATATTAAATATGTTTTGCAAAAAGAAAGCAGTAAAAGTGAATAAAAAAGAGAAAAAACCAATCGTATTTTACTTATGTGTATCGAACATAATATTACTAATAGCTACAAATTTTATGGTAAATTACATGTTAAAATAATAAAGAAGGGGAAATGTTAGAGTAACTAACATAAAAGCAAATAATTATGAAGTTAGTAACATTAAAAAAAATTAAACAGAATAAAGGTTTTACAACAGCAGATATAATAATAGCGATTGCTATTATTATGGTGTTTGTTGGAACTATGACAACTGTATTTTATAACTATTATATAACCACTACTTCTAGAAACCGTAACGCAATGGCTACTAATTGTATAATAGACATCATTGAAAAAATTAAGCAGATGGATTATGCAAATGTAGATGCTGCTACAATTGATTTAGAAGTTGAAAAAATGAAAAAAAATGGGATTATTCCAAATGGATATAAACCAAAGGTAACTGTTCAAAGTTATAATAAAATGCCAGGAAATACAGGAAAACAGGATGTTATAAAAATTTTAACTGTAAAATTAGAATATGTAATAGGAAACAAAAATGAAAAATTAGAAATTAGTACTTTAGTAGAAAAAAGAAAATAATGACAAGGATTTATTTAAAAGTTTAAATTTCTAAACTATATTTTAGGTTATACTGTAAATATTAAACTTAAAAAAGGAGGATATGTTAGTGTTAAAACTAATAAAAGCAATAAATATGCAAAAAGAATCTGGTGTAACATTAACAGGAATAATTGTTTATGTAATTGCTATGGCCATTGTTATTAGTATAGTTGCTACTATCACATCTTTTTTTTATACAAATATAATGGGACAAAGAAGCAGCAGTGATAATATGGCAGAAATAACCAAATTTCATATGTATTTTTTAGAAGAAGTAAAAGATAGAAATGCTAAGATTACTAAAATAGAAAATTCATCAATTCAATTTGGTACAGGTAATACATTTTCTTTCGAAAATAACAGCATTTATTATAATCGTATAAAGATTTGCAGTAATGTAAAATTGCTTCAATTTACTCAAGAAACAGTTAATAGCCATCAAATAATTAAGGTGTTAATTACAATTGGTGATGATATGGAGTACACAAAAACAACAGAATATGTATTAGGATCATAAATGTAATTTTTACCATTTGTCAATTTCTATACAAAAATGATAAAAAGTATTGTATAATTAATATTAGAGTAAGTACAAAGGAGGAAAACACATGGATAGAAAACAACCAATTGGTATTGAGTTAGTTAGAAAAGGAATTATTAATGAAACAGATATTGAAAAAGCATTAGAATACCAAAAAACTCATCCAGATAAAAAATTAGGAGATATAATAAACATACTAAAGTTATGCGATTCTTATGTTCTTATTAATGCAATTGGCGAAATATTAGGTGAAAAAGGAATGCTACTTAGGTTAGAAGACATTAAAGTAAATTTAGATGATTATATTTCACCAGATGTATTAAGGCAGTCAAAAGCTATCCCATTTGAAATAGAAGGGGGAAGAATGAAAGTATGCTTTTCAGATACCTCCAATAAAAGGTCAATAGATACAATTCGTTTATTGTTATTAAATAAAGGCCTAATTATGGAAAAGTACATAACATTTGATACAGACATACAAAACATATTAAAATCACTAGAAGGAAAAGAAACAGATGAAATTAATTCTTCTGCAGACACAACTGGTTTGGTAGATACCATAATTAAAAAGGCTATGGATAAAAGAGCAAGCGATATACATTTCGAACCAATGGAAGATGAGTTAAGAATACGTTATCGTATTGATGGTGAATTATTTACAGCAGCAAACATAGATAAAGAAAAGCAAAGCCAAATTATAGGAAGATTAAAAGCAATTTCAAATATGCACCAAGAGAAACAAGAATCACAAGATGGTAGAATTTTATTATATCCTGATTATAATATTCGTGTTTCATCACAAAGAAATGTTTACGGAGAAAAATTTGTGCTAAGGTTACTAAAGAAAAATGCTGATGTTAAAAGAATTTTTGAATTAGGATTTCCAAATGATGAAGAATTAGTACAAAAAAGCTTTAATAAAAGAAACAGTATTACAGTAATTGCTGCACCAACAGGAGAAGGTAAAACTACAACACTATATAGTGTTATAGACCATTTAAATAGACCAGATATTAATGTAACAACAATTGAAGACCCAGTAGAAATAAGAATTCCTGGATTAAATCAAATTGAAATAGATAGTAAAACTAGCTTTTCAGATTCATTAAGAACTGTATTAAGACAAGACCCAGATATTATTTTAGTTGGAGAAATTCGTGATACAGAAACAGCAGAAATTGCAATGCAAGCTGGTCAAACAGGACATTATGTATTATCTACTATACATACTATTGACAGTGTAGAGGTAATTACGAGGTTAAGAAAAATGGGAGTTTCAAATTATGATATATCAAGTACTCTTGCAACTAGCGTTTCACAAAGATTAGTAAGAAAAGTATGTCCACATTGTGCAAAACAAAGAGATTTTACAAAAGAAGAAATAGAAATTATAAAGAAAATAGGTGCAAAGTATGGAGTAGAATTTAACTTTAGTGGTAAAAAAACTTATGATATTGTGGGATGTAAAGAATGTAACCAAACAGGATATTATGATCGTATTGGTGTTTTTGAAATACTAAATATCGATGATGAAATAAAGGAATTAATTACAGAAAATGCATCAACTATAAAAATACGTGAAGCAGCAATGAAAAAAACTTACAAGCCACTAGTAATAGATGGACTTAATAAAGTACTTAATGGAATTACTACATTAGATGAACTTAATAAAAAGCTAGTGCTATTTTAAATAGGAGGTTTACAAATGATACAGATTGAAAAGATATTTGATTATGCAATAGAACATGATGCATCTGATATTCACTTTATTTGTGGAAACAAGCCAATGCTAAGAATAATTAGAGACTTAGTAGAAGTAGAAAAAACAGAAGAATTAACACCAGATGACATGAATGAGATATATGATTATTTAGTAAAAGGAAATATAGATAAAGATAATATTTATCAACGAACGAAAAAATTAGATACATCTCTAGAGTATGGAAATAGACGTTTTAGGGTTAATATTTCTTCATCTGATGATATTCCAATTTTTACGTTAAGAATTATTAAAAATGAATTACCAAGATTTGAAGATTTAGGTGTTCCAGATATTGTTAGACGTATGACATACCAACCACAAGGGTTAATGTTAGTAACTGGTAAAACGAACTCTGGTAAAACTACTACATTAAATGCACTAGTAAATGAAATAAACGAAACACAAAATAAAAAGATATTAACACTAGAAAGCCCAGTAGAATATAAGCATCATTCAAAAAAATCTATTATAGTTCAAAAGGAAGTAGGTATTGGTGGAGATTCTTTATGTTACAGTGATGGAGTTAAGAACTCTTTAAGAGAAGATTGCGACATCATTGTTGTAGGAGAGATTCGTGATAGAGAAACAATGGATGCTGCTATTGAAACAGCAGAAGCTGGACACTTAGTAATAGGAACTTTACACACAAAATCATGTGCAGAAACTATAGATCGTATGATTAATTTTTACGATATTGCAGACCAACCAACAGTTAAATATTTAATAGCATCATTATTAAAATTAGTAATTTCACAAAGATTATTAAAAGGAACAGATGGAAAACTTGTATTAGTACCTGAAGTAATGGTAGTAGACAATATTGTTGCAGGATTAATAAGAAAAGAGAAGTTAAGTGTATCTGAAATAGAAGATGCTATTCAAAGTAATTTAGAAAAAGGAAGTATTGGACTAATAAATTCGATTGCAGAATTGTTCGTAGATGAAAAAATAACATTAGAGCAAGCGAAAGCACAAATAGAAGAAAAAAATATTGAAACATTAAATAGAACAATAATGCAACTTAGAATTAAAAAGAATAAAAGCTAAAGAGAAACGGAGGTTAACTATGGGTGTATATCGTTATAGAGCAATAACTCCAAACGGCGTTATTGTTAGTAATAGAATTGAAGAAAGTAGCCGTAGTGGAGTTATTAGAAGACTAAAAAGAAATAATTTAACACCAATCAATATTACAGAACAAATTGCCATAGGAAAAACTACAAAAATTCAAAGAAAAAATGTAAAAGATGTTAAAGACATAATGAAAAACGTAGATACTTCTAGTATTATAACAAACCGAGACAGACACAAAGAGTCTTATATACAAAAAATAAATAGTGCATTAAGTAAAACTGAAAAAATTACTACAAGAGATATAGTCATTTTTACACAAAATTTTTACTTATTGAAAAAGGCAAACTTTAATAATATACATGCTTTAAATACCATTATTGATAGTACAGAGAACTATTTATTTAAAGGAATATTAGAAGATATTTTAGCTGGTGTTGAAGCCGGAGAAAATATGTATACTACAATGGAATATTATTCAAATGTTTTTCCATATATATATATAAACATGATTCGTGTAGGAGAGTTATCTGGTTCTTTAACAAATTCTCTAGAACAAGCAGTAAAATACTTAGACCAATCAGACGAAATTAATAGAAAACTTAAAGCAATTTTAATTCCTAATATTGCACAATTTGTATTATTAATAGTTATGTTATTTGCAGGAACATTATTTGCAATACCTGCAATTCAAGGAGTATTTGAGGCTATAGGAAGTACTGAAACTTTACCTTGGATTACATTATGGTTTAAGGATTTCTTAAATAGAGTGATTGAATATTGGTATATTCCAGTACTGATCATAGCGGGTATTGTAGGAGCAATTATATTTTATATACAAACTCCAAAAGGAAAGTATAATTTTGATTATTTTAAATATACAATGCCTATATTTGGTAAATTAATATTCTCATTAGATTTTTCAAGGTTAATGAGAGCAATGTTATTAAACTTAAATAATGGTATGAGAATACAAGATTCTTTAGAGGTAAGTAAAAATATAACTAAAAACTATGTTATGCTTTCTATTGTTGAAACATCAATTAATAATATTTTAATTGGACAATCTTGGATTGAACCTTTTGAAAAATCTGGATTACCATCATCTATGATTTGTGAAATGTTAAAAATAGGTATGAAAACCGATTTACCAGAAATGATGAACAAATTATTAGAGTATATGCAAATAGATATTGATCATACTATAGAAAAAATAATGAAAGTATTACCACAATTAGTATACAGTATTGTTGGAGTAGTTTTAATATTCTTCGTAATTGTAGTACTTGTTCCTTGTATACAATTATATATGGGAAATTTCATGTTCTCAGCATTTGGTGTCTAATAAGAAAAAAGAGTAAAGGTTTTTATGAGCTGATAATACAGTTCTTACCATTACTCTTTTTATTTTAATAAAAAAGTAGTAATATAATAAAAATATTAATAGGAGGATAACAATGCGTATAGGAATAGATTTAGGTGGAAGCCATATTTCAATAGGATTGATAGAAAAAGATAATATCTTATATAAAAATGAACATAACTTTTCTAATGAAGAAAAGGATAATTTGAATAATGTTATAGAAGAATTTTTAAATAATGAAATGGATTCAATCCTAGCTAAAGTAGCTGAAGAAGAAATAGAAATGGTAGGAATTAGTGTACCAGGAAGACCTAAAAATGGATTTATTGAACAAGCAAGCAATTTAAAAGTATCTAATTTAAATTTAGAAAATATCATAAATAAAAAAACGAGAATAAAAGCATATACAAAAAATGATGGCATGTGTGCAGGACTTGCTGAAAAAACATATGGTAGTTTAAGAGAATGTGAAAATGGAGTTTTTCTAGGATTTGGTACAGGTATAGGAACAGCAGTTTTTCTACATAATAGGTTAGAAGAATTAATTAGAGGCGCTGGTCATATGATTATAGAAAAAAATGGTAGGAAGTGCAGTTGTGGGAAAAATGGATGTTATGAAACATATGCTTCTATGAAAGTATTAAAAACAGCTTTAAGAAATAAGTTAGGAGAAAATTTATCTAGTAGAGAAATTTTAAAGTTGTTAGATGATGAAAAAATTTTAAAAGAAGTAGAACCTATTTTGCAAGAATTTATAGAATATATGGCAATTGGAATAGCCAATTTTGCACGAATATGTAGTGCTGAAATCGTATCGATAGGTGGAAGTTTTGTTTATTACAAGGATATTTTATGGGAAAGATTACAAAATGAATTAAATGAAATTATAAGTAAAGAAGGGCTAAAAGTGAAATTTAATATAGCAACATTTTCAAATGATGCAGGAATAGTTGGTGCAACTTTAATTAATAGTTTATAAAAATCATGTAAAGATATAGTTAGTTGAAATACACTTTATTTAATGAAACCATAAAATTATTTGGTACAATCTTAATTAAGGTGTATTTTTTAT
>CANQRO010000006.1 GCA_947626205.1 uncultured Clostridia bacterium
TTTTTTCTAATACAGCATTTATCTCCTCATCCGTTAATGTTTTATCCTTTGCTTCAAATGTTAAAGAATATGCCATATTCTTTTTATCACTTGCTATATTTTTACCTGTATAAACATCAAATACTTTTATATCTGTAAGTAGTGAGCCACCTGCTTTTTTTATTTGTTTTTCTATTGTTTCATTAGTCATTTCTTTATCCACTAGCATACTTAAGTCTTTTTTAACTGGTGGAAATTTAGATACTTCTTTATATTTCATTTTACCTGTTTTTATTTCTAGTAATTTATCTAAATTAATTTCAAATACATATACATCTTCTTTAGTTAATTTTGGATGTACTTTTCCTATAATTCCAACAGTTTTGCCATTTACATTAATTTCCGCTGTTTGAGTAGGATGCAATTCTTCTGGTAAATCTTTTATTCTTAAGAAACTATATCTTCCTTCATAGCCTAAATAATCTAGCAATTCTTCTACAATTCCTTTTACTATATAGAAATCTACTTTTTTTACATTTCCGATACCTAGGTAATATTCGCCAGAAAGTAATGCTGCAAGCTTTCTCTCTTCCCCATACTCATCATCTGTTTTATAAAAGCTTTTTCCAATTTCGAATATAGAAACATCTTTTATTGTTCTTGAAACATTGTATTCATATATTTTATAAAGTGATGGAAGCATACTTACTCTTAATGTATTTCTTTCTTCTGTTAGAGGATCCATTAATCTTAATGCTTCTTTTTTATCATCCTTCATAAATTGTTTTGCTTCTTTATCATTTACTAATACATATGATAATGTTTCGTTTAGTCCTAATGCTATCATTTTGTTTCTTATTTCTCTTGTTGTTCTATCATAACTTCCTTTTTTTAGTGGCATAATAGGAAGCGTTCCTTCTATATTATCAACACCATAGATACGTCCAACTTCTTCTATTAAGTCTTCTGGAATTGAAATATCTATTCTTCTGGTTGGAACAGATACTGTTATTTTTTCTCCTTTAACTTCATAGGTAAATCCAAGTCTTCTAAATGCATCTAATATATTTTCATTTGAAATATTAGAACCTAAAATGTCATTTATCTTTTTGAAAGTGATATCTATTTTTTTATCTTCCTTGTTAGTTTTATCAAAAACAGCCATTCCTCCTACAATTTCTGCATCGGCATATTTTTCTAGTAAATGACATGCTCTCTCTATTGCAAGATAAGTCCTATTTGGATCTAACCCTTTTTCAAAACGACTACTTGCTTCACTTCTTAAAATTTTCTTTGATGTATAACGTACTTTTATTGCATCAAAAATTGCAGCTTCTATAACAATATTCTTTGTTGTAGGCTCAATTTCTGTGTCTAGTCCTCCCATAACTCCTGCAAGTCCAATTGCTCTTTTACCATCAGAAATAACTATATCTTCTTTAGAAAGTTCTCTTTCTATACCATCTAGAGTTGTTAATTTTTCATTATCTTTTGCCATTCTTACTTCTAACATTCCATGTAAAGAATCTGCATCATAAAAATGAAGTGGTTGCCCTGTTTCTAGCATTACATAGTTACTAATATCTACAACATTATTTATTGGACGAATACCTGAAGCCATAAGTCTATTTTTAATAAATGTTGGACTTTCTTTTATTTCTACATTTTTAACTTTTTTTGATAAGAACAAACTACAATTGTCAGTTGCAATGTTTAATTTGAAAGTATCATTAATATTTTCAGATGTTTCTTTATAACTAACATTCATTTCTTTAACTTTTTTATCGTATATTGCCCCTATTTCATATGCCATCCCTAGAATACTTAATAAATCTCCACGGTTAGCTGTTAAATCAAAATCTATAATAGAATCATCCATTTCTAACAACTTTATTGGATCTTCACCTACTTTGCTATTTACAGGTAATTCGTGTATTCCATTTTTATCTGCATCTGTTAAAAATTTATTTTCAAGTCCAAGTTCTTGCATAGAACAAAGCATTCCATTAGATTCTGCTCCTCTTATAATACCTTTCTTAATTGTAACTCCACCTGGTAATTCTGCTCCCGGTAATGCCACAATTACTTTTAAACCTTTTCTTACATTAGGTGCTCCACATACTATATTTAAAACTTCTTTTCCTATATCTACCTTGCATATATGTAAATGATCTGAATCTGGATGCATATCACATTCCTTTACTTCACCAACTACTAAATTTGTAGCATTAATCATTTTTTCCGCAGAATCATATTCATTTCCAACACTTGTCATATCATCAGCTAACTTTTTAACATCTACATCTATATCAACATAGTCTTTTACAAAATTTGTGCTTAATTTCATATTAATCATCCTTTCTATCAAATTGATTTAAAAATCTTACATCATTTGCATAAATCAAACGTATATCTGTTATTCCATATTTAAACATTGCTAAACGATCTAATCCTGTTCCAAATGCAAATCCGCTATATTTTTCTGGATCATATCCATTCATTTTTAATACATTTGGATGTACCATTCCAGATCCTAAAATTTCAATCCAGCCTGTTTGTTTGCATAGGTTGCAACCTTTTCCCCCACATTTAAAGCAACTAACATCTACTTCATATGATGGTTCTGTAAATGGGAAATAACTTGGACGGAAACGTAATTTAGAATCTTCTCCTAGCATATGTTTTACGAATACTTCCAATGTTCCTTTTAAATGTGCAAGACTAATACCTTCATCTATAACTAATCCTTCAATTTGACCAAATTGATGAGAGTGTGTGGCATCATCATCTCTACGGTATGTTTTTCCAGGACACACTACACGAATTGGAGTTTTTTCTTTATTTGCCATCATTGTTCTTGCTTGAACAGAAGATGTTTGTGTTCTTAATAAATATTCTGTTGTAATATAAAATGTATCTTGCATATCTCTTGCTGGATGACCCTTTGGAAGGTTTAGTCTTTCAAAGCAATATTCATCTGTTTCTAGTTCTGGTCCATCTACTACATCATACCCCATAGAAACGAATAAATCTTCTAGTTCCTCTATAATACGATTTATAGGATGCTTACTTCCTCTTACTATTTTACTTGATGGTAAAGTAAGGTCTATTTTTTCACTTTCTAATTTTTTATTTAATTCCATAAGTTGCAAAGCTTGTTCTTTATTAGTAATAAGTGATTCTAATTCATCTCTTACTTTATTTACAAGCTCTCCAATTATAGGTCTTTCTTCTGGTGATAATGCCCCCATTCCTCTTAAAAGTGCTGTCAATTCTCCTTTTTTGCCTAATGCCTTAACTCTTACTTCATCTAATGCTTGCAAACTTTCAGCTTTTTCAATCTCCTCTTTTGCTAAATTTTTAATTTGCTCAATTTGTTCTTTCATGGCTTTTAATCATTCCTTTCTTTGCCTCCGACTAATTTACGAAAAGCATAAATTTATATTTTCTTTAAAAAACAAAAACGGATTCATTTTCCTACTTTATAGGACGAAATGAATCCGTGGTACCACCTAATTTTGTTAATTTAATAACCTCATTAAAGTTATAACGTAACTACCGTCTAGCCCTACTTTAATTTCAAGCAAGAACTTAAAAAAGTGAAATTTCAGTTAAACTTACGGATTTGGATTTTCAGCTTATATCCAAATTCTCTTTTTCCGAAACCATTTAACCTACTTTGCTTTTTTCTTAGTTTTTTATATGTATATTATATTAACATATCTTTTGAAAATATTCAAGCTTTTTATTGTAATTTAAAGGAAAAATTGGTATAATTATATTATTCTGTTAAATAGAGAGGTGTTAATAAAATGTCTGATGCTCAATTACAAGCAATTAAAGATGTTATAAAAATGACTCCAAGACTTAATATGGATTGCTTAACTTCCATTAAAATATTAATGGAAAAAGCCATTGATTCTGAATTACTTCATTTAGAACCAACTATAATCTTGGAAAATATGGATATTACCGAAAAAGTAATGTATTTAGATTATCTAACCGAAAGTCAATCTACTAAAGAAAATGAATTAAACAATACTATATCTTTAGAAGAACTTCTAAAAAGAGAGGGGTTGACTTTTGATGATTTACAAAATAACAATTAGACCCAAAGCTTTGAAATTTATAGAAAAACAAGATAAATTTCAAAGACTGCGCTTGTATAAGGCAATTTATAATCTTCCTTGTGGAGATGTAAAAAAACTCGCTGGTTATAAAAATGATTATCGTCTTAGAGTTCGGCGATTACAGAATTATATATACAATTTTTCAAAATAATCTTACAATACTTATTACAAAAGTTTCTAATAGAGGTCAAATTTATAAATCTTATTAAAATTATTTTTCAAATTTTATTTGTTCAAAAATAAATTCAAAATACAAGTAAAAATTACATACTATGCATTAAAATTATCATTTTTTGATAGTTCTATTAAACATATCTATAAGATTTTTATGTTAATAACCCATGCAGTCATTACTGAATTCTTAGGGTGCATATTATTTCATATTTCAATACATAAAAAAGCCCCCGCCTTAGCCGTCATTCTCAAGAGATTTTACAGGACCTGTACTCACACAGGTGGGTGCTTACCTAAATACTCCTGGGTTTCTTACATAAATGCAAGCATACACGCCATATTCAGAGGTGGGCTCCCAATTCCAAAACTTGTAGGTTCTAAAATATCTTGTTTGTCGCACTACGCAGGGAAAATTATTAACTTATTTAATTGTAATTTTATTCTAGCATAGAGTTACTTTTACTTCAAATACCTGTTTCTTTCGTTTTTAGCCTTTAAACTTATTTTAACCAATTTTTCTTTATTTTATCTATCTATCTCTATTTTATTCATTATAATTTAAATGTTGCATAATTTTTAATGATATGGTAAAATAAAGGTTAGAAGTTTTTAAGAGATGCACTTTTTAAGCATCTCTTTTTTTATTCTTTTATACAATTATAAATGATAATGCAATAACTAGAATACCAACAACAACACGATAAATTGCAAACCATTTAAAGCTTCCTTTTTTTAAGTATTCCAATAAGAATTTTATTACGAAAATTCCTACTAAGAAACTTGCAAGAACTCCTACAAAAAATGGAATACTAAATACAAAATCTTTGAATTTATATAGTGTAGCTGCAAAAACTATTGGTGTTGATAGTAAAAAAGAATATTTTGCTGTGCTTTCCCTGTCTACTCCCATAAGCCTACCTGTAGTCATTGTTACTCCCGAACGTGAAACTCCTGGAATAAATGCAAGTGCTTGTGATAAACCAATTAGAAAAGTTTGTTTTAGGCTCATATGTTCATAATCTGTATTTGATTTTGCATTTTTATCTACTATATATAAAATTACACCCATAACTGCAAGAGCAATTCCCATAATAATTGGCTTAGTTAATGCATCTTCTAAAAAGTGATCTAGCAAAAAGCCTATGGCACCACCTGGTATAGTTGCCAAAACTATATACCAGAACATTCTTCCTTCCGTTGATTTCTGTTTCTTTACAACTTGTAAGTATCCACCTTTTATTAAATTAATCCAATCTTTAAAAAAGAAAATAGCAATAGCTAATAGTGTTCCAAAGTGTAAAGCCACATCAAAACCTTCAAATGCATTAACAAATTCTTGTGATTTTGTCCATCCTAATAACCATGGTATAATATTTAAATGTGCAGAACTAGATATTGGTAATAATTCTGTTAGTCCTTGCACAACTCCTAAAATAATTGCTTGTAAAATACTCATTTTAATTCCTCTTTTCCTTAGTTTTAATTCATTTCTTTTATCATATTTACTAATGTTTCTTTCATAAATTCAGCTGATGTTACAGGAGATATTTTTCCTGGAAGCGATAATGCCCAATTGAATTTAATACCTAATTCTTTAACTGCTAGTCTATCTACTCCCCCAGGATTTGATGCTAAATCTATTATTAGTGCATCTTTTTTTACTTCATTTAACATATTTTTATCTAGTAAAACATATGGAATTGTATTAATTATTATATCAAATCTATGTAAGTTTTCTTTTAATTCGTTTAAGTTTATCGGTTCATATCCATATGCTTTTATCCATGCAAGATCGCTTGCTTTTCTTGCCTCGCAAGAAACATTTGCACCAATTCCATCTAACATTTTAGATAATATCTTTCCTATTCTTCCAAAGCCTAGAACTAATACATTATTTCCATGTAAATTTTTAGGTGTTTCTGTAATGGCAATTTGAATTGCACCTTCAGCTGTTGAAATTGCATTTAATACAGCTAATTCTTCTCTTTTTATTATATCTAGAATAGTAACATCTTTTTCTTTTGCAAAATCATATAATTCTTGTTTGATTGAACCTGCTATAAGTGTTTTCCCAGAAATACTTTCTATTAATTCTTTTACACTAACTTTTTCATTACTGAAAGGAGTATTTATAAATTCTCCATCACTAGATAATGGTAATGGTCCAAGAACTAAATCCGCTTCTTTTACACATTCATTAATGCTTTCACATTTTTTGGCATTAATCTCATATGCTTTTTCCAATGCGTAAGTTTTAACAGAAAAATTTTCTTTTTCGAGCATAGAAACTAGTTTTACAATCCTTAAGTCTCCACCAATAATAGCTATGTTTTTTATCAAATGAATCACTTTCCTCTCTTGTTCACATTATATTATTACTTTGGTTCTTTTATTACTCTTCTCTTTCTTTCCAATATTCGTTTTCTATCTCTTTATTATCTTTTTTTACTTCTTGTTCATTACGACTTAATTTTCCTACTAACTTAGTGGTTTCCTCTAAGTGCTTTTTAGCTTTTCTTTCTTTTTTAGTTAATTCTACTTCTTTTTCCTCTACCTCTTCTAGATTTGGAAAATTAATAAAAGATTTTATTGGGAAAAATAATGGTTCATTTTCTGCTTTTTTATAAATATGTGGATTTTCATCTATTGCTACATTTAAATACTTTATAGCATTTTCTTTATCTCCTTTAAGCATATAAATTTTTGCAAGGCAATAGTATGAATCTGGTTCTATTTCTTTATTTTCAGCACTTTTTAAGAAATATTTTTCAGCTTCTTCTAAATCATTATATATTAAACTAATTTGTGCTAAATTGTAGTATGAATTATACAACAAAGTATTAATTTCAGAAGCCTTTTCATAACAAGCTTTTGCATTTTGAAAATCATTTAACATTGTATAAACCATTCCTAAGTTATAATATAATTCATAACTTAAAGGATTATATTTTAATGCATCATTATATATGTTAGTTGCTTCTTTATATCTTTCTTGTTCACAATAGATATCTCCTAATAATTCTGTTGCTTCAATCATATCTGGTTTTTTGCGCAATAAATTTTCTAGCATTTGTGAAGCTTCATCTTTTTTATCTAATTCATTTAATAAATACGAAATTCGATAATATGAATTATAATCTTGCTTATTAATATCTATAACCTGTACATATTCATCTATTGCTTTTCTCATTCCACCCTCTTTTTCGTAAGTTTCTGCTAATAATTTATGCCCATAATAACTTTCAGGATATTTACCCACCAATTTAATTAGGAAATTTTTTGCTTCTTTAGGTCTTTTTAAAAGAGTAGCAACCTTATATAATGTAATATATAACATTTCTGAGAAATTAAGTTTTTTATATTCCATTATAATAATAAATATCGGAATAATGATTGATAATACATATATAAATATTCTTAAAAATAAACTTAATTCTAATTTAAAAATAATTTCAATAAAATTAATAGCAATTCCAAGTGCTTGCATACAAAGAATTGCAACGTAATTAGAATCATTTTTTTGAATCATTCTAAAAAATATAAATATAAACAATGAAAATGCTAATACATTAAATATGATTTTCTCTAATATCATTTTTATCTCCTCTTTTTTTGATACATATATTTTATGACATTTTTTAGAAAAAGTCCATAGTATTGTACAATAAAATGTAAGTAACATTAAATTTTCCATTTATATTCTTTTTATTTATTTTTACACATCTGTTAATACAAACTATAAATATTGTCAACGATTTTTTATTATGATATAATTTAAACGTCTTATTTAATGGAGGGTAAAGTAATGAGAATTGGTATTGATATTGATGATGTAATAACAGATACATCATCATCTATGAAAAATTATATTTTAAAGTATGATAAAACTGGAGAAGTTATCAAATACATTGAAGATGTAATGAGAGGAGATGCTCCAACTCCTAACGTTGAAAAATTTTTTATTGATAATATTCTTAATGTTTTTAGAAATGCTCGTTTAAAAGAAAATTCAAGTAAAGTAATTCAATATTTCTTAAATAATGGTCATGAAATATATATTATTACTTCTCGTGGAGACGAAAAAAATATTTTTAAGGGATCGGAAGAACTTACTTTGCAATATTTAAAGAAAAATAATATTAATTATACAGAAATTATATTTAATTGTTCTGATAAAGCTAAAATATGTAGAGATTATCATATTGACTTAATGATAGATGACTCAATAAAGTTTTGCGAAGAAATTAGAAAAGAAAATATGAAAAGCATTCTATTTACTTCTGTAGTGAACAAATCATTACCTACTACTGTTGAAAGAGTGGATAATTGGTTAGAATTAGAGGAAAAAATTAATTTAATGTTAAAAGACAAAGAGTAATTTTGCTCTTTGTCTTTTTTAAGTATTATTAGGAATTAATATCCTCTGCCACATCCGCATCCCCAATTTGTAAATAATAATAAGAATATTATAATGAAAAATAATATTTCACTGTCGCCACATCCAAAAAGTCCACCATTATTGTTGCAACCACAATTTCTTGATTCTTCCATTTTTCTCCCTCCTTGTTTCATTTTATATAATATAGTATGAATATTTTAAATTTTGTGTTACAATATATTTGAAAATTTTTTATTAAAAGAAGGAATTAACTTGAACAATATAGAATTATTATCGCCTGTTGGTGATTTCGAGTGTTTAAAGGCTGCTGTTCAAAATGGCGCAGATGCTGTTTATTTAGGTCTATCTAGCTTTAGTGCAAGAGCTTCCGCCAAGAATTTTAATTTAGAAGAGTTAAAAGAAGCAATTAGTTATGCTAAATTAAGAGGTGTTAAAGTACACCTTGCCTTTAATACTTTAATTAAAAATAATGAATTTAATACTGCTTTAGAACTTCTAAGTAATTGTTATAAATTAGGTATTGATGCAGTTATTGTACAAGATTATGGTCTATGTTCTTTTATAAGAAAGCATTTGCCTACCTTACCTATTCATGCTAGTACTCAAATGAGCATTCACAATTTAGAAGGTGTAAAAAAATTAGAAGAATTAGGTTTTTCTCGTGTTGTACTTTCTAGAGAATTATCTATTAGTGAATTAGAATTTATTAAAAATAACACTAGTATTGAATTGGAAGTTTTTACGCATGGAGCTTTATGTATATGCTATTCAGGTCAATGTTTACTTTCTAGTATGATAGGTGCTAGATCTGGAAATCGTGGTAAATGTGCTCAAGCTTGTAGGCTTCCATATGAGCTTATTGTTAAATCTAATAAAGAAATTTGCATGGATAAAGGTTTCATATTAAGTCCTAGAGATTTATGTGGTTTATCATATATTCCCACTTTTATCAATATGGGAATAGCTTCTTTAAAAATTGAAGGAAGAATGAAAACACCAGAATATGTCGCAACTGTTACCAGAATTTATAGAAAATATATTGATCTTGCCTATAGTAAGAAAGAATTTATTATTGATGAAAAAGATCAAAAGGATTTGCTACAAGTATTTAATAGAGGTGGTTTTTCTGATGGTCATTTATCTATTGAACCTAATAGAAATTTCATCTTTAAGGATAAACCAAACAACATGGGAATTTATGTTGGAAATGTAGCTAGATATTCTTCTAACAGAGGACATATTACACTAAATTTGAACGATAGAATTAGTATTGGAGATACTATTACTTTCGAAAAAGAGCCCACTAAATATCGTATCTCTGAATTGATGATAGATAATAAAAATGTTGAAGTAGCAGAAAATAATCAACTTATAACAATTGGACGTATGAAAGGTAATATTCATCCAGGTGATAAAATTTATAAATTAGAAAGTAAAACATTATTAAAAAATGCTTTGGCTTCATGTAATTCTGAAAATAAAAAAATTGCTCTAAGTTGTAAATTATCTATTGAAAAAAATAAACCTGTTCATGTAGAAGTATCAAACTCTGATAAATTATTACTTTCAAAAAATTATAAAATAAATATATTAGATGCAACTAACCAACCTATTACAACTGAACGAATCGCTAACCAATTTAATAAAACAGGAAATACTCCATATTACTTTAAAAAATTGGATATTAGTCTTTCACCTAATATTTATATTAATATAAGTGAATTGAATGAATTAAGGCGAAATATTATACAAGAAGCTGATGAAATTTTAAAGTCTTCTTATCAAAGGAAATTAAAAAAAGAACTTCCTTTAGTTACATATAATAAAGTTACAAAAACTCATTTAAACACAAAATATTCACTTTTATTGAATACTTTAGATGTGAATGCTAATTATACTGAATTAGAATATGTAGATCGCATATACATACCTATTAAATATTTTTCCAAAAATGAATATGCAAATGTTTTAAATGATATAACTTCTAATTTTGATACATATATCTACATGCCAAGTATTATTAAGCCAAATTACAGAAATGTTTTTACAAACAATATAACTTATGCACTAGAAAATTATCGTATAAAAGGTTTTGTAATTTCAAACATTGGAACTTTAAAAATGTTAGAAAACTATAAACAAGATTATAAATTTATTGGAAACTATACTTTAAATGTATATAATAATATGGCTATTAATGCTTATTTAAAATTAGGTTTGAATGAGATTACTTTGTCACCTGAATTAAATAAGCAAGATATATCTGAAATTTGTGAAACTACTTTGGCAAAAACAGAACTTATGGTGTATGGCAGACTTCCTGTAATGACATTAGGATATTGCGTACTTGGTAAATCTAATAAGTGTTATCCAAATTGTAACTCTTTATGCGAAAGTAAACATCAATATTATCTAAAAGATAGAATTGGTTTATATTTCCCTATATTTGCAGATAATACTCAAACAATTAATACTATTTATAACAGTAAAATAACTTCAATTGATTATTCAGATTTAGATGTTAATTCTGTTAGAATAGATATACTAGAAGAATCTTTTGATGAAATAAATGAAATTATAAGAAAAGTTAAATCTAAAGAAAAATTAGAAGGTAAAGATTATACTAATGGAAATTTTATGAGAAATGTATAAAAAGAAAAATGGCTTTGCCATTTTTCTTTTTAACAACTCAATTTGTAAACTGCGTATTGATTTAACGAAACTCCCTCTTCCCTTGCCTCAATTGCTAGTTTATAATGTAATGATTTTGGTATACGTATCACAAATTTACCACTATATGAATTATACTTCATTGGAAGCGGTACTTCGAAACCCGCTTCTAGTTTAGTTTTTATCCATCCTTCCATTGCTTCTGACAAATTATAGTATGCTTCTTCAAATGTTTCACCTGTTGTTTGACATCCATCTAGTTCCAAAACATGTGCATAAAAATAAGAACCACTCTCATCTGTTACTGGCTGAACAATATAATTGTATGGTAATTTCATATAATCCTTTACTCTTTTCAAATTAATTACACCTCATTTTCCCTATTTATTCTTTTTAATACATCCTTAACATATACAGCTTTTACTGGGTTATCCATTTTTATTGTTATAACATCACCTTGTTTATTAATAAAGTTTCTGTGTGATGTTCCTTTTAGTTTTTTCATAGTATAACCATTACTTTCTAAGACCTTAGCCAATTCAACAAATCGTATTCCATTTGGCTGATGTTTCATTTTTTGTAATATTTTCTCTATAGTGGGCATGTTATCTCCTTTTTAGTTTTGATTATAGCCCTAACATTCCCTAAAATATAGTATCACATATAGTATCTAATGTCAATATCTTTTAAAAAAAACTGTAAACTTTCTTGGCACTATATATGCCAGAAAATTTACAGTTTTTCTTAAATTGGTTTACTACTTAATTCAATAATTAAATCCATATTATCATCTTTTGCTACTTTGTTTTTTCTAATTTGACCACACTTTTTGCATTTAAATACAATTATATATCCTTTTTTAGAATCTATTTCAATTCCTATTGGTTCTAAGTCTCCATGGCATGTTTCCATTCTATCTCCCGGGTTTATATCTACATGTTTTGAATGTAAACATTTTGGACAATGATTTCTACATGAATACCCCAGTTTTTCCACTTTAGCACCACAATTTTCACATATAAATTCTTCATCTATTTCTGTAAATTTACGAAACATTATCATTCCTCTTTCAAACAATTCAATTTCAAATTCAAATTATATATTAACTAATTTTTAATCTTTATATGTTAAGCAGTTTTTACTTGAATTTAATTATAATTTTAATCAGCTAACAAGCTTCCACCAATAAACTCACGTATTAGCGAAGTTTTAGGAATTGCATCTGCTGGTATAGATTCAAAATAACTTAATAGTCGTATTAATCTTGTTGCTTCTGCATATTCTGGTTGTGTGTTTTTAATTTGCTTTAATAATGGTAATGCATAATCTTTTAGCACTCCAAGCTCATATATAAGAGACGAATTAAACATTGTATCTGCTTCTTCTTGATATGGGTAAATATAACGTTCTTCTCCTCTATTTACAGAATACCACATTTTAATTGTATGAGTTGCTGTATATCCTCTAAATTGATTATCTCTAACAATTCTTCTAATTAATCTAGTATCTGTTGTTGAAATACGATTATAATAATCTATATTTAATACTGTTAAAGCGCTTATATAAATTTTGTATTTTTGCTCTCTTGATATTGAACTAGTTAGTTTATCATTTAAACAATGAATTCCCTCTATTACTAATATCTCATCATCTGCTAGCTTCATGGTTTCACCATTGTACACTTTATGCCCTACTGTGAAATCAAAAGTTGGAACTTTTATTTCTTCTCCATTTAATAATTTTACTAAATGTTCATTAAATAATTTTATATCTAATGCTTCAATGCATTCAAAATCATAGTTACCATATTCATCTTTTGGGTTATCTTCTCTTTCAACAAAATAATTGTCTACAGATATAGTAACTGGTTTTAATCCGTTTAACCTTAATTGAATTCCCAATCTTTTAGCAAAAGTAGTTTTTCCGGAAGATGATGGTCCTGCAATTAACACAACTTTAACTTTCCTATCTTTAGCAATTTTATCTGCCATCTCTGCTATTTTCTTTTCATGTAAGCTTTCAGATAATAATATACTATTCAATGCGTTATCTTTTTCTACTTCTCTATTTAGTTTATAAATTGTATTAATTCCAATTAATTTATATAAATCTTCATATTCATCTAATGTAGCAACTAACTTTTTGTTTTCTACAAATGGAGTTAACACTGTTGGTGTTTTCCAGTTTGGATACCTAACTATGAATCCATCATGATATTTTACTATGTCAAATATTTTTGTATATCCTGTTGAAATAGGCATTACTCCAAAGAAATAATTAAAATAATCTTCACAATAATATAATGATGCCCCGTATGGTGTATCTTGATCTATTTGCACTCTTCCTTTTAAAGTTTTTTCTTTTTCATAAAATTTCTTTGCTTCTTCTAAAGTCATCTTAACTTTTTTAATCTCTAAATTTTTATCAATTATTTCTTGCATCCTATTACGAATATTGGTAATCATTTCTTCTGTTACAGACATATTATCCAATTCGCAAAACATTGCATTAGATAATTGATAATTTACAGTTAAAAGTGCTTCTGGATATAGCTCATTTAAAGCTTTTGCCATAATGTACATTATTCCTCTAATATAAATCATCATTCCATCTTTTGAATTTAAGTCTATTAGCTGAATATGGCAATTTTCATTTAGTTTTAAGTTTAGACTTCTAACTTCATTATTGCAAAGGCATGCAATTACCTCTGTTTTTGCGTTTTTTATTTCATTTTTTAATAACTCAAGAACCGTTATTCCTTCTTTTGCCTCTATTATTTTATTTTCATATGTAATTTTCATATTTAATCTTCGCATAAAACATATTTATTATACGAATTACTCCTTTCTTATACTTACTTTAGTTCATATATATTACATCTTTTTCAGTATATTCTTCTGGTTTTAATCCAATTCTTGTTTTCATGTATATTGAAAATATTAATCCAACAATTGCTAATATTATACCAATTGCAACCATAGCATATTGTATATTCATAATTGTTAATAAATAAGAACCAATAGCACCAATTATCATTCTAAATATGCTTGAAATTGTACTATATATTGAATATATTTTTGTTAACATTTCTGAAGTCATAAAGTTACCAATATATCTTTTTTTAAGTACTTGATAAATACCTTTATCATATTTACTAATTATGTAACAAATAATGATAATTGCTAATTGAGGTATTCTTGCTATTCCTAATATTACTACTCCTCCTGCAATAGCTGTTGTAAGCGTATTTTGCAAACATAAACAAATTAAGCTTTTATTTTTATGCTTTTCGTTAAAATTGTCTGCTTTTGTAGCAGCTAACCCTTGGAATATATCTAAAACAGCAAGTATTATTCCTATATATGTTGCAGATACATTAATATCTTTTAATAAAGTACTTTGATATGTTCCAAATAAGCAGAAAGTTCCCCACATAAATCCTAACATTAATAATAAGCTTTTTAATCTTGGTGATTTAAAAATAAACTTAAATCCATCTTTTACATCCTCTAAACTTTGCTTAATTGTTTTTTTATCTTGTATTTTTTCTTCTGGCAATTCTATAAATCCTGTTGAAAGTATTAAAGCAAAAGCCATAAAGATAATTGTAAGTATTATTGGTATATACGGATTTATATCATATAAAAAGCCAGACATTATTGTTGAAATAGCCGAAATATAACAATACCTTGAATAACCTTTACTATCTATTTTAGTAAAAATTTTTCCTTTTTTGGAACTTTGAGGTATAGAACTATCTAATAATGGTTCCTCTGCAATAGATTTATAAGACCATCCAATTGCAGACATAAGCTGTGAAAGAATAATTATAAAATAGTTACTTGAAAATAATATCAATACCAATTCTAGAGTCCAAAATATATTTCCTAAAATAGTACTTTTCCTTATACCTAATTTTGATACTAATACAGTTAAAGGTATTTGTAATGTTAATTTAAAAAATGCATATATAGTCTCCATTAACACTACTTCTGCATTGGATATGCCCTTTACTTGTGTTAAAAATAAAACTTTTATTGCATTGTAAAATAACACATCTATAGCAAAAAGTCTATACATTGGGTACAACTTCATATTTACTTTATTTTTTAATGCTACTTTTTTATTAAATTCCATTGTATCTCCTAAAATCATTTGTAATATATAAAGATTTTATCATAGTATATTTTTAAAATCAACCATATAACTGGTATATTTTTCTTGTTACATGGATATACTTTTACTAACAAATGATTTTTAGGAGGTACAAGCATGAATTTAGAAAGATTACATAAGGTTTTAGATAATAAGGAAAAAATTGATGTATATTATAATGAACGACCTGTATGGATACAAGAAGTACATGATAATATTGCTAGAGTTGGTTTTATTGATAATTTTGAAGAAAAAGATGTTTATATTGAGGATTTATATGAGAATGATTTGTATAATTAACTTAATATGATTTTTAATTTATTATTACTTGAAGAAATGGTAAATAATTATAGCTTTTTAGAAAATTTTCTATAATGTTAAAAGAGCGAAGTTTTTATTCTTCGCTCTTTATATTTGGGGATATTATTAAAATAACCTTTTTGAAAGCAGGATGTAAAAACTCATTCTTATTTTCTTCCATTTTAATGGTTACCTTATACACTCTTTCTGCAATTTCGACTAATTGCTTTAGAGTCCTCTTGCTTCTCAAATCTCCCCATAGACTATTGTATGCACTTTTTGCTTGTTCTTCCATTGTTTCTGGAAGATATGCCTCGATACACCATTGTGCATCAGAAGTTTTTAAAAAGCGACTTCCATGCATTCTATGATAGCCTTCCCGTGCCTGAACAACTTTTGTTTGACACATAAAAAAATACCCTCCTTGGATAAAGAATATTCAAAGAGGATTATAACATATATAAAATGTTTTGTTAATAGTTTATTATATTTTTCATATATAATTTTTAAATTGTGTATATGTAATTTTTTATTGATTACGTTTTTTATTAAAAATTTACTTTTTCTCTTATCCACGAATTTAATTCGTTTATTTTTACTCTAATTTGTTCCATTGTATCGCGATCACGTATTGTTACTGTATCATCCTCTAATGTATCAAAATCTATTGTTACACAGTATGGTGTTCCTATTTCATCTTCTCTTCTATAACGCTTTCCAATTGAACCAGCTTCATCATAATCACACATAAATTCTTGTGATAATTTTTGATAAACTTCATCTGATTTTTCAGATAATTTCTTAGATAATGGTAATACTGCTACCTTATAAGGTGCTAAAGCTGGATGTAAATGTAATACTGTCCTTATATCTCCATCTTCTAATTCTTCCTCCTCATAGCTATTACATAAAAATGCAAGTGCCACACGATCACATCCAAGAGATGGTTCTATACAATATGGTATAAATTTTTCGTTTGTTTCTGGATCTAAGTAAGTTAAATCTTGTTTTGAGTGTTCTTGATGTTGAGTTAAATCATAATCTGTTCTGTCTGCAATTCCCCATAACTCTCCCCAACCAAATGGAAAAGCAAATTCAATATCCGTTGTTGCAGCACTATAAAATACTAATTCTTCTTTTGAATGATCTCTTAAACGAATATTTTCCTTTTTCATTCCTAAATCTAATAAAAATTGCTTACAATAATCTTTCCAAAAAGCATGCCACTCTAAGTCTGTTCCTGGCTTACAAAAAAATTCTAGCTCCATTTGTTCAAATTCTCTTGTTCTAAATGTAAAGTTTCCTGGTGTAATTTCGTTACGAAATGCTTTTCCTATTTGTGCAATTCCCATAGGTAGTTTCCTTCTTGTTGTTCTTAATACATTTTTGAAATTTACAAATATTCCTTGTGCTGTCTCTGGTCTTAAATATAATTGTGTTGTAGAATCTTCTGTTACTCCTTGAAATGTTTTAAACATTAAATTGAATTTACGAATTTCTGTAAAATTTTCTTTACCGCAATTTGGACAAACAATATGATTATCTTTCATATATGCTATCATTTTTTCATCTGACCATCCATCTACAATTTCATCACATTTATGTTCATGCATCCACTCTTCTATTAATTTGTCTACTCTATGTCTTGTTTTACATTCTTTACAATCTATTAATGGATCACTAAAACCTCCTACGTGTCCTGAAGCTACCCAAGTTTCTGGGTTCATTAATATTGCTGCATCTAAACCTACATTATATTTGCTTTCTTGTACAAATTTTTTCATCCATAATTTTTTGATATTATTTTTTAATTCCACTCCTAATGGTCCATAATCCCATGAATTTGCAAGTCCTCCATAAATTTCAGAACCTGGATATATGTATCCTCTAGCTTTACATAGGTTTACCATTTTATCCATTGAATCTAGCATATTAAAAATCTCCTTTTTAGCTTGTTTTATTTACTTTTGTTAACAAGTAATTTTTCATTACAAATAGTAGTAAATAATATTATAGCAACATATAATCCTATTGCAACTGGCACAAAATAACTTCCTAAAGGAATTCTTGTAATTTCTAAAATACCTAAATATGCTCCTTCTGCTACTATAATTCTAAGAAACAAAACAAATACTACTTTAAATATTCCTAATTTTGAATAACGAATTGCAAAGTATACTGCTATAAGAATAGTTGCCAAGGCCATAGGAATAATATATGGTTTTATAATATCTCTAAAACTAACGTGACCAACTTGTGTAACTTCTACAACTGTAGTTTCTTCTTCTATTTCATATTTTTCTCTTATTGCATTTTCTAAAGATGTAACTTCATCATCTGAAATTGCTTCTACATTTACTAAAATAGAATCATTAAACGTTTCTACTTTTTGAAGTACCATTTTTCTGTTTCCTAATACTTCTTTTAGTAAAGCTTTTACTTCATTTATTTCATAAACTTTATCAAAATTAATATGTATATCTGCATGTTCCTTATATTCTAAAGAAAAGTTCGTCTTCCATATAAAAGTTGTTAACATACCACATATAATTACAATAATTGCAACTAAATAAATCACTTTTTTATTTAACCATTTTTTCATAATTTAGACTTTCCTCCTTTTAAGCATTCTTATTTTTTCTTACTTCTAATAATAACTCTATAAGAATCCAATCATATGCTGCTAAAATTAATAATCCCCAGAATAGTATCATGCCAATACTTGCAGCAGATATCCAACTAGCAAATGTAAGTACAACTGCAATTATTGCTATTGGTAAATAATACCAAGCGAATTTTTTGTAACATTCTTTAACAACTTCTTTTTTTGCATTTGGTTCTATTAATTTTTTTAGTATTTCATTTAAGAATAAGAATTGTGCAACTAATAAAATTACAATTCCTACAATTCCTTCTTTAGAAATCATAACGTTTGCATATCTAACTATAATTAATAAAACGGCTATGTATCCTATAGAAATAAGTCCTGCTATAGCACCATTCATTTTATATTTAATGCACCAATATACTATTACTGAAATAGCAATAATACTAGCAATTACTAATAAAGCAATTAATGCAACTTCTTCATATGTATAAGATGATATATACATATTATCTTGTAATTCATATTCTACTGGCATTGCTTTATCATTAATTAAAGCTGCTATTCTTGCTGCTTGTCTAATATAACTTGTAAATTCTTGAGAATCTGTTGTTTGGCTTCCAATAGAAAGTTGTAATATTCCATCTGTTAATGGACTTGAAAAATATGTTTCAAGTAATTCTTCATCATCAAGCTCTAATACAATTTGCTTTGTTGTATCGTTTCCTTCTTCATCTTTACTTTCTACATATGTTTTTGATATTTCTTCTAATTTCTGTTTTCCTTCTTGATTAAATTCAATATTTAAAAATGCTATTGTTCCAGAATCTGTGGTACTGTACACTGCATTTGCATTTTTTACATAAGAATTATCCATTAAAACTTCTGATGTATCATGATCTCTTACTGTAAATTTTCCTGGATGTACTAAATATGAAATTATTTCGTCTGTTATAGAATTTTCAGGTAAGTCTATAACGAACTCTCCTGTTTTATCATTTTTTCTTATTGTATAGTCTTCTACTGCAAAATTTTTTAACCTTGCATCTAAAATACGCTTTACTTCATCATAATTTTCTTTTGTTAGAGCTTCATCTGAGTTTGTTTTTTGTACATTTTCTGTATAACCTTCTTTTAAGCTTCCATCTTCATTGTATCCTTCTTCAGTAATGTTTCCATCTTTATCATATACAGTAGTATTAGTTTCATCACTTACTGTTAATCTTATTCTTCTCAATCCACCTAAATTTGTAGATAATGTATATTCAGGTAAAATATTATTCATTACTCCAGATTGTCTTACGTATATACCAAAAAATGATATTAAGCAAATTATTACTATTGCTAATATTACAAGTATTTTTGTTAAATTTTTTTCTTTCATTGTTTTCCTCCTAAATATTTTTTTATATACTAAATTATTTTAGCCAAGCATTTTTATTTTACAGTAATTTTGTGTTATTTATTATTAATTCAAACCACACACCTAAATATTTTGCTGCATACTTACTCATCATAGTTCTATCCATAAATATTTCAAAATAATCTAATACAGGGCAAATTTCTGTATCAATGTTTATATTTAGTCTTATTTTTCTATTTTCTTTATCCAAGTCTAATCTAGTATTTGTTACAGCATAGTTTACTCTATCATGTTTTCCAAAAGTAGAAATATTAGTATTAACAACTCTATCACGATGTACATCTGATTTGTCTGCTAAAATAAGAGCTGCTGATATATCGCTAACTGCAGTTCCAGTTTGCTCATCATGGTTTCCAATTGCCATCATTATATCTATTCTATCTTTATCATTCATACCCATATCTTTTAGAATGCTATACGCTAAAAGTGCACCAGAATGTGCATGATCTACCCTATTTATTGCATTTCCAATATCATGTAAATAACCTGCAATTTTTGCAAGTTCTACTCTATCATTACTATACCCAAATGTTTCTAAAATGTCTGCCGCTCTTTTAGAAACAATACTTATATGTCTTATAGAATGTTCTGTATATCCTAGTACATTTAATTGTTTTTCAGTTCCTTTTATTAATGCTTGAACCTCTTTATTGTTTTTAACATCTTCTAATGTAATCATATATATGCCTCCAAACTTTAATTATCGTATATGAAATTATTAATTTTATTAATCTTTCAAATTGCTTACTTAATGTACCACTTTTGATTATTTATTATACATATAGATGTATTGTACAATAAAAAAGAATACTTTGCAAGTATTCTTCTTCATTTTATCCCGTTTTATTTAATTACATCTTTTGGATTAATGTTTTCTCCATCTTTTGAAATTTCGAAATGCAAATGTGCTCCATCTACTATTTCAAAAGGTGCTGTATCTCCTACTGTTCCTATACTTTGCCCTTGAGAAACTTTCTCTCCAACTTTTACAAATTCGGCAGATAATAAATTAGCATACATCGTCTCATATCCATCTTTATGTTCTATTATAATGCTTAATCCATATCTAGGATCAGATTTTATAGACTTTATAGTACCATCTGCTGACGATTTTACTACTGTTGTTTTATCTGCTTTTATATCTATTCCTAAATGTGTAGTCCATTCTTCTAAAGTATTTGAATATACTAGATTATCTTTAGCATATTCTTTTAAAATATCTCCTTCTACTGGTAAAACAAAAGTAAATACAGATGCTTTAGTATCATCTACTTTGGTCTCTTCTTTTGTTTGTGTTGTTTTCGAAGTACTGGTATTTTTTGTTTCGTCCTTTTTAGTATTAGTAGATGTAGATTTATTTGAAGTACTATCATTTAGAGAACCTGAATTTAAATTATTTATTTCATTTTGAGATTCATCTACAGTTTTTCCAATTTGTGTACTAATTGGTTCTGCATTATCATTTTCTTCTTTAACAAGACTAGCTAATTTTTGTGTATCTAACATTGATTGTTCTTCCATTTTATTTCCATATACTATAAATGTAATTACAAATGATATTATACCAACAGCTAAAAGGCTACCTGCAATATAAAATACACTATATGAATTTTCTCCTTCTCTTCTTCTCCTTCTTTCTCTTCTCATATATAAATTCCTCCTAACTATAATCTTAGTTAGATTGTTTCCAATTATAGAAAATTTATACAAAGAAAAAAGTTGCTTTCCATTAAATGTATTTAAAAAATCTAATGCAAATGTTAAAATATATACGTAACTTTATTAAATTATAAAATTTGCCATCCTTCAATATCATTACCACTAATTATTTCAGAATTTAAAGAAAGTATTGGTCGCATTGAAAGACTATTATGACAAGAATTATCTTCCAAATTGCAAGTAACTCCTGAATGTATAACTCCACTAAAAAGTGACCACATATGAAAATGACAATGATCTTGAAAAACTACAATACAACGACTTGCCAACCAATATGTTTTATCACTAGATATATTTATTATATCATAATAACTTATCTCACCTTTACTTTTAAATGCTGATTTAGGGGCTGTAATTGGAACATTATACTCATTAAATCCACCTAACATCCATGATGTTTGATATGGTTTTATGCTAGTTTGCGCTTTTTTAAATCCGTTTTCAGCTCCATCCTCTGTTCTTTCTATTAGCTTTTCTTCCTGTTCACTTATATTCAATCCATTTTCATTTTCTTTTCCATTTATTACACTTAACTTTTCTTTTTCATATATAACTGGATATTTATATCCAGCTATATACTCTTCTAATGGTTGGGTTTTATATGATATACCGGTTACTGTTTTTTGATTTTCTTTTGCACTTTTTAATACATTATCCTCTATTTTATTTTCGATATCTTCTACATTCATACTTCTTGCTTTTATTCCTTCTGATTCATTACCATATAAATTGCTGCACGCATCATTTAACAATTTTACACCATTATTATATGCTTGTGCTCCACCTAAATATACAGTTCCGTTTGTTGGCTTTTCAGATATTAATTCTACTTTCCCAGTTTTTTCATCTATATCAAATACTATCCATTCTGTTATTGCATAATTTTCATCAGTATTTTTTAATACTTTATCTTCAGATGGTAATTCACTTTCTATACCACTTGAACAATATTTTACTTGCCAGTTATATATGTTTTTTGTATCAGTAGATGCTGGTGGTGTGTAACTTACCTTATCACCTATACTTAATCCTTCTGGTATATTTATAGTTTTTTCTTTTGAAATATTATCAATAATGTTTTCAATATTTTTTAATTCAGTTAATTCATTTTTTTCTACATTTCCATATTTTTTAGAAACATCTAATGATCTTTTTATTATTCCGTTGTCATCCAATGCTAAGTTTATTGTTATTCCTGCTAATATCAGTAATACTATTATTGTTATAACAAGTGCAATTAGTGTAATACCATTTTGCATATTTACATTGTTTACACTGCAAGGTTTTACTAAATCATTTTTTCTCATTTTCTTTTGTTACCTTTCTTCCTATTTATTTTAGATATATATACCAAGTAGATATAATCTGTTTAAAATGTATTTTATATCAACTTATGTTATGATGTCAATATTTTCTTATATTATTTTTTTACATATTTTCAATTTCTACACCTGTGTAAAAATGCTTTATAATTTCTTCAAAATTTTTCCCTTGCTTTGCTAGGCTATCTGCTCCTGTTTGGCTCATACCAACACCATGGCCATATCCCGTTACTCTAAAAATTACATTATTTTCATTAATTTCAAAAGTGAAACTGGTAGAACGTAAATTTAACAATGTTCTTATTTCTACTCCTGCTAATTCTAGGTTTCCTATTTTTAAGGTTTTAACACGTCCACTTTCTGTATATTCTTTTATCGAAATGCAATCTTCTTTTGAAAAATCGACTTCTAATTCAGGATGTTTTTCTTTAATTTTATTTATAATCTCCTCTTTAGATAATGTTACTTCAGAATAATATTGGCTATATTCTTCTTCTCCAGAAGTTTCAACAGATTGTAAATATGGATATTCACTTCCTCCCCAAACGTTTATAGGTATTTCAGTTTTTCCACCACTATTAGAATGAAAAAATGCATTTATGGGTCTTCCTTCGTATGTAACAATTTTTCCACTTGTTTCAAATACACATTCCTGTATTTTTTTCCAGTTAGATTCTCTTAAGTTTTCATCCCATCTTGCAAGTCTATCCTCTTTAGATATCCAAGCTTGGCAACAACTTGCACTATCACATATATCTGCTCCTGGATGTTTTTGGTTATTTGTCACTAATTTATAAATTGTGTATGTTCTTGCCACTACTGCTTGTGCTTTTAATGCTTCCATTTGAAAATCTACTGGCATTTCCGCAGATACAACATTGCAAACATATTCGTCTAAATTTATTTCTTCTATTTCACCTGTTTTAGAGTGTAACAATTTAATAGTTTTATATTGATTATAATCATATTGTGGATTCATAATAATTTCATTTTGATTCAATGTAGAATCTATATGTTTTGCGATATAAAATTGTTTAGTAAAAATAATAGGAATAAAAAAAATTATTTGAACTAACAGAATAATTATTATCAATATTTTTCTCATAATTATTTATCTAAAATATTTTAATGCTATTCAAGTATAAAATATTTAATTCTCCTATAGTCTATTTAGGTTTTTCATGGATTTCACCTATAAACCGAATGCTTAACATGTTAGCTTACTTTTCATAGATTTTAATATTTTTTTCTCTAATCTAGATACTTGCACTTGCGTAATGCCTAGAACTTTAGCTACTTCCGCTTGTGTTTTATCTTTATAAAAGCGAAGTAAAACTATTTCTTTTTCTCTTTTTTCTAAGTTTGAAATTAATTGCTTAATTGCTATTTTATTTACTATATTATTTTGCTCATCAACCTTATTTTTTAGCTTATCTATAACTAAACAATTTTCATCTCCGTTTACATTACAAGAACTTTCTTCATATATTGATGTTACTGGTTTTAAAGAATCCATAGCATAAGTAATTTCCTCTTTAGGTATATGTAGAATATTGGAAATTTGCATAATAGTTATTTCTTCACCATTTTTTGAAAAGTAATCATTTTGTAAATCTAATATTTTTATTGCAAGTTCTTTTGTACTTCTACTCACTTTTACCATTCCATCATCTCGTATAAATCGCTTAATTTCTCCTAAAATGTATGGTACAGCATATGTAGATACTTGAACTTCAAAACTAGTATCAAATCGTTTGATTGCCTTAATAAATCCCATACAGCCAATTTGATATAAATCTTCTATTTCATAACCTCTTCCATTAAAACGTTTTACTATATTCCATATTAATCCTTTGTTATTTTCTACTAATCTTGTCATTGCTTCTTGGCTACCTTTTTGGGCTTCTTCTATGTCATACAAATTATTTTCATACATAGATAAAATTATGCCTCCTTTTATAGCCTAAAAGAACTAAAAACTTTTCCTTCTGACTTTTTTTCTTCTTTGCTTTTAATAATTTTTTTCATTGTTACTTTCGTTCCAAGTCCTAAAATTGATTCAACATCTAAATCATCCATGAAACTCTCCATAATTGTAAATCCCATTCCAGATCTTTCTAGATCTGGTTTTGATGTATATAATGGTTCTTTTGCTATATCTACGTTTTCAATTCCTTTTCCATTATCAGATATTTCGATTACAACAGTGTTTGCAAATATTTTACATGTTACTGAAATTATTCCTTCTGAATCTTCATAGCCATGTATAATACTGTTAGTTACAGCTTCAGATACAGCTGTTTTTATATCTGCCAATTCTTCTATTGTAGGATCTAATTGTGATGCAAACGCAGCTACACTAATACGAGCAAACGCTTCATTATTAGATTTACTCACAAATTCAATTTTCATTTCATTATCATATAGATTTTTCATATTATTTTGCATGATGTATAAAAACATCATGCACTCCTTTCTTTTCTATATTAATTTTAAGTACTACCCTGCTATTTTAGGGTTACTTAATTTTCTAATTGGTATTATTTTAAGCACACCACACATTTCGAATATTTTTTTAATACTTGGCTTTACATTTATAAGTTCTGCACTTCCACCTAACATTTTTATCACTTTATATCTGCCAATTAGCATTCCGATTCCGGCACTGTCCATAAAAGTAACTTGATTAAAATCAAATATAATTTTTCTTGGAATAAATCTTTGAATTTCATAATCCATTTTCCTCCTTATTTTTTCTGTTGTATGATGGTCTATTTCTTCTGTAATTTCAAAAGTAAGTAATTTTTCTTCTTCATCATAATTAACTTTCACACTTTTTCCTCCTTTGTTTTTTACTTTTTATATTATATTCTATTTGGTAATTTTTTCCAATAGCAAAACATAGGAAGTTTTATCGATTTATAAGAACATTTCGACAATTTTTTCTATTTGAATATACTATTTACACTACACAAATTTTAAGTTTAAAACATAAGCTTGCTATTTCATAAATTCCTAACGAAATTTTTAAAATGAAAAAAGATAAGAAAAGTGGTAAAAATCTCACTTTTCTTATCTTTTTTCATTTTACTAATTTACTTTTATTATTTTATTTTTATAATTTTATTTTTATAATTTATTTTTACTATTTTACTGTTTATTTTTTTATTTTTTCTACTAATATGTCTCCAAATAATTTTTCTTGAGATGCTGTTACTTTATCTCTTCTTGTTAATTCTAATAGTCCAGTAAAAGCTGTTACAACTTCTTGTTTATTACATTTTGAAAGCGAATAAAGTTTATTAAATATAAACTTTGGCCTTTTTATTAATTCTCTAAACATTTCTTTAACTTTACTTGCTACTGTATATGTATCAGTTATCGCAATTTTCTTAATATTATCTGCATTTTGATTTAATTTGTTTTTACTTTTATCTATTAAGTTTAAGTATATTTCTGGAATAATTGCTTTATCAAAGTTTTTCTCTAATTCTTGTTTTGGAAGTATAATATTTTCTGTTAATTTAAAAATTCTATTTGCAAATTCATTATAATTATCTTTTAATCTTTTAGTTATTTCTTTATATTTCTTATATTCTATAATTTTTGCAATTAACTCTTCCTCCGTAAGTTCTTCATCTTCCGCTTCTTTACTTGGTAGTAATCCTTTAGATTTTATATATAATAATGTAGATGCCATTACCAAAAATTCACTTGCTACTTCTAAATTCATTTTTTCTAATTGATTCATATATTCTATATATTGATCTGCAATTTCACTAATTTTTATGTCATATATATCCATTTTATTTTTATCTATTAAATGGCAAAGCAAGTCTAGTGGTCCCTCAAAATTTTCTAATTTAACTAAATATTGTTTTGTCTGTAATGTTAATATGTTTTGCATTCTAATACTTCCTTTATTATTTGTTCTTTATATCCTTTTTTTAAAAGATAGTTTTGTATTTCTTCTTTTTCCATTATAGAATTTTTTTTCAATACTATTGCTTCAGCTGATTTTTTTTCATATTGTTCTATTTCTTCCGTATGATTATAGAAATAATCTTCTAAATCTTCTTTTTTTATTCCTTTATTATAAAGCTTATATTGCATTTCTTTTGCAGATAAATTTTTTAATGCCATAAATTCTTTAACGGATCTATCTATATAGTTATTATCGTTTAAATAACCGAGCTTCTTTAATATATTCTATAATATCACATAATAAATCATCTTGTATAGTATTATAAAATTTATTTTTAACTTCCATTTCTGTTCTTTTTTTATACATTATGTAATTCATAACTTTAGTTTTTGCTTTATCGAATTCTTCTATTGTGTACATATTTAATCACATACCTATTCTTCATTTTCGTCACTACTGCTTAAGTCCTCGCCTAAACTTTTTTCAAATGCTTTTTCAAAGTTTTCTCTAACTTTCTTTTCTATTTCTTCCATTACGCTTGGATTATCTATTAAATATTGTTTTACATTTTCTCTACCTTGTCCAATTCTATTTCCTTTATATGCAAACCATGAACCACTTTTTTCTATAATATCTAAGTTAACTGCCATATCTAATATATTACCCTCTTTAGATATTCCTTTACCATAGATAATATCAAATTCTGCTTCTCTAAAAGGTGGAGCCACTTTATTTTTTACTACTTTTACTCTTGCTCTACTTCCTATTACT
>CANQRO010000007.1 GCA_947626205.1 uncultured Clostridia bacterium
TTAATATATTATATCATTTTTGTAAAAAAACTAAATTCCACTTGAGCTTTACCTAGAATTTAGTTTTTTAATTAAAGTACTTCATATTATGTATAAATAATATTGAAATATTATTTTATTTGTGGTAAAATGTACCAAGTATTTAGATATTAAAAATTATTCATATTGAAAGGAAAGGTGTACATAATGGCACAAGAAGACATATTAGCAATAGTTATGGCAGCTGGAAAAGGCACAAGAATGAAATCTAATAAATCAAAGTTAGTACATAAAATATATGGAAAAGAAATAATTAAAAGAGCAATTGAAAATGTTAAAAATGCAGGAATAGATGAAGTTATTGCAGTAGTTGGGTATCAAAAAGAACAAATTGAAGAAGTATTAGGAGATAGTGTAAAATATGCTATACAAGAAGAACAATTAGGTACTGGCCATGCTGTTATGAAGGCATCAAAATTTTTAGAAAATAAAAGTGGAAAAGTATTAATATTAAATGGGGATCATCCAATTATGAGGCCAGAAACGCTTAAAAACCTAGTTTCTGTTTCTAAAGAAAGAAATGAAAGTGCTACAATTTTAACGATGGTACATGATAAAACTATACCATATGGAAAAATTATTCACGACGAAAATGGTAATATCAAGGAAATTATAGAGCATAAAGATTGTAATGCAGAACAAATTAATATAAAAGAAGTAAACCTTGGAATGTATTGTTTTGATATAAAAGAATTGTTAAGTGCACTAAAGGAATTGAAAAATGATAATATGCAAGAAGAATATTACTTAACAGATGTTATTAAAATTATGTATAATAAAGGTTTAAAAACTGGTTCTGTTGTTGTTTCTGATAATACAGAAGTACTTGGAGTTAACGATAGAATGGACTTACAAGTATTAACTAAGGCATTGCAACTTCGTATTAATACAGAACATTTAAAAAACGGAGTTACAATAGAAGATATCAATAATACTTATATATATGATGATGTTAAAATAGGTATGGATACTATTATTCATCCAAATACAACAATAAAATCAGATGTAATAATTGGTGAAGAATGTGAAATTGGACCTAATGCATATATAAGAGAAAAGTGTAGATTAGCAAATAAAGTTAAAGTAGGAAGTTTTGTTGAAATAAAGAATGCTATAATTGGTGAGGGAACAAAAGTGCCACATCTTTCATATATGGGAGATTGTGAAATTGGAGCAAAATCTAATATAGGATGTGGAACAATTACTTGTAATTATGATGGATTTAACAAAAGTAAAACAATAATAGGTGAACATTCTTTTATAGGTTCAAATACAAATTTAGTAGCACCAGTAACACTTGGCAAAAATACATTCGTAGCAGCCGGTTCTACTATAACAGACGATGTACCAGATGATTCTTTGGCAATAGCGAGAGAAAGGCAAGTAAATAAAGAAGGCTGGAATAAAAAATAAATTAGTATTTAATAAATAATTAATATAAGAAAAAACTTACACTTTTAAAATATTAATGTTTTAAAAGTGTAAGTTTTTTTATGATTTAAAAAATTATAATTGATTATCGCCAGGAATAAAATAGTCTATAACACCATAAACAAGTGCACCTATAATAGCTGCAATCCATGAAATAGAATATCCTGCAACGAAAAATTGAGTTACATATAGAACAACTGCTGAAAGTGCAAAGCCAACAAACCCTTTACCAAAAGGACTTGCTTGTAGTCCTGTAAATCTTACTATTAAATAATCAATAACAGTAAGTACAACGGCAGCTAAAGCTAAAGCCCATATATTATTTATTGTAAAACCTGGGGTAAAAAATGCAGTAATTGCAAGCACTATAGCAGCAGCTACAAATCTCCATATAATTTGACCTAAAGTACTTGTTCCTCCAGAACTTTGTACATTACTTTTTTCATTATCCATGAAAAAACCTCCTTATCTTTTAAAAGATATTTATGCTATATTTTCATATTTCATAAAATTATTATTAACAAAAAAAATAAAACTATTCAAAAATTGAATAATAAATAAAAATCGGATTAAAATATTAAAAAAATAAAAAGGAAAGTAGGAAAATATGCTAATAACATTTATACGTTCAATTATTTTATATTTACTTGTTTTAATTGTAATGAGATTGATGGGGAAAAGGGAAATAGGACAATTACAACCATTTGAACTTGCAATTTCAATTATGATAGCAGATCTTGCGTCAATTCCAATGACAGAAACTGGAATTCCTATTACTAGAGGAATTATTCCAATTTTAGGATTGCTTATTATGCATTTAATAATTTCTGTATTAAATTTAAAAAGCATTAAAGCAAGAGAAATTATATGCGGAAAGCCAAGAATATTAATTTATAGAGGAAAAATAGATGAACAAGCTTTAAAAAAAGAAAGATTTACAATAAACGAATTACAAGAGAGATTAAGAGGAAATAATGTTGTAAACATGGGCGATGTTGAGTATGCAATACTTGAAACTAGTGGACAAATTACAGTAATACAAAAACCAAATAAAAGAACTACAACGCCAGAAGATTTTAATATAATGCCGGATTATGAAGGATTACCATATGATTTAGTAGTAGATGGAAAAATAATGACTAAAAATTTAAAATTAATTGGTAAAAACGAAACATGGTTAAAAAAAGAAGTAGAAAAGTTTGGATTTAAACCAGAAGAAGCACTAATAGTTACATTTGATGGAAAAGGTCAAATATTTTGCCAAAAGAAAGGAGAAAAAGATGTATAGGGAATTGATAATAAGTTTCATAATTGTTATTGCAATAATAACTTTAAATTACACTTTACAAATTAATACAGATAAAAAAGTAAATGAAGTAAATGAACAAATAGAAATAACAAGAAAAGAGCTAGCAAAAGAAGATGTAGATTATAAAATAGCATTAGAAAAGGCTAATATAATGTTTGATAAATGGGAAGAAGCAGATGATACTCTAGCTTATTATTTAGAACACAATGAGATAGAAAAAGTAACTACTGCTCTTACATCAGTAAAAAGTCTTGTTGAAATGGAAGATAATGTACAAGCAGTAGAAAATTTAGATAAATGTAAATATATATTAATACACATTGATGAGAAAGAAAAATTTACTTTAGATAACATATTTTAAAACTATTTTACCATGTCATCCATTTGGTAATAACCTGGAGTTTGATTTATTATATATATAGCTGCTTTTAAAGCACCATCTGCAAAAACATTACGAGAATATGAAGTATGTTTAATTTCGAAACTTTCATGTTCGCCATAAAATTGTACTACATGTTCACCTACAATATTGCCACCACGAATAGAAGAAAAACCAATTTCATTAGGATTTCTCTTTTCATGACGCGAATGTCTATCAAATGTATATTCTAATTTACCGTCGTAAACTTCATTAATTGCATCTGCAAGCAGAATAGCTGTACCGCTTGGAGCATCTATTTTACGATTGTGGTGTGTTTCAATTATTTCAATATCCGTGCCTTTTAATTTCTCGGCAACTTCAGCAACAATTTTTTTCATTAAATTAATATCATAGGACATGTTAGAAGATTGAAAAATTGGTATAATTTTAGAAGCTTCTTTAATTTCTTCTAATTGTTCTTTAGAAAAACCTGTTGTTGCAATTACAATAGGAGTTTTAGAAGAAACTGCATATTCTAAAATATTCATAGTAGCTACAGGAACACTAAAATCTACAATAACATCAGGCTTTTCGGTAATATCTTCAATTTTAGAATAAACAGGGAAAGTATTTTTCCCTTCATCAAAAACATCAAATCCAGCCATTAAAACTAATTCATTAAAGCGGTCAATTTCATTTACTAATATCTGTCCCATATGACCATTACAACCATTAATTAAAACTTTTATCATAATAATAAATTCCTTTCATCTTTTTTTATTAATTATATCGAAAAATAAAAAAACTGCAAGTAGATAAGAGAAAATATATCTACTTGCAAGATCTTAATTATATTAACGTACTATTAAAAGTGCAGTTAACAATATGTAAGAATATTTGTATAATCTACCCAATTTGTATTTCATCTGATATGCATTAATAGATTCTTCAAAAGCGCAATACTTATCTACAAAAGTTACAATATAACTTTCAATATAACGTGGTAAACGAATAGTTAAAGGCCACATATGTTTTAAAATAATATCCATTTCTTTATCATTTAAATTAAATAGAGAAGAAGCATTTTTTAGTGCCGTTTTTGGATGTGTAAAAGCATGTAAACCTTTTCTATTATTTATTTTAGTTCTCCAATCATATAAAAACAAATCATGTAGCATTCCTGCACGTGCAACTGAAACATAATCTAAATTAAATTTCTTACAAATTAAATAACTATAATAAGCAACATTCTTGCAATGATCAAAGCAAGATGTGTCATAATGCTGACGGTAATTTTTCATTAATAAAACGGTTTCGTTGTTTACTAAATCTGATATTATATCTTCAAATTCATTTTGCAATGTTTTTTCATTACATTCTTCTTGTAAAACTAACATAAATTTAAAATTCAACCCCTATAATCTTCAGTATTTTATAATTAAATTATATTTACTATTCAATTATAACATATAAATAAATATTTGTGTAGTATTAATATAAAATTAATAATTGAAAAACAAAATACAGAAAAACAAGCAACTACGAATAGTAAATTTATATAATTTAAATTAATCCATAATTTTGCATTTCTTTTTTTAGTACATCCTTATGAGCATCTGATAATTCTATTAATGGAAGTCTTGGCACACCAAAGTTGTAGCCTAACAAATTTAAAGCATATTTAACAGGAATAGGATTTACTTCACAAAATAAAGCATTAATAAGTGAAATACTATCTAATTGTATTTTTCTTGCTTCATCAATATTACCAGATAGATAATCATGTACCATTTTAGAAGCTTTTTTTGGTGCAATATTTGAAAGAACAGAAATAACGCCTTTTCCACCAAGAGAAAGAATAGGAACAACTTGATCATCATTTCCACTATAAATAATTAATTCATCTTTACAAAGACTTGCAATTTCAGCAATTTGCGATAAATTACCACTTGCTTCTTTAATAGCAACAATATTTGGTATTTTAGAAAGTTCTAAACAAGTCTTAGGAAGAATATTTACACCTGTTCTACTTGGTACACTATACATAATAATAGGAAGAGAAACACTATTTGCTATTGCTTCATAATGTTTAATAAGTCCTTCTTGAGTAGCTTTATTATAATATGGAGTAACAATCAATGCTCCATCTGCACCAATACTTTCTGCATATTTAGTAAGATCAATTGCAGATTTAGTATTATTGCTTCCTGTGCCAATGATAACAGGTACTCGTCTTGCAACTTTTTGAATAGCAAAGCGAAAAGTTTCTTTTCTTTCTTCATCAGACATTGTTGCTGACTCACCAGTAGTTCCACAAACTACTAGGGCATCAATTCCTTCACTAATTTGAAAATCAATAAGTTTTGCAAATTCATCATAATTAACACCAGTATTTGTAAATGGTGTTGCAATTGCGGTAGCGCAACCTTCGAATAATATATTTTTCATACTTTACACGCTCCTAATAAGCTAATGTAAAAGGAATCTATAATTATACATTCCAATTTCTTATATTATATGTGAAAATAATATAAAAGGGAATATTGTTTTAGAAAAAAATAAAAATATTGACTTATGTCTACTTTAATGATAGAATTATGTATATTAAAAAGAAAGGAGTATGGTACATCTACATCTTTAGTGTATCATAAGAGAATGAAGTGGCATATTCAGTTGAATATAAGAAGCAGGTATTAGAACGAATAAATAATAAAAAAGTAGTAAAAACACCACATAGTATGACACAAGAGGAGGACCACAAAGATAAGCATTATTTTGGAAAAAAACAAGATTATGTTTTTTCGCAAGGATATAATTTATTTAAGTCTAAAAAATATAATGAATCGAAAAAATATTTTTTGCAATCCATACAAAATATGACATCTAAATATATAAGGAGTATATTATTTTTAGGAAAAATATATGTAATAGAGAGAAAATATAAAGAAGCAGAAGAGCAATTTAAAAAATACATAGAAATAGATAAAGATAAAAATCCACATGCAAGATTAGAGCTTGGAAGGTTATATGAAGAAGAAGGAAGAAAGAAAGAAGCCGAAGAACAATTTAAAAAATATATAGAAATAGATAAAGATAAAAATCCACATGCAAGATTAGAGTTAGGAAAACTATATGCAAAAGAAGAAAGAGATGAAGAAGCCGAAGAGCAGTTTAAAAAATGTATAGAGATAGATAAAGATAAAAATCCACATGCAAGATTAGAGTTAGGAAGATTATATGTAAAAGAAGGAAGAAACAAAGAAGCAGAGGAACAGTTTAAAAAATGCATAGAAATAGATAAAGATAGAACTCCACATTCAAGATTAGAGCTAGGAAGGTTATATGAAGAAGAGGGAAGAAACGAAGAAGCTGAAGAGCAATTTAAAAGATGTATAGAAATAGATAAGGATAGAACTCCACATTCAAGATTTGAGTTAGGAAGACTATATGCAAAAGAAGGAAGAAACAAAGAAGCAGAAGAGCAGTTTAAAAAACGTATAGAAATAGATAAAGATAAAACTCCATATGGAAGATTAGAGTTAGGAAGGGTATATACAAAAGAAGGAAGAAACAAAAAGGCAGAAGAGCAATTTAAAAGATGTATAGAAATAGATAAAGATAGAACACCACATTCAAGATTAGAGTTAGGAAAGCTATATTCAGAAGAAGGAAGAAATGAAGAAGCCGAAGAACAATTTAAAAAAAGTATAGAAATAGACAAAGATAGAACTCCACATGCAAGATTAGAGTTAGGAAAACTATATGCAAAAGAAGGAAGAGATGAAGAAGCCGAAGAACAATTTAAGAAATGTATAGAGATTAGTCCTGCGAATAAATTAGCGGAGGATGAATTAAAAAAAATTCAACAAAAACAAGATATAGATAAAATATTTGAAAAGCAGATAAATGTAAATGCAAAAGTAGATGATAGTAAAGATATTTTATCGCAAGTAAGAGCAAAGATATATTTAGGTATAATAGAAAATTCAGATATAGAAAAATTAAAAGAGCATAGAGAGAAATTAGATAAAAAGCAATACTGTTTTGCAATGATAGCTATATATGAAAAATTAGGTCAAATACAAAAAGCATTGGCAGTTATAAAAGAAATACAAAATTATGAAGAGTTAAGAGGAAAAGAACTAAATATACTAAAAGAGAGATTAAAAAGTAAGAAAAAAGGTATATATGATTTAGCTAGTTGGGATGAAATAATCGGATGGGAAATAGTAACAAATTATCAAATAGCAGAAACTGTAGATAATGGTCAAAAAGATCAAGATAAGTCAAAACAAGAAAAATCTAATAAAGAATCTGAAATAAAACCTTATACTAAATGTACAAATGAAATTGCAAGTACGTCAGAAGAGAGAGTAAAAGGAAATGTAGATAATTTTCAAAATCAAATGAAGCCTAAAGCACAACAAAGTAAAAATACACATGTGATATTAGATACTACAAATAATGTAGGGCAACGAGAAAAATCTAAAAAGAAAAATAACACTAATAAACCAAACGAAATAGCAAGAGAAACAATATTTGCAAATTTAAGTGAAACATTAAAAGGTGTAATAGATGAAATTAACCGTACATATTATGTGAAAATGCAACAAACAAACATACAAGGAAACTATGTAAAGAAATACGATAAATTACAATCAATACTTGAATGTAAAGAAACAAATAGAAGAGCGAAGATGGAATTAATGTTAGTATTAATTAATGAAGGTTATAGGGATATAGTAAAAGAAGAATTTCCGGAAGAAGATTATAAGTTTATAGATGAAACAATTAAAGAATATTATGGAAAAAGATTAACAGGAGTTGAAGCAAGAAAAAATATTGATGAATATTGTTTATAAAGTAATTAAAAAGAAGTATCATAAAAATGAAATAAACTCGAAAGTTAAACACTTTTTGGGTTTAGCTCAAAAAAAGATACTTTTTTTTCATAATTTATTGCATAACAAAAATAGTTAGTATAGAATATATATAATGTAAAAAGACAAAGGAGAATTTAAAATGGGAAATATTAAAGTAGATTTTCAATATACTGGAATACCTATTGAAGAATTAATGGAATATAAAGAAAAAGTAAAAATCATACATAAAAAATTATATGAAAATTGTAATGATGAAAAAGAGTTTTTAGGTTGGCTAGAGTTACCTACTAACTATGATAAAGCAGAATTTAAAAGAATAAAAAGAGCCGCAGAAAAAATAAAAAAAGATTCAGATGTATTTTTATGCATAGGTATTGGTGGCTCTTACTTAGGGGCAAGAGCAGTTATAGAAGCATTAACGCATACTTTTTATAATTTCGGCAAGAGAAATACACCACAAATTTTATATGTAGGAAACAACTTAAGTCCAAATTATATTAATGACGTAATAGATATAATAGGAAATAGAGATATATCTATTAATGTTATTTCTAAATCTGGAACGACAACTGAGCCAGCAATTAGTTTTAGAATTTTTAGAGAGTTTTTAGAGAATAAATATGGGATAGAAGAAGCTAGAAAAAGAATTTATGTTACAACAGATAAAGAAAAAGGAGCTTTAAAAACACTTGCAGATGAAGAAGAATATGAAACATTTGTTATTCCAGACAATGTTGGGGGAAGATATTCAGTATTAACAGCTGTAGGGTTATTACCAATTGCAGTAGCCGGAATTCAAATAGATAAATTAATGCTAGGTGCAAGAATTGCATCAGATAAGTATAAAGACGATAATTTAAAATATAATGAATGTTATAAATATGCTGTTACAAGGAATATATTATATAAAAACAAAAAAGATATAGAAATTTTAGCAAATTACGAACCTAGTATGCATTATTTTACAGAATGGTGGAAACAACTATATGGAGAAAGTGAAGGAAAAAATAAAAAGGGAATTTTCCCAGCTGGAGTAGATTTTACAACAGATTTACATTCAATGGGACAATATATTCAACAAGGAAGAAGAAATCTTTTTGAAACGGTAATTTGTATAGATAAACCTAATAGTGATATTACTATTAAATCTGATGAAGACAATTTAGATGGAATGAATTTTGTAGCTGGAAAAACATTAGACTTTGTAAACAAAAAAGCAATGGAAGGAACTATAGAAGCTCATGTTTCTGGTGGAGTTCCTAATATAGTTATTCATATGGAAGATTTAACTGAAGAAACATTGGGACAATTAATTTATTTCTTTGAGCTTGCATGTGCAATGTCTGGAAATATTTTAGGAGTAAATCCATTTAACCAACCAGGTGTAGAAGAATATAAAAAGAATATGTTTCGCTTACTTGGAAAGCCAGGGTATAAAAAATAAAAGAAAGAAGTGATTAATACATGAAAATGAAAATATACGATAAAGAAATATATCAAAAAGAACAATGGATAAAAAGTGTTCTTTTAGTAATTGGAATTTTTGTACTTGGATTTATAGTTGGATATTTCGTAAATAATTTCGAAAAGCAAGATGAAGTTACAAAATTGCAAAAAGAAGTAAATAATTTGAAAAAAGAAATTAGTGTAGTAGCATGGAATGATTAATAAAATACAATTTAAAAAAGGTATTGACATAAAGCAAGAATAATAGTATTATATATATATTAAAATATGTTAAAAAACAAAAATGAGACAAAGTAAAAACAAGGTTACTTTAAGAGAGCAATTAGCCATAGGCTGTAAGCTAGTTGTAAGAAAACAGTTTTGAAAAACTACCTCATTTGTTTCTAGGGGAAAACTAGACGATGATTACGTTATAATCATAAATAGAGTTAAAAATTAGGGTGGAACCGTGTAAATATGCACCCCTAGGTATTAAGTAACAAAATACCTAGGGGTGTTTTGTTACAAAAAGGAGGAAAAATTATGTTAAAAATAACTTTAAAAGATGGCTCTATAAGAGAAATTGAGAAAGGAACATCAGTACTTGATCTTGCAAAAAGTATTAGTGAAGGACTTGCAAGAAATGCAACTTCAGCTGAAGTAAATGGAGAAATAAGGGATTTACGTTACATTTTAGAAGAAGATTCTAGTGTAAATATTTTAACTTTTGACCAAGAAGATGGGAAAAAAGCATATTGGCATACAACAACTCACATAATGGCACAGGCTGTAAAACGTTTATATCCAGATACAAAATTAGGAATAGGACCAGCTATTGATAATGGATTTTATTATGATTTTAAGGTAGATAAACCTTTTGATGAAGAATCATTAAGTAAAATAGAAGAAGAGGCCAATAAAATTATAAAAGAAGACTTAGAAATTAAACGTTTTACTTTATCAAGAGAAGAAGCAATTAATTTAATGAAGAAAAATAAAGAAGAATATAAAGTTCAACTAATTGAAGAATTACCAGAAGGGGAAGAAATTTCCTTTTATCAACAAGGAGAATATGTAGATCTTTGTGCAGGTCCACATTTATTAAGTACAGGAAAAGTAAAAGTAATGAAAATATTATCAACTTCAGCTGCATATTGGAAAGGTGACCAAAATAATGATAGTATGCAAAGAATATATGGAATTTCATTTCCTAAGGCAAGCATGCTAGAGGAATACCTAAAGATGTTAGAAGAAGCAAAGAAAAGAGATCATAAAAAGTTAGGCAAAGAATTAGAATTATTTATGATTGCACCAGAAGGACCAGGTTTTCCATTCTTTTTGCCAAAAGGAATGATATTAAGAAATACACTTGAAGATTTTTGGAGAAAAAAACATATTCAAAATGGATATCAAGAAATAAAAACACCTGTAATCCTAAATGAAGAATTATGGCACCGTTCAGGACATTGGGATCATTATAAAGAAAATATGTATACAACTAAAATTGATGATGTAGATTATGCATTGAAACCAATGAATTGTCCAGGAGGCATGCTAGTATATAAAAGCAAAATGCGTTCATATAAAGATTTACCACTAAGAATGGGAGAATTAGGGCTAGTTCACCGTCATGAAAAATCTGGAGAATTAAATGGATTATTCCGTGTAAGATGTTTTACACAAGATGATGCACATATATTCTGCTTACCAGAACAAATTGAATCTGAAATTGTAAATTTAATGCATTTAATTAATGAAGTGTACAGTATGTTTGGATTTACGTATACAGTTGAATTATCAACAAGACCAGAAGATTCTATGGGTTCAGATGAAGTATGGGAATTAGCAGAAGAATCTTTAAAAAAGGCATTACAACACGAAAACATAGATTATCATATTAATGAGGGAGATGGAGCTTTCTATGGGCCTAAAATTGATTTCCATATTAAAGATTGTTTAGGTAGAGATTGGCAATGCGGAACAATTCAATTAGATTTTCAAATGCCAGAAAGATTTGATTTAACATATATAGGAGAAGATGGCGAAAGACATAGACCAGTTATGTTACATCGTGTTATTTTTGGTAGTATTGAAAGATTTATTGGTATTTTAATTGAACATTTTGCAGGTGCTTTTCCAACATGGCTTTCTCCTGTACAGGTAAAAATATTACCAATTACAGATAACAATATAGGATATGCAAATAAAATTAAAGAGGAACTTGAAAGACATGAAATTCGTGTAGAAATTGATGATCGTAATGAAAAGATAGGCTATAAAATTCGTGAGGCACAAGTACAAAAAGTTCCTTATATGCTGGTTATAGGACAAAAAGAAATGGAAGATAATACCGTAGGAGTACGTTCTAGAAAAGACGGAGATATTGGAGCTAATTCATTAGAAGAATTTATAAATAATATAAAAGAAGAAATTCAAAACTACTCTTTATAGGTAAGTGCTAAGATACAAAAAGTATTATAGCATTGTACAATATAAATAATTTTGAAAATTTATATACACAAAATCTATTATATAATTAAATCAATTTTTTTATACAAAGAGGAAAATCTATGGAATAAAGAGTAGTAAGACCTTTTACAATGTAGAGATATTTTAAAGGAGCAAGATCATTTGTAATTACACTAGCAGAACATAGTGAAAATGGAGAAAAATTAGTTGTTTATCGTTGTATGGATAACAATGATAAAACAAACCATAAAGATGGTATTTATGCAAGACCATTCAAAAGTTTATGCTATCAAATGACTCCGTTATATTTGACAACTTTACATAATTATGATATAATTAATATAGTTTAAAGGTCAAGAACCTGTTAAAACAAGTATATGCGATTAAACAAGGAGGAAAAATAACTATGAGTAAAAGTATCGCAAAACAAGTATTGGCAATTGCCGAAAAAAAAGAGGCAGAACGTCTCGAACCTATTAAAGAAGAATTTCTCGCTATAATGCGGAAAGAATTTCAAAAGTATGTAGATGCATGTAAGCCGTGGACTGCCATAAGTACTAATGCTAGCACTAAATATTATATCTACAGCGAAATAGGAACTTTCAAAGATTTCGATCTTCATGACCTAGAAACAGTAGCTAGAAAGGTAGGATTTGAAATAAAATTCGAGGATGAAAAAAGAGAAGTCCACCTTTCAATTCCTGAATGGGTCAAAGGAAAGAAGCGGACTCAAGCTCAGCTGATGCTCTATTGGTCCAATATAGAGATTAATAGAAAGATTAAATCTCGAAAAGAGTTGGCCCAAAGAATATCTAAGGAAGTATTAGAAAAACTGAAAAAAGGAGAGTTTGTAGTATATAAAGATTATGATTATTCTTATGGAATTAGCGTCGAAATGAGCTATTCGGATGTGAGCAACGAACTCATGTACGAAGTAAAAAGTTTTTTTGCAAAGAAGAAGATCATTCCATTACGGAATATTAGAGTAGAATGTGGCGAATGGAAATTGGAGATTGCGAAAAACTGATAGGAGATATTCTGCGTAAGGAAACAGGGAGCAAATTAGCTTCCTGTTTCCTTGCAGTTATATAAAGTAATGATTAAAGTTCTATAAATTTGTGCAAATAATTATTTTCTTTTGTTGAAGTATATTTAACTTAACCCTCTACTACTTTTGTAGTAAGGCGGGAGCTTAAATGGTTTTGGAGAGTTATAGCAACTCTCCTTCTTAATTTTTATATTATTAGCATGATACATAAAAACTCGAATTGATGTATTTATTACAATGGATACTTTAAAGCACAAATAAATGGATTAATTATTAATTAGCCTAAAAAAATGAAGAATTAAAAAAAAATGAAGAATTAAAATGGATTAATATAAATGACTTACCTTCTAATACTATTGATGATAGAGTTTAACGATACGGAACTATAAAAATAATATTAGATATAGTAAATATGGTTGATAAATACAAATTACAATTTTTCGATAAATATACTTTATTGATAAAAAATGCATCATTAAGTAATAAAATTCAAAGTTAAGAAAAAATTCATATAAAAAGGATAGAAAAAATAGACGTTCTATGATACAATATAAACATTAATAGAAAGAGGGGTATTTTCTTAAGTGGGATTTTTTGATAAATTAAAGCAAGGATTAAGTAAAACAAAAGATTCTTTAGACGAAAAAATGAATAATGCTTTTAGCATATTTCGTAAAGTAGATGAGGATCTATTAGAAGAACTAGAAGAAATACTAATAATGTCTGATGTAGGAATGGATACATCAATTAATATAATTTCTAAATTACGTTCTAAAATAAAAAAAGAAAATATTAAAGATGTTGAAGAAGTAAAAAGTGCATTAAGGGAAGAAATGCAAAATATATTAAATTTAAATAGCAATTTAAATCTAGAAACAAAGCCATCTGTTATTTTAATAGTAGGAGTAAATGGTGTTGGAAAAACAACTTCAATTGGGAAAATAGCAAATAGATTAAAAAAAGATGGAAAAGAAGTAGTGATTGCTGCAGCAGATACATTCCGAGCTGCAGCGGTAGAACAACTAGAAATATGGGCTAAACGCGCAGATTGTGAATTAATAAAAAAAGAAGAGGGAACTGATCCTGCTGCAGTAGTATATGAAGCTATCCAAAAAACTAAGAGTAATAATGCAGATGTTTTAATATGTGATACAGCTGGACGTTTACATAATAAAAAGTATTTAATGGATGAACTTGCAAAAATAGAAAGAGTAATAGAAAAAGAATTGCCTGATGCTTCAAAAGAGGTATTGATAGTTTTAGATGCGACAACAGGACAAAATGCTATTACTCAGGTAAAAGCATTTTCTGAAACAACACCTATAACAGGAATTGTTTTAACTAAGTTAGATGGTACTGCAAAAGGTGGAGTTATTTTTGGAATTGTAGACGAAAATAAAATACCTATAAAATTTATTGGTGTTGGTGAACAAATAGATGATATGGAAGTCTTTAATAAAGAGGACTTTGTAAAAGCAATATTATAGGGAGGAAGTATGGAAAAAGTAAAACAAGAAAATAATAGTTCAAAAAAAATAAAAAAAATTAGATTAAGAGTAATATTAGTACTAATTTTTATAGGTTTACTTGCTATATTTTCATATATATCGTATAGAGGTAATTATCTTGAAATAACCGAAATAGGAAATAATTTTTCAGAAGTATTTACACAAAAACTAGCATATCAATATGCAACTATATTGGTAAATTTTGTTATACTATTTTTTGTTATTTATTTTGCAAACAGAGGAATAAAAAAGGGATTAAAAGCTTTTTTTGAAGAAGAAAAGAAAGAAATGCCAAAGTTACCTAATAAATCAATAGCTTTTATATTAGCAGCAATTATTAGTATAATTGTATCTTACATATTAACTGAACAAGTTCAATTGTTTGTAAATAGAGCATTTTTTGGAATATATGATCCAGTTTTTGGTGCTGATCTTGGATTCTATATTTTTGAAAAACCATTTATTCAAATGGTTATACTATATCTAATTGGTATAATAATTGGTATTACTATATATGCAACATTATATTATATAATAATATTTAATAAATATTTTGATGGTATTAATGCACAAACTTTGAAAAAAAGTAAATTCTTCAAACAAATTACTAGAAATGCCGTATTAATTTCAATTTTAATTGCAGCATATATATTAGTAAACACTCAAGGAATTATTATTGATAGATTTTTAATTTTAAATGATGATACTTCTACAAGCATACATGGTGCAGGAATTACAGATATAAGTATCAAATTATGGGGATATCGTATTTTTGCAATATTAATAGTATTAGCTGTTTGTATGGCAATACATTTCTTTAAGAAAAAGGAAACAAAAAAAGTAGTAACAGCGATTTTATCTATACCAGCATATTTAGTATTATTATTTATATTAATGACTGGTTTTAAAGTGATTTACATTAATCAAAATGAATTAGATAAGGAAAAGGCATATATTCAAAGTAATATAGATTATACTAAAACTGCCTATAATATAAAAATTGAAGAAGTGAATATTGAAACAGAAGAAATACAAAATATAGAAGAAATTAAAGCACACTCTGAATTAATTAATATGTTACCTATAGTGCCTGAAGAGGTTACATTAAAAACATTAGATATAACTCAAACAAGTACAGGATATTATTCTTTTAGAAACACTAATATTAATAGATACTTAATAGATGGAAAAGAAAAATTAGTGTATTTATCGCCAAGAGAGATTATAAGTAGTGGAAATAGAACTTATAATAATAAGACATATGAATATACTCATGGTTTTGGAGCAGTTATTACTTCTGCGACTGAAACAGATGAATTAGGAAATATATCATATATTCAAAAAGATTTTGGTGCAACCAATAATGCAATAAACATTACGCAACCAAGAATATATTTTGGATTAGAAACCAACAATACAATTGTAACAAATAGTCAAACAAAATCGGAATTTGATTATCCTACTAATACATCTCAAAATGTGGAATATACCTATGATGGAAAAGCTGGATTAAGTTTGAATTTCATAGATAGAATTATTTTAGCTATAAAAGAAGGAGATATTAATTTAGCTTTATCTAGCAATGTAACAGAAAAAAGTAAAATTCTTATTAATAGAAATATAATAGAGCGTGCAAAAACTATTTTGCCAAATGTAATTTATGATGAAGAACCGTATATGGTAGTGAGTGACGATGGAAGACTTGTATGGGTTTTAGATGCATACACAGTAACTAATCAATACCCATATTCACAACCAATAGTGATTGAACATGATGGCGTAAAAGAAGAAATTAATTATATTCGTAATTCTTTAAAGGTATTAATTGATGCTTATGATGGAGAGATGAAGTTTTATATAACTGATACATTAGACCCAATAATTATGGCATATAATAATATGTATGATAATTTATTTGAAGAAGAACCAATTCCAGAAGATATTGTTAAACATTTTGTTTATCCAAAATTTTTATATAATATTCAAGCTGAAATTTTACAAAGATATCATGATGTAAGTCCAGATGTATTGTACAGAGGTGATGATGTATGGGAAATTGCAAAATATGCTAAAACAACTCAAACATCAGCCAAAGGAACAAAGCAAGAACCTTATTACACAATGTTAAAGACAGTAGATTCCGATAAATTGGAATTAGGTTTAGTAACATCATTTACACAATTAAATAAACAAAGTTTGAGGTCTTATCTTGTTGGAAAATGCGATAGTAAAGGAAATTCTACTTTAGTTTTATATAAATTTTCTCAAGATGCAAATATTTTAGGACCAATGCAATTACAAGTATTGCTAGAAGAAGATGCTACAATTTCAAAAGAAATTGAAAGTATTAATAGTACAGGAACAAGAATATTAAAAACAATGATTGCTGTACCAATAAATAATACTATTTTATATGTACAACCAATTTATCAAGAATTATTGAATGGAAACAAAAATATTCCTACACTTAAAAAAGTTATAGTGGCATGCGGAAATAAAGTTGCAATTGATGATGATTTAGGAAGTGCTATTAAAGAGTTATTATCACAGTCAGCTGTAAATATAGAAGTAGAAAATACAGATACAATTGAAGATTTAATTGTAGAAATTATTAAAGCAAATAATAATCTGAATGGTTCATCTAATAATAACGATTGGGAAATGATGGGAAAGGACATAAAAAAACTACAAGAATTAATTGATAAACTAGAGCAACTAAAAGATAAACAAGATAAATTAGAAGCAGAGCAAAAAAATAAAAATACTATATCTTCAAGCACAATAAATTAAAAAATGTATACTTTTAAAAAAATAAACCACCCTATTAAAAAAGAATATAAGGTGGTTTATTTATGTTTATTCGAAAATCTAAATTAGAAAAATTGATGAAAAATATAGATAACTTAAATAATATTTTAACAAAAAATAATTTAATTGATTTGTCTGAAATTTTGGGGAATAGAAAAGAATTATTAATAAGGAATTTACTTTCTGGAATGGCAAAAGGTATAGGTATAGGAATTGGCTTTTCTATTTTAACGGCAGTACTTTTTATAATATTAAGAAAAATAGTATCTTTAAATATTCCTATTATTGGTGAATACATTACAGATATAGTTGAAATCGTAGAAAATAATAGGAGGTAAAATAAATGCATAATTTTATTATTTCTACTTTTCTTTTTTTATTTTTTTATATATAATAATTCTAGCAAAAAGTAAGGGGGAAATAACAAATGAATTTACCAAATAAACTTACAATATTTCGTATTATACTAGTGCCAATTATGGTAATAATACCATTTTTTAATATACCAGGAGAAATATATGGTATTCCTATTTCTATGTGCCTTATAAATTTAATATTTATAATTGCATCAATTACAGACAAATTAGATGGAACTATTGCTAGAAAAAATAATCAAGTAACTACATTTGGAAAGTTTTTAGACCCAATTGCAGATAAAATATTGGTTTTAGCTGCTATGATGATTTTAGTAGAAATGAATAAATTACCTGCATGGATACCAATAATTGTTTTGTTTAGAGAATTTATAGTTTCAGGATATAGATTAATAGCTGTAGAAAAAGGTGGTACAGTTATTGCAGCATCAATTTGGGGAAAGTTAAAAACTGTAACACAGATGGTAGCTATTATTTTAGCTTTTATAGATACCAACTATTATGGAGCAATTTTTAGTGGAGAATTAACAGGATATAATTATTTTATAAATTTTGCATTAACAATTGTAATGACTATTTCTGTTATAGCAACTATTTTTTCAGGATATGATTACATTAAAAATGGCAAAGATTTATTTAAAGAAGAAAAATAATAACATATAGATATAAAAATAAATAGCATAAATAGATAAAAAAATGTTTTAATTACATAAAAATTTAAAGTTTTTTTATACAATTAAAAATATTAACAAAAACAAGGAGCACATTATAACATGAATAAAAAAGATGCCGAGAAAAGAATAATTGAATTACGAAATTTAGTAGAATATCATGCAAAAAAATACTATGACGATGATAACCCAGAAATTTCAGATTTTGAATATGATATGCTAATGGTAGAATTGAGAAATCTAGAAAAAGAATTTCCAGAATTTAGTTCTAATGATTCATTAACTCAAAAAGTAGGTGGGCATGTAAAGAAAGGATTTAAAGAAGTCGTACACGAAGTACCGCTTCAAAGTTTGCAAGATATATTTAGTTTTGATGAATTAATAGAATTTGATAAACGAATAAAAAAATCAGAAGAAGAATTTGGAAAAGCAACAAATTACGTTGTAGAAACTAAAATAGATGGACTTTCTGCTGCTTTAAAATATAAAAATGGAATATTAGTAGAGGGTGCTACAAGAGGAAATGGTATTGTAGGCGAAGATGTAACAGAAAACATTAAAACTATAAAAACAGTTCCTCAAAAATTAAAAGAACCTTTAAATATAACTGTTAGAGGAGAAGTTTTTATTAGTAAAGCAGATTTTGAAAAAATGAATGAAGAAAGAGTTTTAGATGAAAAAACTCTATTTGCAAATGCAAGAAATGCTGCTGCAGGTTCTTTAAGACAATTAGATTCTAATATAACAGCAACTAGACCATTAGATATATATATTTTTAATGTTCAAAAAATAGAAGGAAAAGATTTTAATTCTCATTATGAAGAACTTGTTTTCTTAGAGAATTTAGGATTTAATGTTAATCCTGTAAAAATATTGTGTAAGAATATAGAAGAAGTTATTAATGCAATAAAGAAAATTGGTGAAGAAAGAGAAAGTTTAAGCTTTGGAATAGATGGGGCAGTTGTTAAGGTTGATAATTTAAGTTTAAGAGAGAATTTAGGAAGTACAGCAAAAACACCAAGGTGGGCAATTGCTTATAAGTATCCACCAGAAAGAAAAGAAACTGTTGTAAAGGATATAATTTGTCAAGTAGGACGTACAGGAGTAATTACACCAATGGCAATATTAGAACCTGTTGCTGTAGCCGGTTCAACGATCTCAAAAACAACTTTGCATAACGAAGATTTTATTAAAGAAAAAGATTTAAGAATAGGGGATACGGTTGTTATTCAAAAAGCAGGTGACGTTATTCCAGAAATTGTTGAAGTAAAAAAAGAAAAAAGAACTGGGGACGAAAAAATATTTGAAATGCCTACACTGTGCCCTGTTTGTGGAGCTCCTGCTATAAGAGAAGAAGGCGAAGCAGCAATTCGTTGTATGGGAATTGAATGCCCAGCAAAATTATTAAGAAATATAATACATTTTGTATCAAAAGAAGGAATGGATATTGATGGATTAGGAGAAAATTTGGTAGAACAATTTATAAATAAGGGTTTCTTAAAAAATATTGCAGATATATATGATTTAACATTTGAACAAATTTCATCTTTAAAGAAAAATGGTACTAAATTTGCTACTAATTTAATAAATGCAATAGAGGAGAGTAAATCAAGGCCACTTCATCAATTAATTACTGCATTAGGAATTCGTCATGTTGGTTCAAAATCTGCAAAAACTTTAGCTAAAAACTTTAAAACGATGGAAAATTTGCAAAATGCTACAATAGAACAACTTTCTTTATTAGAAGATGTTGGAGAGATTATGGCAGTAAGTATATACGAATTTTTTAAAGAAAACCAAACATTGGATTTGCTTTCTAGATTAAAGAGTGCTAATATAAATATGGAAGAAAAAGAAGATGAAAATGTTAATCAAAAATTCGTTGGTATGACATTCGTATTAACAGGTTCTCTTGAAAATTATACAAGAGAAGAAGCAAGTGAAATTATTGAAAAACTTGGAGGAAAAACTTCATCATCTGTTTCAAAAAAGACTACTTATGTTTTAGCAGGAGAAGAAGCAGGAAGTAAATTAACAAAAGCTAGAGATTTAGGTGTAACTATAATAAGTGAAAAAGAATTTGAAGAAATGGTAAATAATTAAATAATTAAATAATTAAATAATAGTAGTTCTATTTATGTATAAATAAAACTGAAAGAGAGAAAGGATTTGAAAATATAAATGGTAGGTAAATATACTTTTGAACAATTTAAAAAAGAGCTAGATGAAGGCTATCAAATGTATTTTACGTATGTAAATAATAGATATTTAGTATTTAAAACAACTGAAAATTGTTATACACAAGAGCTAATATCCATTCACGATAAAAATCCACAACCTCGCATGGCAATGATTACTTTTAAACGATTAAAAGAAATGTTTCCGTTTATGGAAGAAATAGAATATAAAGCAATTATAAATCCAAACGAATTTTAAAATATATTTAAAAATGTAGTAAAAGATGTAGCAATGAGGTGATTAATAATGGAACAACAAATTAAATTTCAAAATGTAAAAAATAAAGTTATAAAAATATTTTGGGTATTTATTATAGGAAGCATACTAGGATGTATACTAGAAACAATAGTAGGTACTGTATCTAGTAGATCTTTTCAATTAAGAAAGGGGTTAATATATGGTCCATTTATTCCAGTGTATGGAATAGGATTAGTTATATATTATCTAATTATTAGCAATATAAAAGATATTAAAAAAGTATTTTTATTAAGTATGATTTTAGGAGCTGGAGTTGAATTTGCTTGTTCATATTTTCAAGAACTATGTTTTGGAACAGTTTCTTGGGATTATTCAGATATGCCATTTAATATTGCGGGTAGAACAAGCCTACTATTTGCTATATACTGGGGAATAGCTGGTGTAGTATTTGTAAAATTTATTCTTCCGCTTTTACTAAAATTAGATATTTGTATTAGTAATAAAAAATTTAGATACATAACAGTAATTGTTGCAACTTTTATGATATTTAATATTTGCATATCTTGGGCTGCTGGAGTAAGGCAAAATGAAAGAGTACAAAAAATAGAGCCAAACAGTAAATTAGATGCGTTTTTGGATAAACACTATCCAGATTATGTAATGGATAAAGTATATTCAAACAAAATAACTAGAGTAAAAAAATAAAAAAATATAAGTATAATAATTTTTATTATACTTATATTTTTTCTTATATATCTTTTTCTTTAAAGTTTAAATCGCTATTTTCTATTTCTTGTTTTTGTTCTTCAGAAATGTAATTGTATTTTACCATCTGTCTAAGAACAATCGATTGCCTTTTTTTAGCAAGAGTAGGATTTTTTGTAGGTGAATAAGCACTAGGCGCATTTGGTAGGCCTGCTAACAATGAACATTCGGCTAATGTTAAATCTTTCGGCTCTTTACCAAAATATCCTTCGCTTGCTTCATAAATTCCATAATATCCATTTCCATAATATATCATATTACAATATAATTCTAATATTTTATCTTTAGAATACATTCTTTCTAAATCAAATGCAACAAAAAGTTCAGCTACTTTACGAGTAAAACGCTTTTCTTGTGTAAAATAAAGGAGTCTGCCTGTTTGTTGACTAATCGTACTACCACCAGCAACAATCTCTTTTTCCTTTAAGTTTTCTAATAAGGAACGTGTAGTTGTTATTATATCAATACCACTATGTTCATAAAAACGGTGATCTTCAACAGCAACGATTGCATTTCTAAAATCATTAGGTATGTTATCGATTGAAATATAATTTTCATCAGCTTGTAGCATAGAAACCTTACTATCAATACTACTATTAGTTATTGCTTTTTGGTACATAGAATATCCCATAAATAAAATAATTCCTGCAAACACTACTATTAATATTAGAAGAGCAATAAATAATCTTTTTATAATTTTCATTATTTTCACATCCTTCTTTTTACATTATAAGTGTATTTTCTAGAAATATCAATTAATTTTTTCTTAATTCTGCTGGTTGAACATTTACTGTTTTAAAATTTGTATAAGTTACCATGCCTGGTTTTGCATATGAAGGCTTTTTAACGTAACGAACAAAAGTATAATCAACTGGTACATTGGATGAATTTTGTGCTTTACTATAAAAAGCAGAAAGTGAAGCACATTTATTAATTATTTCTTGAGGAATTTCTTCACCATTTGTTTTTAATATTAAATGACTACCATGTACATCTTTTGTATGAAACCATAAGTCATTAGAATGAGCATATTTTAAAGTTAAATAATCGTTTTGCCTATTATTTTTTCCGTATAAATACTTTATAACCATCTATGTCATATTGTAAAACGTTGGAAATGTCTAACTTATTGGAATTAGTTTTCGTATTTTTCGCTTTTTTATTATTAGTTGTAAGTTTAAGAGTATTTTTCAAAAAATTTTCAGAAACTTCATTATAAATTAAATCTATATCAGTGATACTTTCTGCATTTTCCAATTCATAAACAATACTTTCAATATACTGTATTTCAGTTTTAGTTTCTATTTTTTGCTTAGACACAATTTCACAAGCGTTTTTTAATTTATGATATAACTTGAAATACTTTTTTGCATTTTCTGATGGTGATAATTTCTTATCTAATGGAATAGATATAATTTCATTATTGTTGTAGTAATTTGAAAGTTCAATATGGTCAATGTTAGTGGAGTTATCAATATTATATAAGTTGGCAGTTATTAATTCTCCAAAAATTCTATATGAATCTTTTTTATTACATTCTTCTAGCTTTTTATCCATATTAGATAAACGTTTAGTGTATTTTTGCAGTTCATTTAAAATAAGTTTTAAAACACTGTTTCGATAAGTAATAAAATTTTCTTTAGACTCCTTTTTTAAATAAAAATCATCTAAGAAAAAATTAACTGTAAGAGGTGAGACATTATTATTAATTACAAGAGCATAATCGTCTTTGTTTAAATATTTCCATTCCTTACAAGTAAGTGAAATATTATGAAGTATATTACTTAAAGTTTCATAAAGTTTCTTTAAATCTTCCTTTTCGGTAATATTCGACTTTAAGTTTAAATTTTCTAAAAGAAAATTTATATATGATTTACTAATGCCTGTAAAAGTATCCGCAAGCAAAGTATCTATAGGCATATCTGATAATTTAGAATTAATAGTTTCATAGAATTTTTCAAATGATGATATATTTAAAATACTAATTTTATCTGATTGAGGGGAAATATATTTGTGAGCAGGCAATATATCTCTTGTTGAACCAGATAATTTATCTACGTGCCTTAAACTATCAATTATAACATCATTTTCGTTCAGTAAAATAATATTACTATGCTTGCCCATAAGTTCTATAATTAATTTTTTATGAGAAATGTCATTCAATTCGTTAAAACCTTCTAATTCAATTATAGCAATTCGTTCTAAGTTTTCATTTTTTATAGACGTAATTTTCATGCCAATTAAATGCTTCCTAAGAAGCATACAAAAATTTAGCGCATTTTGTGGATTTGGCTTTTGAGAAGTAGTTAAATGAAAACGACAATTAGAGGCTTCAATATTAATATAAAGGGCATAATTCTTTTGATTAGAATAAATGCCTAGTAAGATTTCGTTTTTACTAGGTTGGAATACTTTATTAATTTTTCCATTAACAATGGATTGATTTAGTTCATATATAACTTGTCTTGTTACAATTCCATCAAATGCCATAAATTTCAGTCCTTTCATATTTTGTAAGATAATAATTTAAGTATATAATCAAGTTAAAATAATTATACAATACTAATTAAAATACTAAAAAATGTATTTTACAATGTAGTTTCATTTAATTTTATAATGCAATGAATAAATTTTTCATCATCTGTTTTCATAACTATATAGTGAGAAGAATTAACTTTAGAATAAAAACATTTTATAGTTTCTCCTAATTTAGTTTCTTTTTTATACATAATTTCAAAATCATCTATTTTAGCATGTTTATACACATCTTCAGGTAAAAGCTCATAGGCAATATCAATATAAGAAACATTATGGACATGTTCATTTATATCAATATCTTTTCTTTTAGCAACATATGAATCAGTAAATTCATACTCTAGTGGAATTTCTAGTTTATTTAATTCTGGTTCGTCACCAAAAACTTTTTTTAATTCTGGTGTGTATTTATTAATTAATTCAGGTGAAATTTTTTGTAAGCTCATTTCTTTTGCGTTCATTAGAACCCATTTACTGCTAGCAATTGCAATTAAATTATTATTAATATCAAATACTTCGAAATCTCTAAATGTAAAATATTTATATGAATCCCTAGCCCAAGTACTAATATGAATAGTTTCTCCATATAGTGGCCTAGAGAATATACGAACTTTCCAGTTTAGTAAAACCCAAGTAAGTCCAGTAGTTTCTATATTATTGAGTCCATATCCAGCTTTATTAGAATGCATACCAGCAATATCTTCTAAAAAACCAACTAAAGCACGATTGGTTAATTTATTGCTTTCTCCGACATCACGGAAACCTATTTCAAAATCATGTTCAAACTTTGACATTAGTTAATCACTCCTATTTTATTAAAAATATTAATTTGTATTGACAAAAGCTATTGTAACACATATAATTTAATTTGTAAATTCGCTTATATAGCTCAGTCGGTAGAGTGCTACCTTGGTAAGGTAGAGGTCACGGGTTCGATTCCCGTTATAAGCTCCAACGACGAATCTGTTCGAACTTTTATAGAACAGTAGATGTGAAAATCAATCAGAATTAAACTGGTTGATTTTTTGGTAAAAAGCACATGAAAATTTTTCAATGAATTGAGACATATTTTATAAAGCTCTTGTGTTTTTCTTAAATTTTTGTAATAATGAAAAAAAGAAAATATTTAAGTCAGAAAGGAATTTGAAATGAAATCTAATAGTACAAAAGTCATATTAGCATTAATATTTATTATAGTTATTTTAGGATGTATTTTTATCTTTAATGTTTTAAATGGAAATAAAAACAAAAGCACATATACTGCAAAATCTAATTATTCAAAGGCTGAAATAATAGATTTAATCAAGTCTGAAGATAATAAATCCAATTATGAAGTTGAATATGTATTAAACGATACAAAATACAAAAGGAAATATTTAAACAAAAAAATGAAATGGGAAGCATCAATTAATGAGAAGAATACACTTAGTTATCTTGATTTTGAAAAAAATACAAATACTATTATAAATGAAGAAAACAAAATAGCTGTAATACAAAAAATAAGTTCTGTCAATGAAAATTATATGCCTGATGATATGCTTAAAATTATAGAAAATCCCAACTGCATAATTGAGAAAGAAGAAAAAATATCAAATAGAAATGCTATTATTTTAAGCTATAATGGGACAGGGAAAATAGGAAATCAATTTTTATTTTCTGCTGACAATTCAACAAGTGATACTAGTAGTAAAGTTGATGATATTAAGTATGAAATAAAAATGTGGATTGATACCGAAACAGGTTTATTATTGCAGACAATAATAAAAGCTAACAATAACGAACAAAAAACTGTTTATGACTTAAAATTAAACACAGTAACTACAGCTGACATCACTATACCAAATCTATCACAATATAAAGTAACTGATATGACAAGAAAATAGTTGAAATTGTACTATTTTCTTGTAATATTTAAATACTGAATTAATGCAAGAATTACTTCTTGATCTCTACGATCTAATTCATAAAAACCTATTAGATCTGGATCTAATTTATATTCCTTATCTAAATCTAAATATTCCTGTAAAATAAATGTAGGAGTAATATGATAAATATTGCATAATTTAACTAAAGTATCAACGCTTCCTTTAGTTTTATCACGTTCAATATCAGAAATATATCTTGAAGCTAGATCTAACATTTCTGCAACTTCTTCTTGGGTATATCCTAAAGATTTTCTAGTTTTCCTTAAAATATCTCCAATTTTGATATTAACTTTCTTTTTTTCTATATCCATTAAAACCACCTATCATATAAAATAGCAAATATATTTTAATAAATGAATGACTACTTCTGATATGTAGTGTGGATTTAATTTTGAATTTTATACAAAAATATAGTTAACAGTAAAATGTTAACTATATTTTTTATTGCTATCTTTCGTTGATATCTTGCTGCTTTTCAGCTACTATGTTTTTCCCTTGTAGGTTAAAGCCTAATGAATTTAAATTTTTACAAAAATTTTCTAACTTTTCTAATGTTTCTTTAGATGGATTATCTTCATTATGAACTTTGACCATCAAATCTAAAAATTCATCTATTTGTTTTGCATTTCCTGAAGGAAACAACATTTTAGATAAATTATTATCATAAGAAATATAAGTAAAATCTTCCATAGGTTCTTGATATTTTTTTTGCATAACTTTTAGTGAATATGCATTTTCTTCATCACTAATTTTTTCATATCTGATATCTGCAGAATTCTTCAATACAGGAGAATTCTTATATATAATTTCTAATAGCGTATTTTCAGCGTCGTTTAGTACATCTTCTTTATTTAATTCCATATTTGAATAAGTTTCTATTGCAGTAGGGGAAGAGGCAGAAACATCTGAAATATTATGTGCAATAGTACCTGCAGCACTAATACCTATGGCAGCAGCAATTGCAGCAATGGTAAGTCTTCCTGCAACTTGAAATTTTTTCTGATTTCTATTTAAGCGATATTTTTTTGCATTTGGACCAATTAAAGTAGTTAAATCTTTATATCCTTTTATAACTAGTTTTGGCTTTTTCATTTCTTCATGCTTTTTTCTAACATAGGATAAATTAATAATATTTTGGTCATTTTTCATATCTTCAATTTTTCCCATAGAATTACCTCCATATTAAACAATATTTTTATTAAAATATATCACTACAAATATAAAATGTCAAAAAAAATTTATAAATGGTAAAATTAAATTACCGTTTTTATAAAAATAAAAAGACACATAATTAAACTTATGATACAATGTTGGT
>CANQRO010000008.1 GCA_947626205.1 uncultured Clostridia bacterium
CCTGGTGTAGATGTTGGTCCCATTGAACCTGGTCTTCTGTGATACATAGAACCATGTCCCATAGGTCCTCTAGATTGTCCATGACGTTTAATAACACCTTGGAATCCTTTTCCTTTTGATGTTCCTTGTATATCTACTCTGTCTCCTGAAGCAAAAACATCTACTTTTACTTCATCACCAACTTTAACATCTATATTTTCCATTCTGAATTCTCTTAAGTGTTTTTTGTTTTCAATTCCAGCTTTTGCAAAATGTCCTTTTGCTGGTTTATTAACATGTTTATCTTTTATATCTCCAAATCCAAGTTGAACTGCATTATAGCCATCTGTTTCAACAGTTTTTACTTGTGCTACTTTGCAAGGACCAGCCTGAATAACTGTTACTGGAATAACTGTACCTTTTTCATCAAATACTTGGGTCATTCCAATTTTCTTTCCTATAATTGCTTTCATTTTTATTTTTCCTCCTAACTATTGGCTAATATAAATTAGCTTGGTTTATTTTAATTACTAAAAATTTTCAAATTTAAAGTTAATCACCTTTTGATGTAAGATTTACTTACACTATAACGTAATAATAGAATTATTCATTATTAACGTTAAAACACTTTATAATTTTATTTCTATTTCAACACCAGCTGGTAATTCTAATTTCATTAGATTGTCAACTGTTTTTTGTGTTGGATAAAGAATATCTATAACTCTTTTATGTGTTCTCATTTCAAATTGTTCTCTTGAATCTTTGTCCTTATGAGGACTACGTAAAATTGTTACAACTTCTTTTTCTGTAGGTAATGGAATAGGACCTGAAACTTTAGCTCCTGTTCTTTTAGCAGTATCTACTATTTTTTCAGCAGACTGATCTAAAACAACATGATCATAAGCCTTTAATCTTATTCTAATTTTTTCGCTTCCTACCATTTGATTTGTTGTTGCCATAAGTATTTTCCCTCCTTAAAATATAAATGTACCTTGGCAAGTTTAAACGCACCCTGGTGTTTCTTTTATTACCATATAAAAACCCAAGTTTTTCGCATGATTATCTTGGGTAAGTGCTTTTCTTACCGCCCGGTCTAAGCCAAGACATACTCCACGGAAGTTCCCTCCACCCGTTAGGATGTAGCCACATTCCGCTTCAACGCAAATCTACATGCCCAACTATTATATAACGCTTATGCATAAATGTCAACACTTTTTTATAGATTTTTTTAATGAATCATGCATATTTTATAAGATTATATGTACTTTTATATTATTCAATTTAGTATTAATAGCAAATTTATTGCTCCTTTCAATAATATTAATAAAATATTATTAATAAATATTGATTTAGTTACATAACAGTGTTATACTTAAAGCATGCATTAAAAATTTTAACTAAAGGAGATCTATTATGTCTAAAGAATCTAATTTTTCTGCATCAAAGTTCGTTAATATTGAAGATATTCCTTCTATTGTAAATCAGATTAAGAGTTTACAATGTGCTGGAAAAATTTCTAAGCAATTACGGTTTAGTTTTAGAATTAACAAGGATTGTGCTGATGGCGAAAAGAGTTTCAAGATGTTCACAAATTCTGCGGAAGAATTTAAAATTATAGGAAGTTTATTTTTTGGACTTTAAGATCAATGCAGCTCCACTTTTTTGTGGAGCTACTTTTTATTATGTATATTATCAAATTTTGATTGAAGTTCTTGATTTTCAAAATAAAATGAGAATAGAATAAAAATTTATTTTCTAAAAAGTATATAATTTTCTATATTTATTATATTTTAAAATTATATTTAAAATATCTTCTAATGTTTTATAAACAAAAAAATGACCTTATAGGTCATTTTTCATTTTATATTATTCTGCTGATTCTGAGCTTTCTTCAGCATCTGGAGAATCATAAGCTTCTAAAATAGCCTTTTGAATCTTCTCTCTTGTTTCAGCATTAATTGGATGAGCTATATCTTTGAAATCTCCGTTTGGAGTTTTTCTACTTGGCATAGCTATAAATAATCCATTTTGACTTTCGATAACTTTAATGTCATGAATTACAAATTCATTATCGAATGTTACAGAAGCAACAGCTTTCATTCTGTTCTCTGAATTAACTTTTCTTAAACGTACGTCTGTTATTTGCATACCTTAAGCACCTCTTTCTAAATGTTAAAAATTTATACACACTTTCTATGTACAAATATATTATTCGTCATAAATAATTTTTTTCCCCCTTAGTTTTACAAAAAATAGAAAATTTATTTAAATATTTATTTTTATAATCATACTTGAATTTGTTTGCTTAACACTATTTAACACTTTTTTGACATAATACATAAAATATATTGAAAAAAAACATATTAAAGTATATAATTTATTTGCTATAAATTATATAGAGTTAAACCAACTAAAAGGAGCGTATGGACGGGTGGCTAATATAGAAAATATAAAAAAATATAAACATATACATATGATAGGCATTGGTGGAGTTAGCATGAGTGGTATTGCAGAAATTTTACATAACTGGGGATTTAAAGTTACTGGTTCTGATGCCCATTCTTCTGAAATAACTGATAAATTAATTGAAAATGGTATAAAAGTAACAATAGGTCATGATTTTGATAATTTATTAAAATCTGACGCTGTTGTATACACAGCTGCTGTAAAAAAAGATGATCCAGAAATTATAAAAGCGGAGCAAAACAATATTCCAATTATAGAAAGATGTGATTTTTTAGGAGAACTAACTAAATCATTTCAAGATACTATTGGTATATCTGGCACACATGGAAAAACAACTACTACCTCTATGGTAGCTACCTGTTTTTTAAAAGCTGGAAAAGATCCAAATATCCAAGTTGGAGGAATTTTAAAAGAAATTAATGGTAATTATAAAGTTGGAAATAGTGAATATTTCATTATTGAAGCTTGTGAATATGTAGAAAGTTTCTTAAAATTTCATCCAAAAGCTGAAATTATATTAAATATAGATAATGATCATCTAGATTATTTTAAAACTTTTGAACGTATAAAAGAAGCTTTTATTAAATACGTTAAATTATTACCATCGGATGGTTTTTTAGTGTTAAATGCAGATGATTCTAATTGTTTAGATTTAAAAGATTATACTTTATCTAGTTATACTACATATGGAATTAATAATTTAAATGCTGATTTTACAGCTAAAAATATTACCTTTGATTCTAATGGTTTTGCTAGCTTTGATGCATATTATAAAAATAATCTTTATGAACACTTTACTTTATCTGTTGCAGGTATACACAATGTTTTAAATGCTTTAGCTTGTATCAGTTTATGTAACCATTATAATATTAGTAAAGAAGCCATGAAAAGTGCTTTATATGAATTCAAAGGTGTTCATAGAAGATTAGAATATAAAGGAAGTTATAATAATATTTCTGTTTATGACGATTATGCTCATCATCCAACAGAAATTAAAGCTACATGTAATGCTTTAAGTAATAAAAAATTTAATGAGTCTTGGGTTATTTTCCAACCTCACACATATAGTAGAACTAAAGAGCTTTTATCCGATTTTGCGGAAGCACTTAGCAATTTTGATCATATTATTATAACAGATATTTATGCAGCTAGAGAAAATAATATTTATGGTGTATCTGCAAAAGATATTGTTGATCGTTTAAATACATCTAGAAAAGCAAATTCGGAATATATCTCAGATTTTGCAGATATTGTTAAATACATAAAAGAACATGCTAAGGAAAATGATTTAATTTTAACATTGGGTGCAGGTAATATAACAGACTTAGGTTCTATGTTACTTGCATAATAACTTTTTTAATTTTTATGAATTTTATTATTAAAAGTAAACCATATTATAACTATTAAAAAGTAAAGAGGTAAAATATCTACCTCTTTACTTTTTAATATATCTATTTAACTTCTCTTGCTTGCTTTATCATTAAATCCGCAAACACTCCATATCCTACCTCTGGATTATTTACTAAAACATGAGTTAAAGCACCTACTACTTTGTTATTTTGTATTATTGGGCTTCCACTCATTCCTTGTATAATGCCTCCCGTTTTTTCTATTAGATTTTTATCTATAACTTTTATAAGCATACTTTTATTATTTTGGTTATTATTTTTATAAATTTTTTCTATTTCTACTTCATACTCTTCTTTCTTTCCATCTTCTAATGTACAAATAATACTTGCCTTTCCTTGTTTAATTTCATCTCTTGAAGCTACTTCCATAGCATCATTTACATTAATATTTAAAGCTGATATGTTAGTTAATTTACCATATACACCAAATTCTGTATTTTTATATACTTCCCCTATTACTGTACTATTTTCTATGCTACCTTGTATTTTTCCTGGATTTCCTTTTTCACCTTTTGTAATTGAAACAATTTTTGTACTTACAAAATCTCCTTTTGCTATGTTTAATATTTCTCCTGTATCTATATCTTGAATTCCATGTCCAAGTGCTGCAAAAGTCTTAGTTGATGGTTCATAAAAGCTAACTGTTCCAACACCTGCAGCTGCATCTCTAACCCATAAACCAAGCTTATATGTTTTATCAATCCCCTGTATTGGTGTTATATTGGTGTTTAAACTATCGCCATCTCTTACATATTGAATTGATAAATTGTTTCCTTTGGCTTTATTTACTATTTCTAATAAATCTGAAGTACAAGTTACAGTTTTTTCATTTATAGCAATTATCATATCTCCTTCTTCTATTCCGCTATTTTCGTACGGTTTATATTTTTTATTATCTAGCCCTTCAATTTCACTCATTCCTACTACTAAAACACCGTTAGTATATAGTTTTAATCCAACAACATTTCCTAATGGAACAACTGATGTTTTTGGAACAACATTTACTGTTATACTTTTAAGAGGAATTTTTCCAAATAAACTTAGTTTGAAATCCATTTTTCCAATTTTGTTACTATTGTTTAAATTACTTGATGTTTGTATTGTTTCATAATGTTTAGTAAAAAAATCATTTTCTTCCTTGTTTACCGTAATTCCTAAGACAGTTTTTAAATTATAATTTTCACCTTGAAATAACACAATTTGGTTTGGAATAGATGTAATATTTACAACATAGATCAAAACAAGTAATAAAAAACTAATTATAAATATTTTAAGAATGTTATTCATGTTCTATACCTCACATCTTTTTATATTTATAATTAGTTTTTCCAAATATATATTTTTTAAAACATTTTATTTTCTCATTTTATTTAAAATTTTAATTACTTTAATATTTTAGTAATTTTGTCTGTATCATATCTTTCGCGTGCTAAAGCAGTATAATATGCTTGTAATTCTGAATTTGTCAAATTATCGATATTTATATCCTCATCTAACGAAGCAACTATACATTCGTAGCATGCATATTCCCAATGCTTGTAATAATATTTTGTTTTATCTTCTGGATTTAATAATTTTTTAAAGTCTACACTTTTATATCCAACAATTGGACCACTTGAATTGTTTTTTAAAATTGGGCAATTAATTCTATGATATGTTCCACTATTATCTAAAAAGAAAAGTGAATTTTCATTTATATATTGCTTATTTTTTGTACTTGTTATAATAGTATAATTGTTATATGATTTTATTCCTACGTGTATGCCCTGCATAAAACTTATCATATTAACATTTGTTAATATTTTTTCCCAATCTTCATCTGTTAAAACTGGCATAGAAAAATTAGTATTGGTACCTAAACTAATTGAATGTTTATTATAAACTGCAATTGCATTATTTAAATTTTCTTGTATTGCTATTCTCATTACTTCCCTTTTATGTTGAACAAATTCAGAAGCTCTATCACTTGGATCATTTGAATCTGAAATATTCAAAACACTTGTATTATCATTTTGAAATTCATTATATACATTACCATCACTTCTAATAGCATTAGATGGTTTTACTATGTCTTGTAATTTTGCCTCATTTAAAGCCCATTTAGTAAATTCATAAGCTTCCTGATAATATTTTTTCATACTATCGCTTTGTTTGGTCACTAAATTTCCATTTGCATCATACTCAGTTAAAGTTTCAGTAATATTTGTTGGTAAAGTATACGTATTAGAAATACGATACCCTATTACAGTATTTCCTGAAAGTACTACATTATTTAAGTTAATTAAATAACCAGATTTTGCAATATATCCTTGTCCAGCTATATATCCATATACAGAAATATAATTATCTAAAGAGTAATTGATAACAATATTGTTTGCCCCGCTTTTATATCTCATACTATAATGAATATACGGTTTTAATATATGCTCATATCCTGTTTTAATTGTTCCATTTTCTTCATAAGTATATTCATTTGGTGAATAAATATAAAAACCATCATATAATGTAAAAACTAATGCTGGTATATACGGCATAATAGTACTAGCATTTGATCCGTGGCAAACCAAAAGCATTTGCAAGACTTGTTTGAAATGTACTAATAGATGCTAATATATCCCTTCTTATTGAATCAGCATTAGTAGAATATTTATTATTGATAGTATTTAGTTCAAATGCCACTACTCCATCATGTGTTGCACTAAGTAACTTAGTGTCATATTGTTGCTGTAGAGCCATTGTATCAATTTGTGTTCCTATATAAGCAGACAAGAGTAAAGCTATTGGTATTACGATAATTGAAAATATTACTGTCATGTTTTGTAATTTCATGTTTCTTCACCTTTACTCTAACTTAAAATCAAAAACTATTTCTCAGCTCCGCTTGCCATAACAACTCCAGAATGAGAACCAGCGATTTGATATGTATCATTTCCTGTAATGCTATAAAAGAAATTTTTTAGCATTTGTCCAATAGTAGTATTTGTATTTTTAACTGTAGTAGAAATCATATCTCCTTCTTTTAATTTCATTGTTTTGGTGCTACTTCCATAAATTTTTTCTAATATTTGTGATGTATATTCAGTGTAATAAGTATTTTCTCCTATTTTATCTACACTTGTTTGTGCAGATTTTTTACCAGGATTTTCGTCTAAAATTTTAACTTCCATTTGTACATCATAAGTATTGCCTGTTGCAGAAATAGTTTGAATAAAACTATCATAATCTGTTGCTGTAATTCTTCCTGTTTCACGAATATTATCTACAAATTCTACTGTTGCCGCTTGTACACTTAATTGTGCAATATCATCATTTCTTTCAGATATTGACATAAGTGGAAATACAAACATTAATATTGCTGCTAAGAAAATCGCTACAATTGTAATTAACGTATCCCCCATTTTTTATTCCTCCTTTATTACTATGGTTGTAAAATATATATTATTTCTAATCTATTATTACCTTTAATAGTTTCAATACTATCATTTCCATCAGTTATCTTTTGTCCACTTGTTGCAATCTCAACAAATTTTTCTTTAAATTTTCTATTTTGATATTGCATTAAATTTTTTCCATAGTAAATAATATCGTAAGAACCATACTGTTTTTTATATGTTCCTCCACTTACCATGTCAGCTTTTATCCTTTGTAGAATATCGTTATTAGCATCTCCAATCCATGGTGCTACTAATGTAATATTATTATTATCAGCTGTTCCATAGTATAATAGCTGTGAGCCAATAGTATGTATGCTCGTTGGATTTCCTATATATGTCATAATATCAACATTCGTTCCAAGTTCCTTATTTACTATTAACTGCACTTTATCTAAATATTCTTTTACTTCATTATATTGAATTGTACTTTGAGTGTCTCCATTTTGCATTCTTTTTATAATTTCATTCCAATTCGTCATAAATCCTTCTGTATATAAATCATATCTAACAATTGGAACTCCATTAGTATTAAATATAGTAACTGCATATTGTTCTTTTGCATATCTATGAATTGTAGGTAATATTGTTTCAAAACTTACAATTCTATCTTCTAATACATTATAGTCGCTATTTTCTACATAATCATAATAATTTGTTTTATCAGTAGTTGCAAAAATAGTATCAGCTGTAGAAATTGCTTGTCCTATAACAGAAAAGGTAAGTGCCATGGCTATTGCAAAAACCAATAATGCAAATCCTATTTTAAAAGCATCAACTGCATTTTCCATTCCTCCCACTACCCTTTCTTTCTTTATTATAGACTATATAACTAATTTTTTGTTATTGTTACTTTATTTACTAAACCATTATCTCCTGTAGGTGCTTTAACAGTATAATATGCTCCTGTATTAATAGATATTCTTAAATCAGATAATGCAGAAGATTTTAAATCTTGTGCTGTTACATCAATAGTTGTATCTCCACCTATTGATACTAATTTGCCATTAATTTCTTTGTTTGCATTATTGCTTGAAATAATATCTTGTATTAATGCTCTTACTCTTGAGCCAGAAACTCTAGTTCCTTCATAGTTAGTAAATGTTGAATTAAACATTTGTTGTTCTTGTGCAGTCATTTTTTGTATACCTTCATCTATGCCACCCATTGCCCCTTGGTATACCAACATTCCTACTCCAATAAGTAAAATAACAATTAATATAGCTCCTGCAATTAATAAAGCTTTTGATGCATTTTCCATAATCTTTTTCCTCCTTTGAATTTTAAAATACCTTTTATTTTTTATATAAATTAGACTATTTTCTATAATCTAAAATTTAATAACGCTTTTACTCTTCTAACTGTTCAAAAACTACCTTTTTAACTTTTTTTGTTTTATCATGATATTCAATTTGTGTACATTTAAAATAAATTAAATTAAAATTTTTAATAAACCCTTTTGTTCCTACTGTTTGAATTGTCTCCATCTGATAAGTAGCTTTCTCACCATTATTTAACATATTCAATTCAATTTTAATAGAATTAGTATCATTTTCAATAAAAAAACCTTTTTCATCCTTTAATATATCATTTTTCACATTCTCGTTTGTAGCTTTATTTATTACAGTAAGTACATCTGTACCAAACACTTGCTTGTTTAAATATGCTTCATAATACGCATTTTCTTCTGAAATTTGTTGCAAATTTTGTAAATTCATTTTATAAGAAGCATATACTACAAGAAGAATCATTAGAAATATGATTACAAATATAAATGTTAGTTTTTTTATCACATTTAATCCTCTTTTCATTATACTATGTTTTTTTAAATTTATCAACTTTTATAATGAGTTATTTTTTAGTTTAAATTCCATATATTTCATTAATTTTTTACTTCATATTATTTCCTTATATTAGTTTTTAGCTAAAACTATATTATCAATTTTGCCTGATTCAGGATTATAATTTATTGTTTTACATGTAAAATATATTTCATTCTTTACAGAATACTGGTTTATAAATTCATATATATCTTTATCTGTTAGTGCATGTGCATTTACAAATTTGCTTTCTACATTATTTACTTTGACAGTAATTGCTATTTCGCCTCGATAGTCATTATAATTCTTAGCTAAATTTCCTAATGTTACAACATCTTGTGCTGTCAATTTATCATGTTTAAATAAATACTCTTCATATTGAGCATTAAATTGCCTAATCACTGTTTGTTCTATATTATCTTCTACGGTATCAGAAAAATCTCCCATAGCTCGGAAAATAAATAATCCTACTGTTACTAATAATACACCAAATAATACTTCTGCCGCTATTATAAGAGCTTTTGATGCGTTTTCCATAGTGCTTTCCTCCTTACTTTCCGTTTTCTAAAAACTATAAATATATTCATCTTCATCTAGCTTTCTTTCAATAAATAACATATAGTTTACTCTTCCTGTATCTGAATTATATCCTACATACTTGCAGTCAAAAATCCTTCTTTTAAAATCTGTAAAAGCATCAGTATTTTGCTTAATTTGTGTAAATGATGTTAAATTGTATCGTTTACCAACTTCGAAGTTAACTCCTGTTGATGTAGTTCCATCTTTTTTATATACTAATTTTTCTACCATTTCAAATTCTATTTGAACATTATAGTTTGGTTCATCAGAATATCTATTATTATTGTCAATAGCTTTATTAATTACTGAAATTACTTCAGTTCCTCTTAATAAATTTCGATGATAAGATTCATATTGGTTATTAAATGCTGACAATTGTTCAGTCAATTTTATATTTTCTGATTCTGCAAAATATTCTCCAACACTTCTATAACTGTATACCAAAGTACCTATAATTAGCAATGCCATTAAAACTCCACCAGCTATTAATAAAGCTTTTGATGCATTTTCCATTGCACTCTCTCCTCTTCAAATATATATTATTATGCCATATTACTCATTGTTTCAAATGCAGATGTCATACTTAACATACCAATTACAACTAATGGTACAATCAAATATCCTACGAATAAACATATCATAGGAGCAAAACCTATAACTTTTCCTATCATACCTTTTCTAGAAATTAATCTTTCATTTGATTCTTTTCTTTTTTCTTGGTAATATGCTCTTTCTGTATCTAGTTCGTCAAATGCTTCTTCAATAGGTATCTTTTCTACAGCAGCTTGTAAGCTTTCAATAATTCTAATAAATTGAACATATGAAACATCATTTTTTAACTCTTCTAATGCTTCCCACGCTCCTGCCTCATAGTTATTTAAACATTTTGTTATTGGCTCCTTAAAGATATTTGCATATCTTTCAAGCCATTCTAGAATAATTTCTACATTTATTCTTTCAATCTTCATTAGCATAAGTATAATTGTTTGGAATTGCATTACCTCATCTTCCATATCTAATTGTCGCATTTTTATTTGGAACATTAATATCCATATAGGAGACATATATGCTATGCTTGAAAACACTAATGAAAATAGAATTTCAAACCATTGAAAATACTCACTATTTATTGTTTGTAATTTAGTAAAAATTGTATCAGCTTCTTTTTCAATTTCTTCATCTGTTGCATCTTCATAATAATCTGAATATCTCATTGCTGTTATAAGTTGTTCTTTTGTAGTTGATGTCTTTCCTTTAAATCTATCAAGAAAATAATTGTGCCTTTTGGTTGTTTCTATTGCTTTCTTTTCATCTAACTGCGACATTTGCCCCAGTATATTATAATCACTAGTTGGCTGTTCATATATATACTGAATAGTTACTTTATGTAATTGGTAAAACATAAAAATAGAAACGATAAATGTAAGGATACTTAATGCTATTCTATTTATATATATCCAATGTAATTTTTGCTTAGAAGCCGAATCTTTTAGTAATTTTTCTATTTTGCGATAATCCTTTGTACCTCTTTTAGGCATAAATAAATCTACAATTTGTTTTACGGGTTTTATTTTATATAATTTTTCTTGCCATGGATTTTCAGTATTTTTCAAATTAGCATTTGTAGCAGAATTATCTTTAATTTTTCTAATTAATATGTAACATACAAAAGTTAATATAAGCAACAATGTTTGTACAATTAATCCACCTTTTCCATCATAAAACTGTGATGTAAAACTAAATTGAGATACTGCCCAATTTTTTATAGGTTCAATAAATAAAATTGGAATTGCAGCAATTACAGATAAGCTTTGAAATGTATAATCTAATTTGTCTCTTTTTAAAATTTCAATTTGCATTTCTTGTGTAATATTATTTAAGTTTTTTAAATATAAAGACGCACCATTTTGATCTTTTCTATCTCCAAATTCTCTTGTTAAGTATGATATTCCTGCGAACTCCTTTAAATAGCTATTTGGTGCAATATCATAATATTTTTCAAGTTCTACTTCTGGATCATCGGAAATTAGTATATCATATATTTTCTCTGCCTGACGAGATACCTCTAATTCATCATTTTGCGCTACTTGGTAAATTGCTTCTTCTACCATATTATATTCATGGTAGGCATGTCTGATCTCAGCAAAGAAATCCACTTGTTGTTTTAGTAATTTATTATCTATTTTATCTACCATTCCGTCCAATTAAAGTTTCAATCATAAATATTTCAAAAATAATTAAAATTGCCATTAGTAGTGTATTATTTTTTGCTACCGCGATAATAAAAAATGTAAGTGGTATAATAATTAGAAGTGCATTTGTTAAAATTTTAGCAGATTGACGTCTTGTTAAATATTCATCCTCTATATTTATTATTTCTAATCTTTTTCTTAATTTAACTAAATAACGTTTTAATCCAGGAACTTTTATGTAAAACATATATAATTTTTGATATATTACGTCTAATGAGAAATTCTGTGCTTCTACTCCAACTCTTAAAGCCATTTGTTGTCTAATGTCAGCTCTATTCATACGTTTCATCAGAATTAAATATGCAATGATAACAAGTAAAAATAATCCTGCAATTCCCATTAATCCATAAATTATTACGTTATTAGACATCGTTTAAATGCACCTCCTCTCTTTAGTAATTAATTTGTTTTTAATCTTATTTTGATTTTCTTCCTCTTCTTGATGATGTAACAGTTTCTTTAGGCCAATTTTCTTCTATGAATTTATCAAATGCTTCTGCATCAGTTTCGTCCATATTATTTCTCATTTCACGAATATTTTTATCAGATATTTTATTTGTTAGTACATATTCGCCATCAATATATTCCATAATATTTACATATCTATATAGTTGTCTATCTGTTACTTTAGTAAAATAATGTGTTGCATTATCAAAAAATTTATCTATTTTTCCTTCTAATGTTTTTTCATTTCTATGGTCAAAAGTATATTCATTTTTGTCTTCAACAGGAATACACTCTGTAACTCTTTCTATGTATCTTCTTCCTTTAAAGTCTTTAACTAAGTGAACATCAAAATTTAATACTTGTACAACTTGTTCTTCTGCTGTTCTTTCATCATTAAATACGCCAGTTCTCAACATAGAGTTTCTAAGAGCTGTTACTAAGTTTGGAAAAGTTTTTGCATGGTGTGTAAATAATGTAAATTTAGATGCAACCTGAGCTGCTTGTATCATCCAAGAAGCTACGGGGTCTGTTGCAACCTCACCTATAATATTTACAGAACCATCTGTTTTCTTTTGAACATCAAGTCCCTCTTGTCCAGAAATTGTTTCTGTTTCTCTGAATGTTAATATGTTTCTTGTTGGGTATATTTTTCTTAAATGTAACTCAAATGCAGTTTCCTGTACCCTTATATTCATAGTTTCATAAATATTTTCTATCATACCCATAAGCATAGTAGTTTTTCCACAACCCTGCTCACCCGTAAGAGAAATAATTCTTGCACCTTTTACTAAAAACTTTAGTAAATCAATTGCCTGTTCTTTACCAGGAAATACTACTAACTGTTCTAGAGTTGCACGCTTTACGTCAAATTTTCTTACGAAAAATGCCCATGTTTCTGAAAATGATGGTCTTACTACAACAACACGAGATCCATCTTTCATTTCGTTAATTTTGTAACCATTACTATCTGATAATTGTCCTGGGTTATTGTATTTATAAATGTTTTGACAAACTCTTTTTAATTCGCTCTCAGTTCCGAAAGAAAGAAATGCTAAACGAATAGATTTACCTTGGAAGAAAATCCAAATACTATCACATGCTCTTGGCACTTTGCTTTCTAGAACTTGATCTAAATAATCTCCATCTGTTTGAGCTACTTGTGAAAGGAAAGATTCTGGAAGTCCAGATACTCCACCAGATACTCCATCTATATTCATATCTCTTATTTCATCAATACTACTATATCCTTTATAATGTTGATAAATTCTTTGTACTACTATATTTAATTTATCTGAAAAAGAAAGTACAAGATTTTCTTTTTCAAATATATCATTAATTTCTTCTCCTGTTATCACATAGCTTGGTTTTGTTTCACCTGATATATATTTTAATGTTGCTAGATTATATTTTTTAATAAGTTGCGTTAATGCTTCATATCCAAAATCTTTTTTATACATATAAATTAATATATCAAATTTATCTTGTTCTGTTAAAAGTGATGGTATATCAAATGGTATTGCTTTTGATATATTAGTTTCGTCTACTCCATATTCTTTTAATAAAAGATCATATATTAATTCTTTTACATATTTTTTATCATTAACATCTCCATAAGTACAACCTTTTAAAGCTTTTTTTAGTTCGTATTTCTTCTTTTTTCTTCTTTTTAACTCTTCTTCTGAAAGACCTATATCATATAAATTTATTTTTGTAATTTCATCTAATCTTCTTTTTATGAAATCTGTCATTTTATCTAAGCTATATGTCTTGTCATCTAATTGTACTTCTTGTTCAACTTTCTGCTCTTTTCTCTTTGTTATTGAACGTATAAGTAGCATTCCTGCACCTAATAGGACAACAACTATTAAGATAAAATTAAATAGCATATAAGTCTCCTCCTCTTCTCGTTCGTTATACACCCATTTGTATTTCTTGTATTTTGTAAATAATTTTTTCTCCCGCTTCATTTACTTGTTTTATAAAGTTAGCATTTCTGTCAGCGTCATTTACTTTTCTAAGTTTCAGAAATAAATCTGCTACACGATTTTCACTTGCTGCTTCAAAATATAATGTATTATATGGTATTGTTAGTATATCTTTTTTGGTTCCTGTATATCTTGATATATTTTTAATATTATACTTTGAAAAGTTATCAAATCTTCCAATATTTAATAAAATATTATCTTTTTTCAATAATTCTTGGTTTTTGCGAAGTTCCATAAAATCATTAATCATATTAATTTTTTGTTCTAGATTTACAACTATAACATCAGAAATTCTTAATATTTCTTTTACCATATCATCCTTTATAGTTTTATCTAAATCCACAAAAACAAAGTCATAAAATTTGTTTGCGTTAGTAATTATCTCTTTATATTTTTGTTTTAATTTCAAATATTCGTCATATGATGGTCTATCTGTAACTTCCTTATAACCGTATAATACATCTAATCTATTTTTATAAATTGTTTGTGCATAATTTTGAATTATATCTGGTAATACTCTTCCACTATAAGCAAGCTTTGCTAATCCATCAATTCCATTATCAACTTCTATATTAGGAGTTTTAGTTAATCTTTGTATTACATTTTTATTATTACTTACTTTAAAGCATGATTCTAGAGTATCATCATTATATTTTGTAGAAATAATAATACTTCTATTAGTGTGTTCAACTGCCATTTTAGTAGCAATGGCTGCAAGTGACATCGTTTGTCCTGTCGGTTTATTTATTGTACTCCAAAATGTAATAATTGGCATTGTTTTATACTCCTTTTTCTAATATTTTAAATGATTTTTTCAAATTGCTTTCTTCGTTTTCCCCTAATATATCTAAAGCAATGAAAAATAAACTATCTTTAAATTGTGAACTTAATCTTTTTATAGATAATCTTGAAACTCTTTGGTTATCAATTATAGTACTTTCATCTCCGTTATCAATTGGAATATAAAAATAATAATCTTGATTCCAATTAGCTTTTGTTTCTAAAGCTAAGTAATTTAAATATTCATTTTCTTCTTTGGACATATCTTTAGAATATAGTATTTTTGTTACATTAATTGTCTGTAGCAAATTATTTAATATTTCTAATCCTGTTTTTAATGAATATAAATCAAATGATGTTACAAAATAATTCTTCTTAGCTTGATACATGTTAAAGTTTTCAAAATTTTCATTGCTATCTATATCAATTAAACAAAAATCATATTGTAATTCAAAATTTTGTGAAATGTCAAGGTTTTCTTTAATTTCTTCAAAACTTGATAATCCTACTGCCACATCTATGTTTTCAAAATTAGTAACATATGTTTTAGCAGGATTAATTGCAGGAACAATATATCTTGCTCTTTGCAATTTTGTATTATCAACAACTAAAACTCGTCTTCCTGTGGCAGTTAATACTTTTGCAACATAAAGCATTAAATCTAATTTTGTATGTCCTCCTATAAATCCTACTATTTCCATATTTTCTCCTCTCTAATTTTTTTACATTGCACCATTTAGCATTTCAAAATATTCTTGTCTAGCTTCTTTTGATCTTGTAATTTCTTCTTCCATCTTAGTAGTTAATCTTGTATTTCCATTTTCTCCAGCTTGACTTACTTGTGATGAAATTTGTTCTCTTATACTAGCTGTATATCTTTCTGCTAAAGCTCTTCTTGCTTCTTCTGTTATATTTCTATCTGAGTTAATAAGATTTATAACTTCTGTACTTGGTACATATGTAGGTGTTGCGCCGGTTTGATTTCCAGGTTCAACGTATATCGTAGCATATATTTTAGAACCAGACATTCTATATGCTTCTACAATTGCATTGCTCATTGCTAATGTTTCTTCTTCATACAAATCTAGCCAAACTGTATCTTCATTTATATTTTTAATTTTTTTCTTAGATACAATTACATAATCTTGACCATTTGGTAAAGTTAAACGAATATCAATATAATCATCTACCTCTAAATCACGTGGTAATACAATCATATTGTATTGTTGTTCTCTTAAGTCTGATGTAATTTTTTCAGTTGATTCTTGTACCAATGTTTGTGATAATATACTACCAACTGTTAAATTTAATTTTGCAATTGTATTGCTTGTAATATCATTAATTGTAAGAAAATCAGATGGTACAGCTTCTTGTGATGCTTGTACTGCTACAAGATCATTTTCAGTTATTTTACTTCCAGACTTTATATTTTTATTTAAAACATATACTTGTGTAAACGCTGTTTCTTTTTGTTCTGCCTCTTTTTGTAATTTCGTTAATTGTAAAAATAAGAATACTATTACAATAGAACCTATTAATAATCCTATTACAATACCTAATAACATAGAATTTCTTGCTTTTTTTTGCATTGGATTTGTTGCCATTTTAATTCCTCCTTAACATGATATTGCAAAATATCACCCATTTATATTTATTGTATATCAAAAAACACTTAAAAACAACATTTTTCTTGCGTGTTACGTAAAAATAATGTTGTTGTAATATTATTGTAATATTGTTCTTTTTAAGCTCGTCCTACATACCTTTTTATTGCTTCTGCAACTCCGTTATGATCGTTATCTGAGACTACTACGTCTCCAATTTTATTGCATGAAAGCATTGAATTTCCCATTGCAATTCCAACTCCTGCATTTTCCACCATTTCTTTATCATTAATATTATCTCCTATTGCTATTACTTCACTTTCTTTAATTCCAAGATATTTTATTAAAAATTCAATTGCTATCCATTTATTTGTATTTTTTTTCGTAATTTCCGTATAATAATATTCTAGTGGAATCTCTGTTGTACCATATTTTACAAGTTTTCTTGACATGTGTTCAACATCTAATACCTCTATTTTGGAAATTGTTTTTAATTTATTAACTATACTTGAAAAAATAATTTTATCACTATCACATATTGTCATTTTTAAAATTGGTAAATTTTCATTTTCTTCAATATAGTTATATATGTTTTCTATTACATTAATTCTTGTTCTTTTTTCCAAAGGCTTTTTATTATTTTCACTATCATAGAATAAGGTATTATAGTTTAAAGACTTCGTTATAACTTCAGATTCTGTATATACATTATAATATATACTGTTTTCTTCACAAATTTTAATAATTTGAAGAACTTTTTCTTTGTCTAAATATGAGCTATATATACTTTCTTCATTTTTGAAATCATATATTAGTGTGCCATTTCCACAAATTGCATATTCATAAGCACCAATCTCCTTAGCAATGCTTCTTACATTTTGTGGCATCCTACCGAGATGCAAGAACCACTTTAATTCCGTTTATTAACTGCATTTAAAATGGCTTCTTTATTTTCATTTGTAACTTCTCCATATGAATTTAATAGTGTTCCATCTAAATCTATGGCTATTAATTTATACATACTCTATTAATATGATGTATTTAATATTTTATACATCATACTCCCCTTTCTTTAAATTTATACTTTATTATACATATAATATATTTTTTTTACAATAAATTTTTTATAAATGTTAAAGAAAAAATTACCAGTTTATTTTTATGTTATCTGTGCATTCTATATTACGAAGAAGCAAGAATGTTTTTTCAAAATGTAAAATACTTTTTTGCAGGAGGTGAAACATAAAATGGCATCTAACAACAGTAATATCAAAGCAGTTCCAGAAGCTATGGACGCTTTAGAAAAATTCAAATATGAAGTAGCTAGCGAAGTAGGAGTTACTTTAAAAGATGGTTACAACGGAAACATTTCAGCTAAAGACGCTGGAAAAATAGGTGGTAACATGGTAAGAAAAATGATTCAACAAGCTGAAAACAACATGATTGGTAAATAAGTTTTAATATACTAGTTATCTTAAATTGTAGGAATATAATTTTTGTTTTTTTATATAATATTTATATTACATAAAAAGGCAGGAATTGTATTCCTGCCTTTCTTATTGTAGTCTATTCTGGTTCTACGATACCATAATTTTTTGAATCTTTTAATTTAAAAATTACATTTACCTTGTTTGTATCAATATTTATAAAAGTATAGAAATTGTTTTGTGGTTTCTCTTGTAATTTTAAAATTGCATCTTCAACAGACATTGGTTTTGCTTCATAATATAATGTTTTTATAACTTCATTTTCAATTTCATGTTCATTTTGTGCATTTAATAATTCTTTTTGCTTTATTGAATCTTCTTTGTTTTGTTTATCCTTTTTAGTTTTCATTTTACGAATTTGGCCCTCTAATATGTCAATATTCTTATCTATTGCAGCATATAAATCTTTATGGGCTGTTACTGCCTTATATGTATCATTTGCAACCAATACCAACATATCTGCAATTTGCTCATTTCCTTCGCATTTTATAGTAACATTTACCTCAAAGTTATCTCCAAAATACTTTTCTAATCTTTCTAATTTTTTTTCTACATATGATTTAATTGCATCTGTAGCCTTTACGTCTTTTCCTGTTATTTTAATATTCATAATACTTCTTTCCTTTCCTATTTTATTTGTTCTTTTGTTTACTTTTTGATTATATACTATATTATATTTTTTTTCAATTTTTATAGCAAATGTTTTTTATTTTATTAAAACAAGTCTTCCAATTTGTACTGTTTTTCTAATTTTTCGTTTAAATATATTTTAGAAATAATTTCTAGTTCTTTAATACAATTTGGTGTTATTTCAAAAGAAAATAGTTTTTTAGCTGGTGCTAAAACTATGTATTCAATAGCATTTCTAGTTGCTTCAGAAATCTGCATTACACTTTTATCTATTTTTGCACAAGTACCACATTTTAGTCCATTATCTTTAAAACTAAAATATAATAAATTTTCTTTTTCTCCACAACTTTTACATGTAGAAATATGTGGTGTAAACCCTAATATACATAGTAGCCTTAATTCAAAAATTGCTAAAATTAAATCCATATTCTTATTAGTTTCAGATATTGTGTAAAGAGTATTTAAAAAAAGTTGCAATATTTGAAAACTATTTTCATTTTCGTTTGTAACGTCATAAATTATTTTTGTAATAAATGAAGCATATTTTAACTTATCTAAATCTGTCCTTATATTATAGAACATTTCTATAGTCTCACAAGAATTAATATGATATGTAGTAGTGCCTTGGTAGAGCATATATTCTCCAAAGCACAAAAATTGGCTACCTGCAAGAAGTGCACTTTTTTCTCTTCTCGCGCCTTTTGCAGCACAACTAATTTTGCCGAAACCAGGTGTTAGCATTGTTAACATTTTATCGTAATCTCCCATATTACTTTCTAAAATTATTATTCCATTTGTTCTGAATGTTCCCATCTTTTTCTTCACCATTTATACTTTTTTCAATATTTTCTACTTTTAATAATTCCATAAATGTATTGATATCACCTGTATTTTTGAATGTGTTCCATGCAATTTGTTTAATCATAAGCGTCAGCTCCTAACTTTTTAAAAGTAATTTCGTTACTTTTTATAGGAAAATTGTTTTATTTATCTATGCAATATCTATTATTTATCATCTATTTATATTATTTTTCCTATAAAATGTTTTGTTTTCTTAGGTTATGCAATCTACAAATCAAATTTATATATAAATTGAAACTACTTTTCTTATCTTTTGCGAAATTTACTAATTTATTCAAGAATTAGCTTTAAATTTTTTAACAAAATTTTCCTTATCTTGCCAACCTTCACTTACTTTCACCCAAGTTTTTAAATTTATTTTCATATCAAACATTTTCTCTAAATCAGTTCTAGCAAAACTTCCTATTTTTTTCAACATTGCTCCATTTTTTCCAATTATAATTCCTTTATGTGATTCACGTAAACAAAAAATAGTTGCTTCTATATCATATATTGGCTTTTCACTTTTTGTCATACGTTCTGTCATTTTTTCTACTTCAACATATAAACCATGAGGCACTTCATCATCTAAAAGTTTTAAAGCTTTTTCTCTAATTGTTTCTTCAACCAATTGTCTCATCGTTTGATCTGTATATTCATCTAAATCGTAAAAGGCTGGACCAGGTTTTAATAATTTTTCAATTTCATCTAAAATTATCGTTGTTTTATCTTGCTTTAAAGCGGAAATAGGAATAACTGCCTCAAAATTATATTCTTTTCTATATTTTTCTATTATTTCTAGTAATGTCTCTTTTTTAACTAAGTCTATTTTATTAATTATCAATATTGTTTTCTTTTTTGCTTCTTTTATCTTTTCTAATATTATATTATCGCCCTTTTTTATTTCACTACTTGTTGCTTCTATTACAAACAAAACAACATCAACATCATTTATACTTCCAAATGCTGTTTCTAACATAGTATTTCCTAATTTTGTTTTTGGTTTGTGAATTCCTGGGGTATCTACAAATATTATTTGTGAATTAGTTCTATTTACAATAGCCCTAATTGCAGTTCTTGTAGTTTGTGGTTTATTGGTCATAATTGCCACTTTTTCTCCAACAAGAGAATTTAGTAAGGTTGATTTTCCAACATTAGTTCTTCCAATAATGGTTACAAAACCAGATTTAAACTTTTCCATTTTTCCTCTTTCATTTTAATTATACTCACTTCATTATACTAAATTTGTAAAATAAAGTCTTAAAATTTAATATTTTTTCCGCCATTTTTTACTTGACATATTGATTATACCATACTTTTTATAAAAATGTGAAGTAAAATAGAGAATACTGTACTATTTTATAGTCAATATTCTCTATTTAATATCTTTATTTAAAAAATAGAATAATAATCTATTGTGATTATTATTCTATTTTTTTTTACTATTATTTTATATTAGTCATTCTTTTTATATGTTTCTTTTCTATAAATACAAAATGTAACAATTGCAGCTATTCCACATATTGCAATTCCAACTAAAACTATATTGTTTTCACCAGTTTTAGGTAAACTACCTGATGATGTAGTTTTATCATTTTTTCCACCATCATTTTTTTGTTCACTGCTTTGTCCTGCTGTAGGTTTTTTATCTGTTTCAGTTCCTTCAGATCCGTTTCCGTTTTCATCACCTGTTTTAGGTGGTTCTTCTGCTGATGGATCCTTTGTTGGATTATCTACTGTTGGATTGTCAACTGAAGGATCGTCTACTGCTGGATCGTCCACTGGTGGGTTATCAACTGAAGGATCGTCTACTGCTGGATTATCTTGAGTTTTTTCAGTAATATTTATTGTGATAGATGCTCCTGGAAAATTTGAATTGTGTGAAACTTCAGAAACATTAACTTTTATAATAGCATCACCTGTTACACCATCTTTTACTTTGAATGTTAAAGTAAATATATTTGAATTAGCTCCAATATCTCCTTTGCCAAATGTGTTTTCAAACCAATAGCTCATATTTGATTGATTAAATGTATTTGGTCCAACTGCATCCCAACCACCATCAGTGTTTGATGCTATTGATACGAAATCTAATTTTTCTTTATCATATTCTATTTTACCATTTATTCCAAATGATGCTTTTTCATCAGTTTGTAAATTTGAGAAATTTACAGCTACTGTGAATGTATCGCCAGGATGTTGGCTAGTTTCTGCAGCTAAAGCAAGTGCACCTGTTGAAGTATCAGCTTTAACTATACCTGCAGAACAAATTAATATAATTGATAATATTAAAGTTACTAAATTTTTGTATATTTTATTCATTTAAAACGTTTCTCCTTCCTATAAAATGAATTAATTTTCAAGCCAAGCTCTTTTTAACATTGTGATATCTGTAGAACCAACTTTTCCGCTTCCATCAAAATCGGCAGCATGGAAATAACATCCTTCAAGAGAATCATTTCCCCAGCCTCTCTTTATAGAAGTAACATCTGTTGCTCCCATTAAGCCATCTCCATTTAAGTCTCCCTTTACTACTATATCTTCTTCAGTATATATATCTGAATTACCTTGTGAAGAAATTCTTATTTTCATACCAGTTCCAATTTTTACTGTACTTGTATTTAATATTTCATTTCCGTTTTTATCTAATATTTTAAATGTTAGATCTGGTTGTGCCATATCTAAAAGTAACTGTTCTACAGTTTTGTTATCTGATGCATTTATTACGTGGAAACGTTCTTCTCCATCATCTGTGTTATCTGTTATATGTTGTCCTTTATCTTCTTCAGGTTGTTCAACTTGACTGCCATGTTCCTCTTCAATATCTTCTGAAACGATTAGTGCAGACATAAATTTAACATAAACAACAGTTGTACCTTCAGATAATTCTTCAGCTAAAACTTTGAAAGTATATGTTCCATTTTCTCCATCTTTTATGTCGTTTAATGGAACTATTTTACTTCCTACTGCAACACTTTCAACAGTTTGACCCTCATCTGGATGAATTGTAATTGTTACTTCTGTTTTATCGTTCATGTCAATTTTTTCAATTTTAGCACTTTCATATGTTATATATCCACCGTCAGTACTTGATAACATAAGTACTTTTTGTTTTGCAATTTCAGCTTTTGCTGCTTGTTCTTCTTCTGGTACTTCAATTCCTGCTATTGTAAATGGGCTAAATGAATCTACATATAATATTAATCCTTGTGGAACTACTTCAACTTCTATTTCATTATATCCAGTTATATTCCCTATTTCATCATAAGAATAGTGATATACTTTAAACTCTCTTTTTCCTGAAATATAGTCTTCATAAGTTGTTCCTTCTGGGAATCCTAATCTTATTCTTACGCTATTTCCTGTATTTACTATTTGTTTTTTGCATAATTGCATTCTTATATTATAAGATTCTGTTTTTGCTGTTTTTCCTTTTAAATCACTTACTGAATTAACCATGTTTTCGCTATCTTCATCAGCAATTGTTGTTGTTGATAATGTTAATCTGTGTGATAATTTGCTTAAATCTGCACCAGCTAATTCTTCTGGTAAGTTAACTTCTTCTCCATTTTCATCTTTTGTTTTCCAATTTGCAGCTGATACATTTGATGTATCCATTAATTCTGGTTGTGCAAACACATTGCAATCTATTCCTTGACCAGCTAAACTGCAGAAATCGCATTTATTTCCAACTGCATAGCAAGCTGGAATTGGTGCTTTTTTACTTTCATGTCCAACAACACCTTTCCACTCAATGCTATAGGCAACTTCATTTGCCGCAAATTGTGTGCTTGGTGTAAAATCAAATTCAACCCAAGCTTTATCTGATTCACTACTTCCTAAATGATATACTGCATTTGTTAATTGACTATCATTTATTAAGTCATTTCTCTTTGAACCGTCTGGTTTATATACATCTGTAATTGCTATATTACCCTCGCTATTTTCTTCTAGTGCATCAAAGTAATCATCATATTCTAATCTTACTCTAAATGTACTTTCAAAGCCTAATTTTACACTTTGTATTGGTGTAGCCTTTGTAATATAAGGTGGTGCCTTATATATGTTTCCTGTATTGTTTACAAACTCTTCTGTTCTTTCTGTTAAGAAAGATGGATCACCTTTATAATAGAATTCACCAAGTTCTGGAATTCCTTCTGCATTTGTTTTTGGTCCAACATCTGCAACAGCAAATTGAATTAATTGAACTTGTGGTAATTTGAAATCTATATAATTTCCAAATTCTACATCATTTTTTTCTTCAAGTGCTGGGTATACTGTAGGAGTTATATATGCCCAGTTTGTATATTTCCATGCATTCGTTTCTTCATTATATGTAGCAAAACGAGCTAAAATATACTTGCCATCTTTGGCATTTTCAGTATAGTCTTTACCATTATAGCTAACCCATAATCTAAATGTATCTTTTAAAACTTCACCTTTATCTGAACCTGCATGTTCTCCTTCTTCTACATAATCTGATGTCATTACTCTTACTTTGAATAAACCGCTATCATATTCTTCCTCAATTTCTTGTAAAGAAGTTGAAGATAAACTTGGATATTTAAATTCAAACATAGATTGTGAGAAGACTCCAGATTCAATACGACGGTCAAATAACTCAGCTGTTCCTACCATAAAGTATCTATGGCTTTGTCTTGTTTCATCATCATCGTCATCGTGAGTAACATCTACTCCATACCATTTATCACCAATTTGAACATAGTTCCATGCGTGATTTTCTGTTTGTGTATCTGAAACTCTATATCCTCCGACAGCCACTACACAAGGTATTTGTAATTTATCTAATATAGCTTTAAATGCTCTAGTATAACTTTCGCAAACACCTTCTCCATATCTTAAGCAGTCATAAGCCGTTCTAGCATTACTGTATGCTACACTTTCACTGTTATAGTTTGCTACTTCATATTCGAATTTGTATGACATTTTATTCATTTCCCAATCATGAGCAGCTTTTACTAATTCATACTTATTACTATCTTCATTATCTTCTTTTTTTGCTGTATTTTGTATTTGTGTTACAGCTTCATTTAATAATCTATCATATTCAGTTATTGCTTCAGATACATTGTCTTTAGTAAATCCAGGTAAGAAATAATCATTTCTTTTTCCTCTACCTAAAAATGCAAAATATTTACCACTACTATTTCTTGTTACTCTTAAAGAAATAGCTGACCAATCAATCCAGAATGCTTCTGGATAATCAAATTGAAATGCATCTCTTGCAGCTGTCATATCATATAATAATGTTGTTGTTCCTGTTGCATATTTCAATAATTCTTGTTCAGTAACAACTCCGTTTTCAACTAAATCATAATCTAATCCTCTTTTAAAAGCTCCATTTTGGTACATATCTACCATAGCTTCGTAAAATTTCCATGCTTGTGCATTAAGTTGTCTACCATAATAATCTTTTGAATATGTCTCTACACTTAAACCACTATTTACATTCTCTGCTATTGAAACATTGTTAACACTTAAAAAGCTTAATTCTGCTATTAAAAATGTAAAAATAAGTAGTATTGATGTTATTTTTTTAATTTTCATAAAATCCACCCTTTCATTTTTATTATCTTTCATTATGGTTATGATTTGCCTTTTTTTACCTATAATATTATATCATGTGAAAGCCCCCTTAGTCAATACTATCTATTCTTTTTTAGCGGTTTTTGTTACAATATCGGACTTGATAATTTTTATATAAATTTTTCATAATATTGCCATATTTATAATACATATTTCGTGCTTTTTCTTCATTATTTGACAAATTACACGTTTTATCATATTATATAGAAAATTTGTAAAAGGAGAGATTTGTATGTGGAAAGAATTTAAAGAATTTGCAACTAAAGGCAATGTTATGGATTTAGCAATTGGTGTTATAATTGGTGGTGGATTTCAAAAAATTGTAACTTCTCTTGTTGATGATATTATTATGCCTTTTGTTTCTGTGTTTACAGGAAAAATAAATTTTAATGACTTAGTTTTTAATATAGGAAATACTCCTATAAAGTATGGTTCATTTATTACCAATGTTGTTAATTTCTTTATTATAGCTTTTTCAGTTTTTTTAATGATTAGATATATAAATAAATTAAATAAAAAATTAGAAGAAAGTGCTAAAGAAATTAATGAAAAATTAGAAAAAAATCATATACACTTAAAGAAAAATCACAAAGGTGAGACCATTAAAGAAGAAGTTCAGGAAGAAGTTATACCTACTACAAAG
>CANQRO010000009.1 GCA_947626205.1 uncultured Clostridia bacterium
TGCTCATGTAGTTTATTATCAAGTAATAATTCTTGATATAAAGTTTTATTATTTTCCTTCAAAAAAGTTAGTCTTAATCTTCCATATTTTCCTATATCTTTATAAATTGTTTCCACGTTTTCTTTTGGAATTGCTATATTAGGAACATAGTAATCTCCTTGCTTTATATATTCTAAATTCATTTAAATCACTCCATTTCTTTAATATATATGTTATGAAACCAGAGGGAGAGAGCGAAGATGATTAGGCGTAATAATCCCAATATATGAAAAAAGGATTATTACACCTAAAAAGTAGGAAACCGTCAGTCGGTCGCTTCGTTTCATAGGTAGTCTAGTAAGTAGAGAACTACTATAATTGCTGACAATACAAATAAAATAGTATTTAATTGTCAATGTGCATACTTGTCCACACTTTTTACAATTATAAATCCACATCCAAGCTTTGCCTCCCAAAAACTCTTTTATTATTGTGAGTCTATGGTTGTAAAATCTCACTCACGCACTTTGTATAAATAGACCGTTTATACTAATACGAATGTATTTTCTAGCATCGGCTCATTACACCTAGCACTTTTATAGAGGTACTGCATTTCTCTGTATATAAAAAGACTACTTGCAATTAAGCAAATAGCCTTAATTTTAATCAATAGTAAATAACTATTACATCTAACATATCTAACAAAACATCTAACATTTTTTCAAAAAACTTGCAAAATGATATAAAGTTATTATATAATTTAGCAAGTAAGAAAAATAAAGATGATTGCTATAAAATCCGTAGTTTTGAGCTTATTAAAAAGTAGTATCTTATACTAAAAATAATTAAGTATAAAATACCTTAAAAGACTCAAAATCGTGCGGGAAACCATGCGGGTTCGAGTCCCGCCTTGGGCACCAACGACGTATCTGTTCGAACTTTATAAAACAGATAAATAAAAATATCATTCTGAAAAAGGATGATATTTTTTTAGTTTTATTTTCAGTATGTATTACATCATCCCCCGAGTTTTGTACCATTGGTCAAAACTCATATGGGGTTAGGACTTATGGCAAGGACAAAGTCATATAAAGATAAATTAAGATTAGCGATATGTATGAGCAATAGTAGTTATACTAATCTAAAATATGATGGGCATGAAATGTATAAATATTTTGATAATATGTTAAAAAAAGTTAATGAAAAATATAAAACTACCATAATAAATTTTGCTAAATACCATTTGATAATGTTTACAATGGCTAAAATTATGGAGATGACAAAAAAAGAGCAAAATCAAATTGCGTTATATTTGTTTAATAATATTAAATAATAATTAAAAGCATTTTTAGTGCTATGTATAAGGATATTATTATTCACATAATTTGACTATTAGCATTTTTTTTGCTATAATTAAAATATCAAAATTTAGGAGGAATGCTTTATGAGAGTTAAACAACAAGGAAAAATTCCTAACTGGGAGCTTGATGTTACCTGTAAAAATTGCAATGCAATCATTACCCTTGAGGGAGCAAATGATATGTATGCAAAATCTCACCCTACTGGAAAAACGGATGGAATATATCCTGACTATGGTCCAAGAACATTCCATTGTACTTGCCCAGAGTGTGGAAAGGAAATCAACGTTGCTTCCAGAAGCATAAGAGAAGATATAAAGTCAAAAGTGAAAATCAAAAATTAAAAAACTTCTTTTATGGTTTCAAATATCCCTTATCATTATAATTAATGGTAAGGGATATTTAAGCTCTTCTATTAATTTTTATAAAATTATTGCAATTTATTAAAAATATGATATAATATAATCATACTCGTTAGAGTAAATAAAATTTTAAGGAGGGCCCCGAAGCCAAGAGATGAAAAATAATATTATCATTCTCTAAAACTTTTGCGGCAGTGCACTAAAAGCAGTGCAGACCAATAGATTGTAAGAAAGATTATTCTTACAATCTATTTATATATAATAACTCATTTATAAAGTAAATTTTTTATTTTTAAGTTTATCAAATCGTTAAAAGATATATTAGAATTAATTCCTGAAATTAGTCTGGATATATATGTATTGATGAATTAAGAAAATTATGTTAAAATAAAGACACAATAAATTGCTTGATATTTGTATTAATTATGAAGGTGTTAAGAGTTGTAAATAACTACGCCATTTTCACCAAAATAAAAATCATACAAACCATATACATATGAAATACTTTTCAAACAATAAAATAGGAGAAAAGGATGGGAAAAGAAAATAGAAGATACATAGCAATAATTTCGTTCTTTAGAAAATTTATAAGTGTTTTTTTTAATTTATTTTTTAATATATATATATTAAAAATAGTAAATAATGATTTAACCTTTATAATAAAATATACATTATTTGGAGTAATTGTAGAATTTATAATTTGGTATATTATATTAAAATTCATTAACTCAAGAAATGCAAAAGTTATATATAAAATGAGTTTCCTTTTATTAATATTAAGTATACTAGTATTATCAGTATTTAAAGAAAATATAGTTAAATACATTTACTTATTCAAAATATTAGAAAGATTAGTAGAGGCATGTTATTTAATTCCATATGAATTAATAGTAATTGGATCAAATAATAATGACACTATGAGTAGCTTTATATCAAATATGAATATACTTTCAAGTATTTCAACAATACTAACTCCTATTTTTTCGGGATTTATAATACAGAAATTTTCTTACTATATGATATTTGTTATTTTAATATTAGAAACATTAATCATTATAGCGATATCGTTTAAAATAAAAGATTTTACAGTTAGTAATAAAAAGTTAGAATTGAGAGAATTTTTTAAAATAATAAAAGATAAAAAACATATACAAGATATTTATAAATGTATGTTTTATAGAAGAATATCATCTAAAGGAGCTATGACAGAATTATTACCAATAATATTATTTTTAAGATTAGGAACAGAAATAGATTTAGGTACATATAATTCAATTTTTGCAATAATCTCAATAATATCATTACAAATATTAAAGATACTAAATAACAAAAAAATAAAAAAAGACTTTTACCCACACTTAGCAATTATAATATTTTTATCTTCATTATTAGTAGTATATAACTCGAGCTTTATTACACTGTTAATATATTATATTTTAATGAATTCTTTAGGAGCAATAATTGAATCAGAATCATGTAGTATAGTATATTCAGTAATAAGAACAAAAGATTTAATAGAATATAAAAAAGAACATATACTTACATATAATATTTATATGGTAATAGGACAGATAATTAGTTATAGTTTAATATATATATTATATAATTATTTCTATGATGTAAATATATTATCAATATCAGTTTCAATATTAATGTTTTTCTTGATAATATCAGCAATTTATTTGAAAAAAACAGAAAATTATTTGAAAAACAATGAAACATAAATTAAATAATATAAAAAATATTTTAAGCGTACTTAACTTAAGTATATTTTGTGGTTATAATTTATGTTAAAATTAAATTCCTTTGCTACATTCTAGCTCTTGTATAACAATATTTTATATGATATAATTTTTTAAGTATAAAAAGAGATAGGAGAAAATTTTATGGAGAATATAAATGAATATAAAGAACATGAAATTAAAGTTTTAGATGTTAATGTAAAGGAGCTAACGAAAAAATTAGAAGAAATAGGTGCAAAAAAAGTATATGATGATGTTAGAACCATTATCACACTTGATACTGAAAATAATTATTTTTTGAAAGAAAAAGATAAATTAATAAGAGTTACTGATGAGGGAACTATAAAGGTAACTATGCATGTCAATCAAAGTAATCCTGAAATAAAAGCAGGAATTAAATTCAAGACAAGTAGATTAAAAGAAACTATGGATTTCTTCCATGAAATGGGTTTAAATCCAATAAGCAAAGTAAAAGCACCAAGAATTTCATATGAGTTAGGAAAGATTGATTTCGATATTGATAAATTCCCAGCAATACCACACTTTTTAGAAATAGATATAGAACATATAGAAGAGGAAGGATACACAGTAGAATCACTGTTAAAAACATTAGGATTAGAGAATAACAAAGTAGTAATTATGGGAACAGAAGATATACATAAACTTTATAATATTGATTATTTTGAAATATATAAAGATAATAAATAATGATTCATTTGCTTAAATAATATATTGCAAATTATGTTAAATCAGTATATAATATCAGTATATAATATATGTTGATCTTTTCATATTATTTATTCCAATGCACTGAATAGTGCGAAGCTTTACTTGAACTTTTTAGTAATAAAACAATTAAATTCTAAACAACAAAATTCAAGGAGGAACTGTTATGGAAGTAAAAGATGTAATGAATCTGCCATGGAGAAAAGTAACAGATTGGTCAGACTTGTCTGCAAGCGCTGAACTTTTTAGCGGGAAGTTTTATGTTTGCAAAACAGATGTGAATGTATTTGTAGAAAGACTGTACAGAAACGTTGCCAGGCAATTGAGCATTCCATATGGAAATTTACTACCTATTTTAATTGCTGAAAATGGACCCTTTTATACATTGAAGGATCTTATTTTCTCTGATGATCACGCGTATAGTAAGGATGATAGTAAATTAATCGACTTGGAAAGCACACTAAGAATACCTGATACAAGCAAATTTAACAACAATGTGGCAACTGATAATGTTAGTGCTTGTCTTAAAATGTTCGAAGGACTTTCCGATGTTGAAAAAATACTATTTTTAGAAAAAATCGGAAGGATTAGCGTAAAAATCGAACATTGCAAGATAGCAGAAGAAGTGACAGATGTAACAGCAGATTAACATCTATAAAAAGAACCCTATGCGAGGGTTCTTTTTATATGTAAAATTAAATTTATTCTTCTTTTCTACATATTAAGTTATTTTTGAAATTAATAAAAAAACTTTCAAATAAAATATTGCTATTTTATCAATTGTATTGTATGATATTATAGTAAAAAAGAAGTATAATGGATTTATATATTGAAAGGGGCACATTATAAAATGAAAAAAGTAGTAATATCTTTAATAGTAATATTAAGCATATTTGGAAGTTGTTCAGTTTTTGCTAGCACAGATAATATACTAGCAGAATCTTCAGCAGGACAATTAATTGAAATAAAAGAAAAACAATTAAAAGAATTAAAAGATTTCACAGAAAGTTATGGTTCTGAAGCATATGGCTTTACAGCATATATGCTAGATAAAGTTAGAATTTATAGTATACCACTTTGCTTTGTTGGTATTGCTGTTGGTGCTATTTGGCAATATGTAATAGGTATAAGAAAATTAGACGTACATGATAGAGGTTTATTCTTAATAGTTGGCTTTGTTACAATATTTGTAATATGTCAAGTATTACCATTAGTATTTGCTATTGTTGTAAAAGGATTTAGAAATTAATTATATTGGGGGTTAACAAATGAAAGTTCTATTTGCTGTTAGTAATGAAAATATATCTGAAGCTATTGTGAAGAAATATCAAAAGGACTATAAAGAAATAATTTCTTATAAAAATGTTTATTACTTTAATGCAATTGTAAAAGAGTTACAAAGAGATAAAACTTATGATAGAATTGTAATAAGTGAGGATTTAGAGCCATTTGCAAATAATGATTATGAAGCTATTGACCGTTTTATATTTGAAAAACTTGATAGTATTAGTGATGAAGCTACAAGTACAGAAGGAGAAGATACACCAATAATTTTAATTTGCGCAGACAGGCGTACAAAATCAGAGCAATTTTTAGTAAAATTATTTGGAATTGGAATATATAGTGCAATTTTAGGTCAGGATAGAAGTATCGATGCAGTAACTAAATTACTAAAAAAGCCACGTACAAAAAAGGAAGCAAAAATATATTATAAAATTGAATCAGAAGATGTAAGTTATCAAGCAGAATCAGAAGATACAGTAAGTGAAGTAGAAATTCAAAATATACGTTCTCATTATAAAAAATTAGGGAAAAATGAAGATGCATATGTAGAAAGTTTTAATAATATTGCTTCTCAATATTCAGATGCACAACTTAAAGTAATAGCTAAGTTTTTACCATTAAATGTAAAGGCAGTATTAGAAAAAAAGTCGCCAAAATACCAATCTATTATAACATTTTCTGAAAGAATTTCACAAAATACATCAACTAAACAAAAAACGTCTGAAAATAAAAAGGATGCTTTAAAAATAGATTTTATAGAGAATCAATTAAATAAGCCAAAACTTACAAAACCAGTTATTGTACCATCTGCAGTTAATACTAAAAGTGTTAAAAAGCTAGGACAAACAAAATCCAAGTTAGAAGATGAAAATACAAATGTAAGTAAAAGCATTGAAGAGTCAGCAGATGATGATATTGATTCTATTTTGGAACAAATTGAACCAGTAGAAAACATTAACTATGAAAAAGAAGAAAATAATATAGAAGAAATGAATAATGATAATGTTACTACAATAGAAAATGAAGAATTAATTACAACAGAAGAAAATAAGCGTGGAAGGGGTAGACCTAAAAAAGTTGTAAATACAAACGAATTGCAACATGCTGTACCAAAACGTGGCAGAGGTAGACCTAAAAAGAATGTAAATGAGGAAAATGAAAAAGAATCTAAAAGTTATGATGAATCTAATGAAAACAATAATGCAGTTAATCTTTTTGAATTAGGAAATGAAGAGCCAGAAGAAGTATCAACTATTTTACCAGGAGTAGATGATATGGAAGAAACTGAAGAAAATACAATTAATTCAGAAGATAATAATAGTAATATATCTACTTTACCAGGTTTCGAAGAAGAATTAAATGATACTATGGATTCATTTTCGAATACTACAAATACATTTAGTGAAAACTCTAATATTAATACAAACGAAATTGCGAAACAATTATCTCCTACAGAAAGTATTGAGAATTTAATCTCAAAAGATAAAAAGGTAGTTGCTTTTGTAGGAACTAGTAAAAATGGTACATCGTTTATAATTAATAATTTAGGTGAATTATTTTCACAAATGGGAATAAATACAGCAATTTTAGATATGACACAAAATAAAAATTCATATTATATTTATACAAAAAACGAAGAATCATTAAGAAAAGTAGCTTATAATTCAATGGATTATCTAGAACATGGAACTGCAGAAGGTATTCATGTAAACAGAAATTTAACAGTATTTACAGCATTACCAAATTCTCGAAATAATGAAGATAAAAATGCAATTAATATATTGGAAACACTTATAAGAAATTATTCAATTATATTAATAGATTGCGATTTTAATACACCAATTGAATATTTTAATAATGCACAAGAAATTTACTTAGTACAAAGCATGGATATTTTAACTATTCAACCATTAACAGCATTCTTAAGAGATTTAAAAGCAAAGAACATTTTACTACAGGATAAAATAAAGGTTATTATTAATAAAGAATCAAAGATAAGAAGCCTTACGCCAAGAGTTATAATTGGTGGCATGGCATATTATAATGATCCATCTATGTCATTTATGACAGAATTATTTAATAAAGATCAAATAATGTATATAACAATTCCTTTAGAGGAACAGGTATATACAAAATATTTAGCAGAGTTAGTTGATTGTAAAATATCTTTGAGTGGATATTCAAAAAAATTCATGCAAGCTTTAAATGAATTAGCAGGAATGGTATACCCATTACTAAATAATAAATATAAACCAAATAAATCAAGTTCAAGTAGTTATGAACCACCATCGACATTTTCCCAAAGAACAAATAATACTTTAGATAAGATGAAAAATAGTTATTAATTTAGCATATAGTAAAAATAAAAGAGGTGAAAACAGAGTGACATATTTATTAATACTACTAGTAATAATCATAATAGCTCTTATGATATATAATATTGTTATATATAAGCGAATACAGAATTTTCAAAACATCAACCAAAAAATTACAGGATTAAACGTATTGCAAGATTTTATGAATACAATTGGGGAATACACTACTGTTGATGAAAAAATTCAAAAAATAAATGAAATAGTAATTGAAAAGTATAATATAAAATATTCAACTATTGTTATGTTTGATGGAGCAGAATATGTCATTAAAGCATCTAACGTGCAAGAACAACATTGGCAAGCTTTAAGGAATCTTCATAATCAAGAAATTTTTAAAGATAGTATTCAAACTGCTATGCCGAAGTATGTAACTGTTAATGGAGAAAATGAAAGATTACCTTATCAAACAATGGAATTCGGAAGAGCAAAATCAGCAATGTTTTTCCCTTTATATATAGACAATGTTTACATAGGATATTGGATTATAGAAAGTGGAGAACCACATGCTTTTGATAAAATAGATACTACAATATTAGAAGTTGTAAAAGAAAATATTATTGCAGTATATAAAACAATTTCTTACCAAAATACAGTAGAGAGCATTTCTAGAATTGATAAATTTTCTAGCTTAAATTCAGCAGAATATTTATATGGCTTAGGCAAAAAAATCATTGATAAATATACAACATCAACTGTATGTATGTTTAAGATTATAAACCTAGAAGAAATTAATAAGAAATATAATAGAGAAACTGGAAACGAAATTATAACAGAAATGAGTGCACGTATTAGCGAAAGCATTTCTCCGGAATATATTTTTGTAAGATATATGGGACCTAAATTTGCAATAGTTTTTTCTGGAATAGATTTACAAAGTGTAGTGGAGTTTGTACAGGATTTAAAAAATAATATTGAAGATATAGAAATACAAGAAGTAATAGAACAGAAAGATGAAAAAAAGAAAAAAACAGTTGAACCAAGATATGTTAGTGCTAAATTAAATTTTGTTTTAACTACTTATTATAAAGGAACAGCATTAGAAAATGTTACTAAAAAACTAGAAGAATATTTGGATAATGCTAATAAAGATGAAAGCGATATTAATAATATTTAATAAATATTTAAGGAGGTATGTTAATATGGATATGGATAAAACAATGAGTTTTACAGTTGAAAAAGACAAAAATGTTAGGTCAAGAGAAATTTTAAAAACAGTATATCAAGCATTACTTGAAAAGGGTTATAACCCAATTAACCAAATAGTAGGATATATTTTATCTGGTGACCCAACATATATCACATCTCATAAAGATGCAAGAAATTTAATTCGATTAATTGAAAGAGATGAATTGTTAGAAAAAATGGTAAAAAATTATATAGGATTAGATGAATAATATGCGCGTTTTAGGTATTGATTATGGAGATGCTAGAGTAGGAATTGCAATTTCGGATTTATTAGGAATTACTGCACAAGGCTTAGAAACAATATATCATAAAGCGGATGATAGAATTGTATTAAAAAGGCTAGAAGAAATTATATCGGAATATGAAGTTGATACAATTGCTATTGGTATGCCACTTCATATGGATGGAAATATATCTGAAAGAGCTGAATGTACTAATAAATTTATTCATAAACTAAATTGTAAATTTCCTAAAGTAAAAGTTGTACCAATAGACGAAAGATTAACTACAGTAGCAGCACATAAAACAATGAATTTTTTAGATATTAATAAAAATAAAAAAAGAAGTATTGTAGATACTATTTCAGCTGTATATATTCTAGAAATATTTTTAAATAGAAAAAAGAACGAAGAAAAAAGTTCACTTGAAAACTAGTATAGCATTTTAAAAAAATGTAAATACTAAGTATATTATTAAAACCAGTTATTAATGTTATAGAAATACAAATTATATATAAGAAAGGAGAAAATAAAATGGATGAAGATAATAATTTAGAGGAAGAATCAGATAATATTATCATATTAAATGATGAAAATGGTGACGAAGTTAAATTTGAATTTTTAGACTTAATTGAATTAGATGGAGAGGAATATGTTGTTTTACTACCAGCAGATGAAGCTGAAAATGATGAAGAAACAGGAGAAGTAGTTATTTTAAAAGTAGAAGATACAGATTCAGAAGAAGAAGAATCGTATGTAAGCGTAGATGATGAAGAAGTATTAAATAAGGTTTTCGATATGTTTAAAGAAAAATTTAAAGATGAATTTAATTTTGTTGATGAAGAATAAAAAACTATTAATTAACAAAATTAAGTCAGTATAGCAAAAAAATAGAAAAAAATTTGAAAAATACTTGATTTTTCTTAAGAAACAGCATATAATATTAATGCAATATAAAAATTAGAGGAGTGGGAACAAATCCCACTCCTTAATACTTGTATAGGGGGACTATATTTGGCAAAGGTAGAAGAAAATATAGAAAAATTAATAAAACCAATTATTGAAAACTTGGGATATGAACTTTATGATGTAGAATATGTAAAAGAAGGAAAAAACTTTATATTACGTATTTTCATAGATAGTGAAAATGGGATAACTATTGAAGATTGCGAAAAAACGAATGATGCCATTAATGATATATTAGATGAGGCAAATTACATCAAAGAGTCATATTTTTTAGAAGTATCATCTCCAGGAATTGAAAGAGTACTTAAAAAAGATAGACATTTAGATAAGGCAATAGGAAGTGAAGTAGAAGTAAATCTGTTTAAAGCTTTAAATAACAAAAAAACAATAAGTGGCATACTTAATAGTTATACTGAAGAAAATATTACTATAGTACACAATAGTACAGAAATTTCTATATTAAGGAAAGATATCGCACAAGTAAAAACAAAATATAATTGGGATAATTAATTAATATTTAAAATGCAAAAAACATAAATTTAAAGTTAATGATTATTGTTAGGTTAGTTAAAGGAGGAAAAATGAAAAATGAAGGCAATTGATAATAAGGAATTAATATTAGCATTAGAGGAATTGGAAAACGAGAAAGGAATTGATAAAAGCTATTTAATGGATGCTATAGAGCAAGCTTTATTAACAGCATATAAAAGAAACTTTGATTCTGCTGAAAATGTAAAAGTAGCAATAGATCGTATAACAGGAGAAGCACACCTTTATGCAGTAAAAGAAGTATGTGAAGTAGTAGAAGATGCAAAGCTTCAAATAAGTTTAGAAGATGCAAATAAAATTAGTAAAAAGCTACAAATTGGAGATACTGTTGATGTTGAAATGGTGCCTAAAGATTTTGGAAGAATTGCGGCACAAACAGCAAAACAAGTAATTATTCAAAAATTAAGAGAAGCAGAACGAGATATTATATATACCGAGTTTAATGAAAGAAAAGGAGAAATCGTTTCTGGAATTATACAAAAAGCAGATTCAAACATTGTAGTAATGGACTTAGGAAAATTAGAAGGAGTTATGCCATTAAAAGAACAGATACCTACTGAAAAATATCATGTAAATGATAAAATTAGAGGTTTTGTATTAGAAGTAACAAGAGGTTTAAAAGGAAATCCTCAAGTAACAGTTTCAAGAGCATGTCCAGATTTTGTAAAAAGATTGTTTGAATTTGAAATTCCAGAAATATATGAAGGATTAATAGAAATTAAGAGTGTATCTAGAGATCCTGGTTATAGGAGTAAAGTTGCAGTATATTCTACAAATCCTAATATTGATCCAGTTGGTTCATGTGTAGGTCAAAAAGGTGTACGTATACAAAATATTATTAATGAATTAAACGGAGAAAAAATTGATGTGATTGAATGGAATGAAGATCCATCAATATATATTGCTTCTGCACTACTTCCTGCAAATGTAATGGCAGTAGATATTAATAATGAAGAAAAGTTTGCACAAGTAATTGTTCCAGATGACCAATTATCTTTAGCAATAGGAAAGTCTGGACAAAATGCAAGACTTGCAGCGAGATTAACAAATTGGAAAATTGATATTAAATCAGAATCACAATTTAGAGAGATGATTACAAATATGCAAAAGATTAATGAAGAGGAAAATAAATCTAAAGAATAATAGAATCGGAGATGTTGTTAATTTGATAAAAAAAGTACCTCAAAGAACATGTATGGGATGTAATGAAAAAAAATATAAAAAAGATTTAATTCGTATTGTTAAAAATAGTGATGGAGAAATAAGTATAGACCGAACTGGAAAAATGCCAGGAAGAGGTGCGTACATATGTGATGATATACAATGTTTTGAAAAAGCGATGAAATCTAAAAGAATAGATAAAGTTCTCGAAACAAAAATTAAAGATGAGATTTATGAAAAACTAAGAGGTGTAATTATTGATAAATAAAAAAATATTAGGGTTATTAGGCTTAGCTACTAAAGCAGGTAAAGTAGTATTTGGTACAGATGCATGCATAGAGGCTATAAATAAGAAAAAAACGAAGCTGGTTATTGTTTCAGAAGATGCATCAGATAGAACAAAAAGCAATTTTGAATATTTATGTGTAAATTGTAAAATTCCATTGTACATATTTCGGTACTTCAGAAGAGATAAGTAATGCAACAGGGCAAAGGAATAAAGTTGTAATAGGAATTAAAGAAGAAAATTTTGCAAATGAAATAGTTAAAATTATAAATGGGGGTGTAAGGTTTGGGTAAAATCAAAATACATGAAATTGCAAAAGAACTTAATTTAAGTAGTAAGGAAGTAGTAGAAAAAGCAAACAAATTAGGGTTTGATATTAAAAATCATTTGAGTTCTGTTGAAGAAGAAATGGCAAATAAAATAAAAAATAGTTTGCAATCAAAAAAAATAGAATTAAGGGAGAAAGAAATGAAAGCATCTTCTAAAGTGAAAAAAGAAAAACCAACAAAAGATACACCAGTTATTATTAGGAGAGAAGTTATTATATCAGAGGAAGAATTGGCTAAAAAAGAAGAACAAGAAAAAAAGAAAAAAATTGAAGAACATAGAAAACAGGTAGGATTTGTAGAAAGAAATAATAATAAGGATTTTAATATAGTATATAGAAATAAACCTACAAAACCTATGACTGTTAGTGAACTTTTTGGCTTAAAAAACAACAAACAAGAAGAGAAAAATGATAATCCAGTAGAAAATGAAGAAGTAATTGAAACTAATAAAGAAAAATTAGAGCAACAACCCGTTTCAAGTAGTTTAGCAGACGCAAACACCCCAAAAGTAAAGCCTCAAGAAGAAATTGTAATAAATAAAAAGAATTTAACAAATACAGAAATTACAAATAAACATAATAATAATTATAATCATAATCAAAATAAAAATTTCGGAAATAATAATGGATATCAAAATCGTTCGAATAATTACCACAATAACGGTGAATATAATGAACGTAATCAAAATAAACATAATCAAGGTGGATATCGTAATAATCAAAATAGAGAAAATAATAATGGACATTTTCAAAATCGTGGAAATAATGGGGGATATCGTAATAACAATGATGGCTCGGGTAAGAGACCACTTGATGAACGAGGAATAGAAAAAAATATTAAAAATATAATGACAGATGTTGTAGAAAAAGAAGTAGTAAGAGAATACAATAAATCCATTGATAAGCAAAAACAAAGTAGATATGAAGAAAATAGAGGAACTAAAAAACCTTCTAGATCTAGAAGAAATGAATCATTTGATGAAGATAAACTAAAAAGTCTAAAACAAAGAGATAGACTTTCTTCTATGTTTGATGAACAAGATGGAGGAATGTTAGATTACTATGATTTAACTACTCAAAGAGGAAAGAAAAACAAGAAAAGAGTAAATAAACCAGAAGAAGAAAGAGTAAAACAAAAAATATTTGATTTAACAGAAATAACTATATCCGATCCAATTACTGTAAAGGACTTAGCTGCAGAAATGAAAAAAACAACAGGAGAAGTAATTAAAAAATTACTAGGATATGGAGTTTTAGCAACATTAAATAATGAAATCGATTTTGATACAGCATTTCTAATTGCAGGTGAATTTGGAATTACTGCAAAGAAAAAAGAAACTGTAACAGAAGAGGATATATTATTTGACGAAACTGAAGATGCAGAAGATGAGTTAAAACCAAGACCACCAGTAGTTGTTGTAATGGGACACGTTGACCATGGAAAAACATCTCTATTAGATGCTGTTAGACAAACTAATGTTATAGAAGGTGAAGCAGGAGGAATTACTCAACACATTGGTGCATATAAAGTAAAAATTAATGATAGGGAAATTACTTTCTTAGATACACCAGGACATGAAGCATTTACTAACATGAGAGCAAGAGGAGCACAAATTACAGATATTGCAATATTAGTAGTTGCAGCAAATGATGGTGTAATGCCTCAAACTATTGAAGCTATTAACCATGCAAAAGCTGCAGGAATACCAATTATTGTTGCATTAAATAAAATAGATGTTGATGGAGCAAACCCTGAAAAAGTAAAACAAGAATTAATGAAATACGATTTAGTACCAGAAGAATGGGGCGGAGATACAATATTTGTAGAGATTTCTGCGAAGAAGAAAATAAATATTGATACTTTATTAGAAATGGTTCTATTAGTAGCAGATATGAAAGAATTAAAAGCAAACCCAACAAAACAAGCAAAAGGTACAGTTATTGAAGCACGTTTGGATAAATCTAAAGGACCAGTTGTATCTATGTTAGTACAACGTGGAACACTAGATGTTGGTGATACTATTGTTGTAGGTTCGGCAATTGGTAGAATTAGAACTATGACAGATGATAAAGGAAAGAAAGTTAAAAAAGCTGGACCTTCTACACCAGTTGAAGTAACAGGTTTAACAGAAGTACCAGAAGCAGGAGATACATTCTATGAAGTAAAAGACGAAAAAACTGCAAAACACTTAATTGAAAGAAGAAAACGTCAAGCAAGAGAAAAAACAATTAATTCTACATCAAGAGTAACATTAAATGATTTATTTGGCCAAATAGAAAAAGGAAATCTAAAGCAATTAAATTTAATTGTAAAAGCAGATGTACAAGGTTCTGTAGAAGCTGTTACACAAAGCTTAGAAAAGTTATCTAATGACGAAGTACAAGTAAAAGTAATTCATGCTAATGTTGGTGGAGTATCAGAATCTGATGTTATACTTGCAAAAGTTTCGAATGCTATTATAATTGCATTTAATGTAAGACCAGATCCAATTGCAAAAGATGTAGCGAAGAAAGAAGAAGTAGAAATTAAGCAATATTCTGTTATTTATCAAGCAATTGAGGACGTAGAGGCAGCTATGAAAGGAATGCTAGATCCTGTATTTGAAGAAAAAGTCATAGGAACAGCAGAAATTAGACAAACATTCAAAGTTAGTGGCGTAGGCATGATAGCAGGATGTTACGTAACAGATGGAAAAATATCTAGAAATGCAGGAATTCGTGTAATTAGAGATAATGTAGTAATTCATGATGGAAAACTAATTTCATTAAAGAGATTTAAAGACGATGCAAAAGAAGTGGCAGCAGGATATGAATGCGGTCTACAAATCGAAAACTATAACGACATTACAGAAGGAGATACTTTGGAAGTATATATTATGGAAGAAGTAAAAAAATAAAAGGAGGCAAATATGCCAAAAAATAACTTAAGGTTAGAAAGAATTAATGAAGAATTAAAAAAAGAGATAAGTCATATAATTAATTATGAGTTGACCAATTCAAATATTACTGGGTTAATTAGTGTAACAAGAGCTAAAATTACACCAGATTTAAGATATGCACAAATTTATGTGAGCATTTTAAATGCTAAAAATAAAAATGAAACTATGGAAGCATTAAAAAGAACAGCTGGATTTATTAGAGGAGAAATAGCTAAAAGAATCAATTTAAGAATTACTCCTGAACTAGTATTTGTTTTAGATGATTCTATGGAATATGGTGCTAGAATTGATTCAATTCTAAAAGATATTATGAAAGATATTAAAACATCGCCAACCGAAGAAGAAAATAATTAAAGATAGGAGAAAAATAAATATGACATTAGACAATATAAAAGAAGAAATTGAAAAAGCTAGCCATATTGTAATATTAACACATGAAAGTCCAGATGGAGATGCAATAGGAAGTTCACTTGCTATGTATAATGCATTAAAGCAAACAAATAAAAAAATAGATGTAATTATACCAGAATGCCCTGAAATATATTCTTTTCTTACATCTTATGATGAAATAAAAAAGGAAGAAAATGAAGACACAAAATATGATTTAGCTATTGCTTTAGATTGCGGAGATATAAAAAGATTAGATGGATTTGCCAAGTATTTTGAGGATGCAAAGGTAACTATTAATATAGATCATCATAGTAGTAATACTATGTTTGCAGATTTTAACTTTGTTAATCCAGATGCACCAGCATGTTGCCAAATTTTGATTGTTGTATTAGAATTTTTAGGAGTAACTATTACAAAAGAAATTGGAGAATGTTTATTAACTGGAATTATTACAGATACTGGTGGATTTAAGTTTGCAGGAACATCCAGAGAAACATTTGAATTTACTTCTTGGTTATTAGGAATAGGAGTAAATGTATCTGAAGTATATAGAAGAGTACTAGAAATTAAAACAAAAGGCAATTTTGCATTAACAAGAATTGCAATGGACAGATTAGAATTCTTGGAAGATGGAAAAATTGCGTTTACATATATTACTAAAGAAGATGAAGAAAAAGTAAATGCTAAAACAGGCGATCATGAGGGATTAGTAGATTTAGGAAGAACTGTAGAAGGTGTAGAGGTATCAATTTTATTAAGAGAAGCCGATGGATTTTTCAAAGGTTCTTTACGCTCGAATGAATATGTTAATGTATCAGATGTATGCATGATGTTTAATGGTGGGGGACACGCAAGAGCAGCAGGATGCTCTATTCATGCACCGTTACAAGAGGCAAAAGAAAGGTTAATTAACGAAGCAAAAAAACATTTAAGATAGTTTATAGAGGAAAAATGGACGGAATATTATTAATAAACAAAGAAAAAAATTATACTTCACATGATGTAGTAGCAATTGTAAAGAGAATATTTAAAGAAAAAGTAGGACACACTGGTACATTAGATCCAAATGCTACCGGTGTTTTGCCATTACTTATTGGAAAAGGAACGAAACTTTCTAAATATTTAATTAATCATGATAAAGAATATGAAGCCATAATAAAATTAGGAATAAAGACAAATACTTTAGATGCTTTAGGAGACATATTAGAAGAAAGAGAAGTTCCAAAATTAGAAATTGAAAATATAAAAAATACGTTAAAATGTATGTGTGGAATTCAAAAGCAAATACCACCAATGTACTCTGCTATAAAGGTAAATGGAAAAAAACTATATCAATATGCAAGAAATAATGAAAAAATAGAAGTAGAACCAAGAAATATTGAAATATATAATATGATTTTAGAGAATTATAATGAAAATGAACACGAAATTATATTCAGAATTTCATGTTCAAAAGGTACATATATTAGAACTGTTTGCGAGCAAATTGCAGAAAAATTAGGAACGATTGGATATATGAAAGAACTAAATAGGCTTAAAGTAGGAGAATTTTTAATTAGTAATTCAATTACTTTAGGAGAATTAGAAAGCAATTTAAATAATAAAGAATTTTTAAAAAATCACATAATTTCTTTTGAAAATGCATTAAATAGTTATCCCAAAATCGAAATTCAAGAAAGAGAACTTATAAAATTTTTAAATGGTGTAAAATTAGAAACCAAATTACAAGATAACATTTATCGAGTTTATTTTAAAAATAAACTAATAGGAACTGGAATTATAAGTTCACATTCTTTAAAAAGAGATATTATTATATAATTATTATTTTCTAAAAAGCATTATAACATTAGGAGCAATTAAGCTAAAAAGAGATACTAAAATGACAGCTGATGCTCCTAATTTATTTTTCATTTTTAATTCATATAATCCATAAGAAAAAACCTTTATAAATATTGCGATACTTAAAAATAAAACAATAAAATTCATAAAATTTAAATCCTTTCTTAAGTAGACATCAATAAATGTCCTGATTGTACATTTATATCTACATTTACATCAAAAAATGAATTTTGATAATTTGCAAGCCAATTATATTCTTTCCAATCTTTCAAAACTAAAAAATCTTTAGTAACATATTTTCCAAAACCTGATATATCGGATTTTAAAACTTTAGAAGTTCTATATAAATATCTATAAAGTTGATCTGACATGTAGGAATTAGCATATTTTTCAATTATTTTAATATTTTCATTATCTAGTAAATTAGCATCTTGATCAATTGAATATATGGTTGCATCAAGAAATACGTCTAAGGAAATATAAGGAGTACCATTTATTAATTCTACGTTAATTTTAGGCTTTTTTCTTGCAGTTAAACCTAAATCCATAATATTATCCTCATCAAAAGGGTTCGCTATTGTAATATTACATTTTTCCATTTTGTTTGTAATAATCAAATGACAAATAGTTTCAATACCATTCAATTCTCCAACAATTTTATCACCAGAAAAAACTGCTAGCCCCATATTTTCAATATTTGTAGCATTCGTAATACTAGTTTCATTTGCTTTGTAACTGCTGTCTCTTTCACTATTTGGAATAGTGGCATTAGATGCTTTTATTTCACCATTATTTACTCCACCTAAAATTGCACTACATTCACGAGTATCATCATTTAATGCATCAAAAAACATTCCGAGTGTGATATTTTCTGTATATCCAGTATATTCAGATGAGCTAGGTGCAATTTCATAATATCTAGCGGATAGTTTTTCCAACACAGGTTTTGAACTTTTTAAAAAATATTCTGCATTGCATCTGCAAATTATAACATTAGAAGTAGGCCTTACTTCAATGTCATTCATTAAAGTAAATACTTCTCTAGAAATTCCTCTAGAGGCAAGTTCTTCGGAAAATACTAGTACTTTACAATGTGACATATTTACTTTTTTACTTAGATAACTATTTAATAAATTAATTCCAGAATCAATTGAAGCCGCTTCAATAGTAGTAAGTGTAGAGGTATCTGATTGTGAAGAGGAACCACCTTCACTGCCACTGTCTTGTGAAGTTGATAATTGAAAAGTAAGTTTTAAATTATTATTTTCACTAACATCAATACCTAAAGCTACAACATAAGCCAAGTTATCAATATTATCTTCATTATATGAGACTACCAAAGAAAATATAGTAATTGAAATTATAAAGAATAATGATATTATTTTTCTAAATTGATAAGTCATTACTAATTTCTCCTTTCGTAGAATTATTTAAATTAATCTTTTTATATTTTAAGTTTGCTAAAATTAAAATAATTGGTACAAAAATAAATATAATTGTGATAACAACATATTTTGCTATTACATTATCTAAAAAACGTACTTGTGCCATATTAGCTGGGAGTAAACTAGCAACGAACAATATAATTGCAAATGCATATATCATAGGAGTTCTATCGCTTGTATTACTTATTTTTTTAAATATAAAGGTAATAAGGAATAATATTGTTGTTACATATGCCATTAAAGATAAAACCCATATGAAGAAAAATAAAGCATCTGGTCTTTGAAAAAACCTACCAAATTCGACGGATCGTATTAATAAATACATATCAGATATTTCTTCAATAACATATGCATCTGATAAAGATAAAAGTACAGATGCAATTGCGAGTAATAGATATATAGAAGAAATAGCAAACCCTATATAAGATATTTTTGAAAAATCATTTTTATCTTTAAGAAGTGGCATTAAAAAATATATATATGAAATTCCACAAAAAGCATATATGTTTGTAATACCACTGAAAAATGTTTCATTAAGTCCATTTCCTAATATTGGAAATATTTTATAAAGTGATATTTTAGGAATTACACAAAGAAAAGAAACAAGAAGTCCAATTAAAGCAATAGGTATTACTATTAAATTTGTACGAAAAACTGCATTTCCGTTCACCTCTATTTGCAAAAACAGCAACTGCTATAAAACAAATAATTATAAAGGAAACAGGAGCTTTATCAAAGTATGTTAATCTAAGCATTTCAGAAAAATTTCTTATAACTGTTAAGCTTACAAAAATAAAGTATACAATAAATAAAATATATTGTTTTTTCAACTTGGAAAATTATATAAAGATAAATTTGAAAAAATAGAAAATAAAATACCAACAATTATTTTAAAAGCTTTCCCACCTAAAAATTCAGAAATGTCTAAAATGTCATAGCCTTTAAACTTTTTAAATAACTTTAATATAATACTTAAAAATATAAAACCGATAATACTTATATAGATTACATTTATAATACTTGATGAACCACACTTGCTTAATATACTCTTTGGAAGATTTAGAACTATATTATTTAACATAACTATAATTGTAAATGCAATAGCTTCTAAAGAACCTAATTTTGAAAGATTCATTATATTTCATCCTTTCTTTTTTTATATCTTAATAGTATAAATTTAGTGGTTTGGAAATTTCCATGCCATACTAATATCACTTTGTGATTTTTCTCTTTTTGTATTTAAAAAGTCTGGACGTTTTTCTCTTTTCCATGCAGGTGCGAGAAAATAAGCTTTATTATCTCTATTTGTTGCAGGTACAAATGGCTGTAAAAATGGAGCACCAAAAGATTTTAAATTGCAAAGAAATGCTACATGCACAAATAAACCAATAGAAATTCCTAAAAAACCTGTCCAATAACCTAAAAGTATATATATAAATCTAAGTATTCTACAATGAAAGCCTAATGAAAAATCTGGTATAGCAAAAGATGCAATTCCAGTAATTGCTACAACAATAATTAAAATAGGACTTACAATACTTGCTTCTACAGCTGCTTGTCCTAAAATAAGAGCACCTACAATACCAATAGTAGAACCAATAGCCGATGGCACACGAAGACTGGCTTCTCGTATAAGTTCAAAAGAAATTTCCATCATAAAAATTTCGAATATAATAGGGAAAGGTACGGTTTCTCTAGATGCAACTATTGCAAATAGCAGTTCAGTTGGAAGTAATTCTTGATGGAAATTAGTAATTGCAATATATAATCCAGGCAAAAGTAAATTTAATATAAAGGCTAAAATACGAATTGCTTTTGATAAATTAGCATATTGATACTTTAAGTTTGCATCTTCTGGGGAAGAAAGGAAATCTATAAAAGTTCCTGGAACTATTAAAGCATATGGACTACCATTTACAATTACTGCAACTCTTCCTTCTAAAAGATGATTACTTGTTTTATCTGGTCTTTCTGTTGCAATAATTTGGGGAAAACTAGCATTTCCATTATCTTCAATTAATTGTTCTAATTGGCCAGATGAAGTTAAATAATCTATATCTATATTATTTAATCTATATTTAACTTCATTAACTAGATCGTCATTAGCTATATTTTTAATGTAACAAATACCACATTTTGTTTTGCTTAATTTTCCAATTTCTATATTTTCTATAATTAAATTTTCATTATTTACAATTCTTCTTACAAGTGATGTATTAGTACGAATAGTTTCTGTAAAGGCCTCTTGTGGTCCACGAATAACAACTTCATTTTCTGCTTTATCAACACTTCTCTGTTTAAATCCTTTTACATCTATATCAAATACTGTATCTAAAGTATCTACAAATAAAGCACAATTTCCCGAATTTACACTAGAAGTAACTTCTTCAAATTTTTGTATTTTCTTTACATTATTTTGAGGTACAAGATGATTATATATATAATCTGTTAAATCAAATTTTTTTACTTTACGAACAACGATATTATTTGTAACAGCCTCTTTTATAATATAATCATCTGGATTGTTGAAAGTATTAGCTCTATTGCGTAACATAAGAGGGTCTAGAACAAAATGATTAATGGCATTTGAATCTACCATTCCATCAATATAAAATATAAAGGCTCTATATTGCTTATTTCGTGCTAATAAATCAAATTCTCTAACAGAAATATCACTGTTAATTTTAGTATTATATAATGATGAGATAACTTCTAAATTTACATTAATACTAGGAAATACATTCTTTGGAATATCATTTTTAGAAGAATCTGATGTGTTTTTAATTTGTAATGAAGGGTTAAATAATGCTTTTTCTTCTTCAGTTTCAGGCAGAGTGAAATTATGTGATGTATCTATATTTTCTTGTTCATGATATTGAAATAAAGAAAAGAAATTATTTATAATATTTTTTACCATAACAAAATCTCCATAAAATTATTTTGTTATAGTATTTACAAAAAATAGAAAATTATGTGAAAATAAAAACAAAAATAGGGTGCTATATTTTATATAGACACCCATAATTATTATAAGATTATACAAATTAATCCACCACTGCCTTCGTTTACAATACGCTCTAATGTTTCTTGCAGTTTACCTTGCGCATCTTCTGGCATACGACATAGTTTGTTTTGTAATCCTTCGTTTACAAGTTCATGCAAACTTTTTCCAAATATGTTTGATTCCCAAATTTTTTTAGGATCTGATTCAAATTCAGAAAGTAAATAGTTCACTAATTCTTCAGACTGTTTTTCACTTCCTACAATAGGTGAAACTTCAGTTTCTATATCTGCTCTTATCATGTGTATTGATGGAGCCTTTGCTTTTAGTTTAACTCCAAATCTTGAACCTTGTTTTACCATCTCTGGTTCATCTAAAATTAGTTCATCCATAGATGGAGTTACAATTCCATAACCTTTTTCCTTTACTTCTTGTAATGCATATGAAATTTTATCATATTCTTTTTTGGTAGCAGCAAGTGTAGTGATAATAGAAAATAGATCTCCTTCATTAGAAATATCTACGCCAGAAATTTCTGTTAATACTTTATAAAATAATTCTTCTTTTAATTGTATAGAAATATTTACATTTCCATTACCAAGTAAAATTTCATCTAAAGAAGTTTTTTCTATGATTTCTGTTTTATAAATTTTAGTAATTGCAGAGTCAACCTGTTTCAATACTTTCACATTGTTAAAAGCATCTTTAATCTGTTCATATAAACTTTGTTTTAACCAATGTTCATCAGATAAACCGTCAACCCATTTTGGAAAATTAATATTAACTTGCTCAATTGGGAATTCATATAAAATTCTTGAAAAAATATCATTTAAATCATCTGCATTTAAATTTGCACAATCTGTTGGAATAACAGCAGTTTTATATTTCTCTTCTAAATTTTTTGCAAGTTCTTTAGTGTATTCAGAATAAGGTTCTTCTGAATTTAATACAATAATAAATGGTTTGTTCAAACTTTGTAATTCTTTAACAACTCTTTCTTCGGCTGTAACGTAATCTTCTCTTGGAATATCTGTAATGGACCCATCAGAAGTTACTAAAATACCAATAGTAGAATGTTCTTGAATTACTTTTTTAGTTCCGATTTCAGCTGCTTGTTCAAAAGGAATTTCATCTTCAGACCAAGGAGTTTTTACCATTCTTGGAACATCGTCTTCTAAATAGCCAATAGCGTTATTTACAAGGTAGCCAACGCAATCTACTAGACGTGTTTTTAATTTTAAATTATCTCCTATAGTAATTTCAATTGCCTCATTTGGAACAAACTTTGGCTCTGTTGTCATAATAGTTCTTCCAGCAGCACTTTGAGGCAGTTCATCTTTTGCTCTTTCTCTTTTATACTCATTATCAATATTTGGAATAACGAGTAAATCCATAAATTTTTTAATAAAAGTAGATTTTCCGGTTCGAACTGGTCCAACCACTCCTATGTAGATGTCACCATCTGTACGTTTTGCTATATCTTGATATAAGCTCAAATTTTCCATTAATAAATTACCCCCTCAAAAAATGTTTGTACAAATTTAACTTTATTAATGTATATTTGAAATAATGTGGAATATTCCAATTTTACCAAAAAAATTTAACGTGATTTTAAAGTTTATTAAATATGTTTAAAATAATTTTATTAAGAAATATCAAAGAAAAGTCTGATAAAAATCAAAAATAACAAAATAGTACTATACTTCATATTAGGTTACTTAGAAAAGTAAATTCCAGATAAAAAGAATTTAGTATGTAAAAGAGAAAATTCAGAAATATCAATAAA
>CANQRO010000010.1 GCA_947626205.1 uncultured Clostridia bacterium
TAGTAATCTTTTGTTGTATCTGCTACTTCATTATCTTTTAAATTTGCTGCTCTTTTTGCTGTCTGTAACTCTCCATTTTCATCATAGTAGTTATCACTTGTTCCTATTAGAAACTTTACATCTATTGTTCCTCCGCTAGTTGTTGCATTACTTGGTTTCGATACTATCTTATATGCAAATCTTGGTATCCATACCCACATTGATCCATCATTCGTTTCTACATTCGCCCATCTCTTTTCTTTATAGTTATACCAATTACTTGAATTAAAACCGTCTTCTCCTTCTTTTATTGTTTTTCCTATTTCACTATCTGTTGGCTCTTTAAACATTACTTTCTTCATTCCAGTTAATATCGCTGGTGGGTTTGGTAGTTCTTCTCCTTCTATTTGATTTTCACTTAATATTCCATCTATGTTACTTTGAAGTTCATTTAATTTTTTCTTTTCGTTTTCTTCTGCTTCTTTATAATCTTTACTTACTTGTATTGCTTTGCTTACTATTCCATTTTCATCTAATGCTAGATTTATAGTTATTCCCGCTAGTATTAGAAGCACTATAATTGTTATTACTAGTGCAATTAATGTTACACCTTTTTGTGCATTCACGCATCTTACATTTTTGAATTTTGCTTGTAGATTTAAGTTTAATTTTTTCATCTTCTTTTGTTACCTCCATTAAAATTATACTTAAATCATAAACAAATAAAAAAACTAAAACAATATAAAAAGGTATATTTGCTAATCATATATTTACGTAATATTTTTACATTTATTGTAATTAGCTGTAAATTTATAACAATTGTACTATGGAATAAAAAATAGAAAAACATACCGTAAATTGTATGTTGTGCTTTTTATATTTTTCTTGTATAATATAATTATGAAAAAAATGGTGATTGATGAAAAATATAATGGTAAAAAATTAAACTTCATATTGCATAATATATTTCCAACTTTATCTTTAAATACTTTTTATAAAGCTCTACGAAAAAAGGATATTAAAGTAAATGGAAAACGTATTCATGAAGATATGTTATTGTATACTGGAGATAGTGTAGAAATTTACATATCAGATGATTTACTTTATATTAAAAATAATGATTTTAAAATCATTTATGAAGATGAATTCATATTAATTGTTGATAAGCCAGTAGGTATAGAAACAACTGGAGATAATAGCTTAACTTCAGAGCTTTCTAGTAAATTGTCTTATCCTATTTACCCTTGCCATAGATTAGATAGAAATACCTCTGGTCTTATTTTGTTTGCCAAAACTTCTGATGCTTTAAATATTTTAGTTGAGAAATTTAAAAATGGAGAAATTATAAAGCACTACGCTTGCCATGTATATGGTATTCCAAAAGAGAATAAAAAAACTTTAACAGCCTATTTATTTAAAGATGCAAAAAAATCTATGGTATATATTTCTAATACTCCTAAAAAAGGATATCGTGAAATTATAACTAGCTATGAAATAATAAAAAAATTATCAGATAATACTTGCATTTTAGATGTTACGTTACATACAGGAAGAACTCATCAAATTCGTGCACACCTTGCAAGTATAGGTTTCCCAATTATTGGGGATGGGAAATATGGAAAAAATGAAATTAATCGCAAGTTTAATGCTAAAAGTCAAAAATTATGTAGTTATATTCTAAAATTTAATTTTAAAAGCAATGCCGGAATTTTAAATTACTTAAATAATCAAGAATTTAAAATTGATTATCACTTTTAAAAGCTACACTCTTTTATGATTTGAGAGTGTAGCTTTTAAATTTATCTTGTTGCCATAATTTTCTTTATTTCTTCAAAACGTTTTACCTTTTGCGTAGTTGTTTTTATCATTGGCTCATCTGTTACTATAATTTCTCTTATATATTTATATGGTGGCATTGTTTTGTTAATCTTTTTAATATCTTCCCAAATTTTTTCCTTTAACTCTTCTTTTGATATTTCTCCATATATTTCATTAACATATTCTTTGTTATACACAATTTTAGCTGCTAAGTCTAAATCATCATCTTTAGTTGGAATTCCAAATACCATATTTTCTGCAACATATGGAAGATTTGTTATTAAAGCTTCTAGTTCTTCTGGGTATATGTTTTTGCCATTTTTCATTACAATTACGTTCTTTTTTCTTCCAGTTATAAATAAAAAGCCATCTTTATCTATATATCCTAAATCTCCTGTGTGAAACCATCCATCTACTAATACTTCTTTTGTTGCCTCTTCATTTTCAAAATATCCTAGCATAACATTTGGTCCTTTTGCAATTACTTCACCTATACCTTGCTCGTTTGGTTCAAAAATTTTAATTTCTATTCCTCTTAAAGGAAATCCAACAGAACCGAAACGTATATTTTTATCATTTTCTGCTGCAATAACTGGAGCAGTTTCAGTTAAGCCATAACCTTGCACAGTTTCTATTCCAAAATTTGTAAAATTTTCTACTACTTTTTTATCTATTGCTGCAGCACCACTTACTGCCATTCTTAAACCGCCAAGCTGTTCTATAATATCTTTAAATACAATTCTTCTAATATCAATTTTAAATTTTAATAGAAAATTAGTAATTTTAGTGGCAAATTTTATTAACTTTGTTTTACCTTGCTTCTCTATTTCTTTTAAAATTTTCTTATCCATTGCTTCTAATAATAATGGAACACAAACAAACACGGAAACTCTGTATTCTTGTATGTTTTTTTGTATATATTTTAACCCATCACAAAAAACATTACATACTCCGTTACTTAGGAAAAATAAAAGCCCAGTTGAGCCAAAAGTATGATGTAATGGTAAAAAAGCAAGGTTTCTATCTGTTGGATAAACTTTTATACAAGAATTTAAACCATATATATTAGATACTATATTTTTCTGTGATAGCATTACAGCTTTAGATGCAGATGTTGTTCCTGATGTAAATAAAATAATACTCATTTCATCTGGATTTATTTTAGCATTTAAAAATTGAGCATCTCCATTTTTTAGTAATTCTTTGCCTTTTTCTAATAAACTATTAAACGATATGAATGATTCATTATTAATTTTATCCATGCAGATATAATATTCAACATTAAGATTACTATTATTTCTTATTTGTTCCATAGTATCTGCATATTTACTTTCAAAAATAATTGCATCTGCATGGCTTCTTTGTAATAATCCACTTATTTCTCCAAATGGCAAAGACTTATCTAGTGGCACTACAATTCCAACACCACATAATGTAGCAATATAACTTAGGCACCATTCATATCGGTTATTTGCAATTATTGCAATTCTTTTATTTTTTAAACCTAAACTAACTAATGCTGTACCTAGTTTATTAATATCTTCTTGTAGCATTTTATAAGTAATATTTTTATATGTTACATTATCCCCTTGTTTTTCTTTAATAATGAAAGCAATATTATCTGGATATAAACTTACTGAATTATTAATCATTTCTCTAATATCACGATGTTCTTTTACATCATACAATACATTTTCAACATTCATATTTATAATCTCCTTGGTATATTATATTAATATAATACACTAAAGATTATATTTTTTCTACCACTATACTGCACAGTCAGTTTTTTAGTACTTTTTCATACAGTATCATGTGTTTTAGCTATTTGGAATTTTTAATATCTGCCCTGAGAAAATTAAGTTTGGATTTTTTATATTATTTAATCTAACAATATTAGCTACTGTTGTACGATATCTATTTGCTATATATGTTAAATTGTCCCCTCTCCCAACTCTATAAAAAGTAAAACCTACTGCATGAGTATCGTTCGGGCGTACATTTCTTCTTAATAATAAACGTTGTCCTGGAAATATCAAATTTGGATTTTTTATATTATTTAATTTTACAATACTATTAACAGTAGTTCCAAACCTTCTTGCAATTCTATATAAATTATCTCCTCTTTTTACTGTATAATATGTAGTTACAGATGAAGTTATATTATTATTTGAGTTTGTATCTGAAGTAGTAATTTGTAAAACTTCTCCTGTAAAAATTAAGTTTACATTTTTTATATTATTTTCTCTTGCTATTTGTTCTACTGTTACCCCATACATATAAGCAATTTTAGATAGAGTATCTCCTCTTTTTACTGTATAAAAGATAACATTTTGAATTTCTTCTGGAGATGGATTTTGTGGTTTAGGAACTTCTGAAGAATTGTTAAGAAAAATTGCTTCAGTAAATCTATCTAAATCTACTCTTCCTGAAATTCCAGAGATTTCTCCATTATCACTATATTGGAAGCCTATCCAATTACTCCACTTTCCATTATCACTCGGTCTACTTACTCCATATTGTGCAACCCATAAAGGATATTGTTTTGCAAGTTCATTAGAAAAAATATTAATTGCATCATATGTATTAGAATAAATAACCAAATCTTTCCCTGTTAGTTCTTTAGTTTTTTCTAAAAATATCATAGAAATAAAATTAATTTCTTCTCTACTTAAATCTCCAAAAACTTCAAAATCCATTGCAAGTCTACAATTAGGATCTGTACCTGAAATTACATTACTAAAAAATTCTGCTTCTTTTATTGCTTCTTCTTCGTTTCTGGCTCTAACAAAATGGTAAAATCCTACATTTAATCCATTGTTTTTAGCTTTATTATAATTATTCTTAAATTCTGGATCTTCTAAATAATCTCCTTCACTTGATTTAATATATACTACATCTATTCCAGCATTTTTCACTTCTGCAAAATTAATTTGTCCTTGGTATGCACTTACATCAATTCCTTGGTAAATAGTTTCACCTTCTGGTGATAAAGCATATACTACTTTATTAAATATAGCAAAACAAGATAATACAAATAGCCATAAAAATAATAGTATTTTTAAAAATTTATTTTTCAAATCGATACCTCCAAATTATATTTTAATTCTTCTAAGTATTTATTACTTATACGAAAGGCATTTCGTTAAGTTAGTTGTTGGAGCAAATGCTAAATACATGAAACTTGCTTTGTTTGGACGAATATAGGTTACCTAACCTTGTTATATGCGGAAAAATCTTATATAAGGTCAAGATAAAAGTAGATTTTCTTATACAATAAAAAAATAGAGCAGTTCATTTCCTGCTCTATTATATTAATTTAATATAAATTTTGTTCTATAATACATTTCTAAAATTTTTATATTATTTCATAGCTTCTTCTACTGCAACAGCAACAGATACTGTACATCCAACCATTGGATTGTTACCCATTCCGATTAATCCCATCATTTCAACATGAGCTGGAACAGATGATGAACCTGCAAATTGTGCATCTGAATGCATTCTTCCCATTGTATCTGTCATACCATAAGAAGCTGGACCTGCAGCCATATTATCTGGGTGAAGTGTTCTTCCTGTTCCACCACCTGATGCAACAGAAAAATATTTTTTACCTTGTTCAATGCATTCTTTTTTGTATGTACCTGCAACTGGATGTTGGAATCTTGTAGGGTTTGTAGAGTTACCTGTAATAGATACATCTACTCCTTCCATATGCATAATTGCAACACCTTCTCTAACATCGTTTGCACCATAGCATCTTACTTGTGCTCTTTCTCCATCTGAATATTTAATTTCTTTTACGATATTTACTTTTCCTGTAAAGAAATCAAAATCTGTTTGTACATAAGTAAATCCATTAATTCTAGAAATTACTTGTGCAGCATCTTTTCCAAGTCCATTTAATATAACTCTTAATGGTTCTTTTCTTACTTTGTTTGCAGATTTTGCAATACCAATTGCTCCTTCTGCTGCTGCAAAAGATTCATGTCCTGCTAAAAACGCAAAGCATTTTGTTTCTTCAGATAATAACATAGAAGCTAAATTTCCATGTCCTAATCCTACTTTTCTATCATCTGCAACAGAACCTGGAATACAGAATGCTTGTAATCCTTCTCCTATTGCTTTTGCTGCATCTGCAGCTTTTGTACATCCTTTTTTAATTGCAATTGCTGCACCTAATGTATATGCCCAACATGCATTTTCAAAGCAAATTGGTTGAACACTTTTTGTAATATCATAAGGATTAAAACCTTTTTCTTTACAAATATTCAATGCATCTTCAAAATCTTTTATACCGTATTTTTCCATTACTGGCTTAATTTGGTTTATTCTTCTTTCATAACTTTCAAATGTTACTGCCATTTTTATTCCTCCTTATATAATCTTAATTTATGTGAATCAACTTACAATTCATTTCACTTATCTTTATTCTTTTCTTGGATCAATTTTCTTAACAGCTTCGTCAAATCTTCCATATTTTCCACTTGCTTTTTCAATTGCTTCCATTGGTTCAATACCTTTTTTAATATTTTCCATCATTTTTCCTAGATTTACATATTTATAACCAATAATTTGATTATCCTTATCTAGTCCAATTTCTACTATGTATCCTTCTGCAAGTTCTAGGTATCTTGGTCCTTTTGCAAGTGTTGAATAAATAGTTCCTACTTGAGACCTTGTTCCTTTTCCTAAGTCTTCAAGTCCTGCACCTATTTGAAGTCCACCTTCAGAGAATGCAGATTGTGATCTACCATATACAATTTGTAAGAATAATTCTCTCATAGCAGTATTAATTGCATCACAAACTAAGTCTGTGTTTAATGCCTCTAATATTGTTTTTCCTACTAGAATTTCTCCAGCCATTGCTGCTGAATGTGTCATTCCTGAACATCCAATTGTTTCAACTAATGCTTCTTGAATAATTCCTTCTTTAATATTTAGGGTTAATTTGCATGCTCCTTGTTGTGGTGCACACCAACCTATACCATGTGTTAATCCTGATATATCTTTAATTTCTTTTGCTTTTACCCACTTTCCTTCTTCTGGAATTGGTGCTGGTCCATGGTCCACTCCTTTTGCTACTGGACACATTTCTTCTACTTCTTTTGAATAAATCATTTTAATTGCTCCTTTCTAGTATTTGATTTATTTATTAAAAATTTTAAAAACATTAATTAATATTAAGAATTTGATTTATAGTAGTTACTGTTTCTTCTTCATTATCATCTATTCTTTCATCTACTGTACCTACATTTGCTAAACTTATATTTTGATTTACTGCATCTTTTTTTCTATTTTTTGCATTTAAATTATCATTTATAGTATTTATGCTGCCTTTCGCAGTGTTTATATTTTTACCTATTGTAAATATGCTTTCATTTGCTTTATTTGTATTAGCATTTTCATCTTCTGTATTTATGCTTGCATTAGCATTAGCATTTTCATCTTCTGCATTTATGCTTGTATTAGCATTAGCATTAACGCTTGTGCTTACTATATTGATATTCTGCCTTCCATATTCGAAAGCATTTCCCACTTTTTTATCATAAATTCCTTCTTGGTAAACCTTTTCTTGTTTTTCTATATTGTTACCCTTTTCTAAAATATATTCCTCTATCATTTTTCTTTCCTTTTTAGAATAACTTGATAAAGGAGTTCCAAGATAGTTATACCTCCATATTAAGTGCCTATCATAATTATTGTATTTAGAATTTTGCAAATTTTCATAATTGTATAGTATTTTAAATTTAAAATTTTCTATTGATATAGTTATATTACTCCATGCCTTTTCGCCAGAATTTATGAAATCGTTTCGTAATTCTTTTATAGTGTTGTATAATTTTTCGGCTAATTTTAAGTATGCTTGTTCATCTACATTAAATCTGTTTGGTACTTCATATACATTAACAGGATTCACTTTAAATAAGCTTTTAGGATAATAATAGAAAAACATTTCACCTGTTTGTAAGTTACTATAATGATCCACCACAGATGCGTATAAATAAACTCTATCCCATTTTTCTGGTATCATATTAAATATCTGTCTTTGTATTTTCTCATATTCACTTCTAATTTTGGTTGTAACTAGCATATCTTATCCTCTTACAATAATACTTTCGCCAGTCATTTCAGCTGGTTTTTCAAGTTTCATAATATCTAACATTGTTGGTGCTAAATCTGCTAATTTTCCCTCTTTTAGAGTAACATTTTCCATTCCTACTAATATTAGCGGAACTGGATTTGTAGTATGTGCAGTATGTGGCTCTCCTGTTTTATAATCTATCATTTGCTCTGCATTTCCATGATCTGCTGTTATTAATAAAACACCTTTAACTTCTTGAATAGCTTCTAACACTTTTCCTACACATTCATCTATAGTTTCTATTGCTTTAACCGCTGCTTCTAAATTTCCTGTATGCCCAACCATATCTGGATTTGCATAATTTAAAATAATAGCATTATATTTATTTGAGCGTATTGCTTCAGTAACTTTTTCTGTTACTTCATAAGCACTCATTTCAGGTTTTAAATCATATGTCTCTACTTTTGGTGATGGTACTAAAATTCTATCTTCACCTGGGTATTGTTTTTCTTCTCCACCATTAAAGAAAAATGTAACATGTGCATATTTCTCAGTTTCTGCAATACGAAGTTGAGTAAGTCCTAAATTACTAATATATTCTCCGAATGTATTTTTTAAACTTGTTGGTTTAAATGCTACATGTACGTTTGGCATTGTTTCATCATATTGAGTCATACATACGAAGTATAAATCTAATGCTTTTGTTTCAAAGCCATCAAAATCTTTATCTACTAAACTTCTTGTTATTTCTCTTGCTCTATCTGGTCTAAAATTAAAGAAAATAACAGAATCATTTTTTTCAATAGTAGCAATTGGGGTATTACCATTGCAAATTAATGTTGGTTCAACAAATTCATCAAATATCTCTTTTTGGTAAGAAGATTCTATTGCACTTACAGCACTTTGAGCTTTTTCACCTTTTCCATTAACTAAAGCATCGTAAGCTTTACTAACTCTTTCCCAACGTTTATCTCTATCCATTGCATAAAATCTGCCTGTAATACTTGCAATCTTTCCAATGTCTTTTTCTTTCATTTTTTCTTCTAATTTTACAATATAATTTTCTGCTGATGCTGGTGGTGTATCTCTACCATCTAGGAAACAATGAACATATACATTCTCTATTCCTTTTCTTTTAGCAAGTTCTAATAAAGCATATAAATGACGAATATGACTATGAACTCCACCATTAGATAATAATCCCATAATGTGTAAATTTGAATTATTTTTTTTGCAGTTTTCAACTGCGGAATTAAATTCAGGCACACTAAAGAAATCGCCATCTTCAATAGATTTTGTAATCCTTGTTAATTCTTGGTATACAATTCTACCAGCTCCTATATTTGTATGTCCTACTTCTGAATTTCCCATTTGTCCATCTGGAAGTCCAACATTTAATCCACTTGTATAAATTTTTGTTGTTGGGCATATTTTCCTTAGTTTGTCTAAATTAGGTGTATTTGCTATTTTTACTGCGTTAGCTTTTTCGTTTTCATTTTCTCCAAATCCATCTAATATCATTAGCATTGTTAGTTTGTTATTCATAAAACCTTACCTTCCTTTTATTTTATATGTGTAATGTATTTAATTATTTACAATTTCAGCAAATATTTCTGGGTTTAGACTCGCACCGCCTACAAGTGCACCATCTATATCTGAAGCATTCAAATATTCTTTGCAATTTTCTGGTTTCACACTACCACCGTATTGGATTATAACTCTTTTACTAGCCTTTTGTCCATATATTTTGCAAATTTCGTCACGAATTTCTTTAGTTATATCATTTGCATCTTTGATTGTAGCTGTTTTTCCAGAACCAATTGCCCAAATTGGTTCATATGCAATTATTATATTTTCTATTTGTTCTTCTTTTATTTCATCTAATACTTTTTTTACTTGTTCTGTAACAACTTTTTTAGTAACCCCCGCTTCTTTTTGTTCTATTGTTTCACCTACGCATATTATAGGTTTTAATCCGTTTGCAAGAGCTGCTTTCACCTTTTTATTAACAATTTCATCTGTTTCAAAAAAATTTTTTCTTCTTTCAGAATGTCCAATAATTACATATTCCACGCCAATAGATTTTAGCATTTTTGCTGATATTTCTCCTGTATATGCACCGCTTTCTTCCCAGTGCACATTTTGTGCACCAATTTTTATATTTGTATTTTGTGCTGTTAAAAGTGCATAAAATAAATCTGTATATGGAACACATAATATAACTTCATTTTGTGTGTCTTTAACTAATGGTGTTAATTTATCTATAAAATCAATTGCTTCATTAGGAAGCATATTCATTTTCCAGTTTCCTGCAATTACTTTTTTTCTCAATTAGAATTCCTCCTTTATATTATCTACCGCCCATTCCGGCCTCCGGCCACCACCGGCCACCGCCTCCTCCAGAGAAGCCACCTCCTCCACCAGAGCCACTAGAACTGGTGTGTGATGCAATTTCTCTCATAGACGTACTATACGCACTTGATACACCTGTGCTTAAATTTGAAATAGAATGAAAAGTATTCACATTATATATAGGATTAATTGCAAAATATATTATAGGATAGTTATCTTTCATTGTTTCATCATCCCATTTTTCTTTTATAAATACTTCTGGATATTTTGATTTCATTTGCTCAATAACTTTATCCGCTATTCCAAATGCTGTTGCATATATTAAATATTTTTCCCAAACGACTAAGCTTAAGACATCTCTTTCATCTAACATTGAATATTCTTGCATAAATTTTGCTAAACCTTTCCATTTAGCTTTCTCTTCTCTACCTTCATATGTTAATACAGCAATTTTATTTTTCTCTTTTATTTGCAAACTCCAATAATACATGCTAATTAATACCCATGGTAATAATGCTATTAGTATATCTATTAAACCATTTATAATGCCAAGTCCTGAAGCATATGTTAAACGCACTTTAAATACTGGAAAATATGCAGTTAAACATAATATTGCAAAAAACATATAACTATATTTTAAGGCTGTCTTTTTACCTTCAGCAAATTCATATCTTGCATATGTTCTTTCTTCTCTCTTGTCTATTAATCCTAATTTATATAAACTATTTCTTGCAGAATTTACAAATTTATTAATTATTGTACTATATTCATAATATTTATTCTTTGCATATTTATTTAATTCTTTTATTTCAAATTCTTCTTTTCCTTTTGAAGCTTCTTTTAAAAGTTTATAAATCTCTAATTCATCATTTTGTAAATCGTTTTTATCAGATAATATTTTTATATAAACATTATCTTTTTCATCTACTCTTAAAGATATTTTCTTTTTATAACATAAATCTAATATTGTTGCAGATACTGCATTAGATTGTATTGTACCAGTATCTAGTCTTTTTTTATTAAATCTATATAAATATAAAGCTTCAGCAGGTGTTGCTGTTTTTTCTCTTGGAATATCTCTAAAATACTTAAATTCTCTAAAATTATCTCTTTTATTTTCTTCTTTTCCTAATTTTAATAATCTTATAATATTTATTATTCTTATAATTAATATTAGTCCATATATTGTAAATAAAATTATAATAGTCATTTTAAAAGCATTAGATGATGAGTTACTTTCCTCTGACCATTGTTGTTCTTCTTTTAATATTGTTTGAAGATAATTATAATTATGAATTTTGTTTGATGATGTTATAAACATTTTATCTTGTGTAACAACTCTTATCTCAAACATCGCTCCTGGAGATAAATTGTCCATTTCAAAAGATACTTCTGAATTATTTAATTTCTCTATCTTTCCATTTAATTGTCCATGTCCCCATACTCTTAAGTTTTCTAAGTTTTCTACTTCTGTTGGTAATATTAGCTTTCCAGTTACTTTTTTAGCTGGTATTGAATTTTGTCCCTTAGCTAAGAACTGCCAATATATCTCTTGACAATCTTTATAATCTGTAACAACATCTTCCACTGTGTATGAAATTTGAATTTTCCTATTTCCGTTTTTTATTTTCCATTCCCACGCCAAAAGCAATTTCAAAATTATGGGAATTTAAATTTAAAGCATAAAACTCTCCTTCTGGAACATGGTACAATTCTTCATCTATTTCTTTAAATTTTTCCCCAGTTTGTAAATCTGTAATTTGTACATTAGTTATATCTCCGAATTTAGTTTTGGATAAATTAAAATTTCTAACTAAAGTATTTGTTTTAATTACATCAATATCCCATGTTTCTATAACATCCATACTTCCATCATTATTCATCTTAACTTGATAATCTAAATTCTGCAAATACTGTACTTTTTCCATATAATCTGCTGTTGCAACAAATAGCATAAATGATGCAATTGCAACCATTACTACTATAGTAATTAATAAACCTTTATACTTTTTCATTCTTTTTACCCTTTTACTTTTTATTTACATTTTTATTTATCTTGTAAGCACTCAATTCCTGGTAATTTCTTTCCTTCTAGAAATTCTAAGCTTGCTCCTCCACCTGTTGAAATATGTGTCATTTTGTCTGCTAAACCTGCTTTTTCTATTGCAGCTGCAGAATCTCCACCTCCAATTATTGTAATAGCATCTACTTCTGCTAATGTTTTAGCAATTTCGTTTGTTCCTATTGCAAATTGATCAAATTCAAATAATCCAAGTGGTCCATTCCATACTATTGTTTTTGCTTTCTTTATTTCTTCTTTGTATAATTTTATTGTTTCTTCTCCTATATCATAGCCTTCCCAACCATCTGGAATTTCATTGTATTTTACAGTTTTGCTTTCTGTATCTTTATCAAATTCTTTTCCTAATTTTGTATCTACTGGTAGCATTAATTTTACGCCATTTTTCTTTGCTTTATCCATAAGTTCTAGTGCTAAATCTAATTTATCTAATTCACAAATCGAATTTCCAACACCATATCCTTGTGCTTTAAAGAAAGTATAAGCCATAGCTCCACCAATCATTAAAGTATCTACTTTTTCAAGTAAACTGTTAATAACACCAATTTTATCTGAAACTTTCTTTCCACCTAAAATTGCAACAAATGGTCTTTCTGGGTTTTCTAAAGCATTTCCCATAAAATCTATTTCTTTTTCAATTAAAAATCCTGAAACTGCTGGTAAATAGTCTGCAACTCCTGCAGTAGAAGCATGTGCTCTATGTGATGTTCCAAATGCGTCGTTTACATATACTTCAGCAAGGGATGCAAGTTCTTTTGCAAATTCTGGATCATTTTTCTCTTCTCTTGCATCGAAACGTACATTTTCAAGTAGCATTGCTTCTCCTTCTTTTAAATTGCTACTTAAACTTTTTGCACTTTCTCCTATAATATCATCTGCTAATTTTACTTCCATTCCCAATTCTTTTGATAATTCTTCTGCTACTGGTTTTAAAGAGAATTCTTTTTTAACTTCTCCCTTTGGTCTTCCTAAATGTGAACAAAGAATTACCTTTGCACCATTTTCTAATAAATATTTTATTGTTGGCAAAGATGATACTATTCTTCTTTTATCTGTAATATTTCCGTTTTCATCTTGTGGTACGTTAAAATCGCAACGTACCAATACTTTTTTTCCTTTTACATCAATATCTCTTACAGTTCTTTTATTCATAATAAAACCTCCTAATTTTATTTATTTTGTATTTAATATTCTAGAATTTTTATAAATTGTAAGCATAAGTAATTTAAATTTTATTTTTGTAAGTATTTTTAATTTTTTCTATACAATAAAAAAACAATAAGGCAGACTTTTCGGGTCTGCCTATCAAACCCCTTAAAAATCTCTTTTATAAAGGGGTACAATTTTTATCCTCTTGTTGCAATATATCTTGCTAAATCTACTAACTTATTTGAATATCCCCATTCGTTATCATACCATGCAATTAATTTTACGAATGTATCGGTTAATTGTATTCCTGCTGTTGCATCAAAGATAGATGTATGTTCATCACTAACAAAATCTGTTGAAACAACTGGATCTTCAACATATTCAATTATTCCTTTAAATTCATTTTCAGATGCTTTTTTCATAACTGCACAAATTTCTTCGTATGTTGCTGGTTTCTCTAAGTTACATGTTAAATCTACAACAGAGACATCAACTGTTGGTACTCTAAATGCCATACCTGTTAATTTTCCGTTTAATGATGGAATAACTTTTCCTACTGCTTTTGCAGCTCCTGTTGAAGATGGAATAATATTAGCTGCTGCTGCACGTCCACCTCTCCAGTCTTTTTTAGAAGCTCCATCTACTGTTTTTTGTGTAGCTGTTGTAGCATGAACTGTTGTCATTAATCCTTCTTTAATTCCAAAGTTATCATTAATAACTTTAGCAAGTGGTGCTAAACAGTTTGTAGTACAAGATGCATTTGAAATAATATTCATGCTTGGGTCATATGTTTCGTTGTTTACTCCCATAACAAACATTGGGGCATCTTTTGATGGTGCACTAATAATTACCTTTTTTGCTCCTGCATCAAGATGTGCTTGTGCTTTTTCTATTGTTGTAAATACTCCTGAACATTCTAAAACATAATCAACTCCATCTGCTCCCCAAGGAACATTTTTTGGTTCCATTTCATTATATACTTTAATTTCTTTTCCATTCACAATTAATTTTCCATTTTCTTCTTTAACTTCTCCATCGAATTTTCCGTGTACTGAATCGTATTTTACCATATAAGCCATATAATCAGCTGTAATAAAAGGATCATTAATAGCTACTACATCAACATCTCCTTTTTTTAATGCTGCTTGGAATGTTAAATTTCCAATCCTTCCAAATCCATTAATTCCAACTCTAATTGACATTATAATTCCTCCAATTCCGATACTAAATAAGTATCATTTTATTTGTCTTTTAAAGACCACCATTATTCTATACTAAAAAAGAACACTTTGCAAGTGTTCTTTTAAATATTTTATTATTCTTTTATCTATCTAAATTTAATATTTCTTTTGCAAAATTTATTAAATCCGTTAAATGATTTTTTAATACATCTGCAAGTATTTCTTCATCAATTTCTTTATAATCATGAATTGCTATATTTCTAAACCCTATCATTTTTTGCATATTTTTACTTGTATTTTTTGAAATTAATTTATTTTCTTCAAGTTTTATAAAAGCATCTTTCTTAGTTTGAGGAACTCCTAACTTTCTATTAGAAACTACATACATTGCAATATCTATCGCTGCTTCACATGCTCTTTGAAGATTTAAAACAATAGGATCTAATTTTCTATAATCATATAAATTATCTATATTTCCTTCAAATTCTTCTTCTATTCTTTTAATACATTTTTGTATGCTTTCATATTTATTAATAATTACAGCCTCATTCTCCATAATTTACCTTCCTTTATACTCTTATTGGTCATTTTTTCATATCATCTATAATATTTTTTCTTGCTTCATTTAATTCTAAATAATCTCTAAACGCATCTAACTTATACAAATCAAATTTATAGCTATCTTTACAATAAATTAGACTACCATTTATCAAAATTTCATATTTAAATCCATCATTTTCAATAGTGTCTAGGTTTATTAAATCTATATCTTTTTTTAGATTATCTGATAGCTTATTGCTAAGATTATATAAATCTTTTTTGCTAATTTCTTTACTTGGTTTAATTGCAATATCTATATCACTATCTTCATTTTGAGTTTCTCTTGCATAACTACCAAAAATAATTATTGCATCACAATTAATACTATTTAATATTAATTTGATTATTTCGTCTTTTATTTCTTTCATTTAAACTCCCTCTAAACCAATTCTATACTAAAAAAGAACACTTTGCAAGTGTTCTTTTAAATATTTTATTTATTTAATTTTACATATATAAATAATAACTTTAAGACTATTCAGTAAGTTCCTCTAACAATTTCTTTAAAATCTTTTCTCTATTAAATGATGTATCTATAAACCTTATATTCAATTCTTGGCATTGTTTTTCAAAAATTTTGCTTTTTTCTACAGCTTCTTTAATTTCCTTAATTACTTGCTTTTGTTCTTTTCTATTAGTCCAATCCTCGTTAGTTTCATATTTTTTTATATCTCTCCATTTATCTTCAAATGTTATACTTGGGTATCCCAAAAATATCAAATTATCCCTTGTTTTATCAAATAATTTATTTGCTTGTTTTGGGGTAATATCGCAAGTATCTAATATATAAAGAAAACTTGATTTATTATGTCTAATTTCTTCATTAAATAACATGCTTAAAAATTGTGGAAGATATCGTTTTATTTTAGTGTTGCTTATATGCTCTATTCTTGATATTCCTTCGATAAATGTATTTCTTACAGCATCTCCTGTAATAATTTGATATTTACTAAATTTATCTTTAATCATTCTTGCTAAAGTAGTTTTTCCTGATCTTGGTAATCCTAATATCACAATATTTTTCATCTAATAACACTCCATTATACTACCCAAATATTCCTCTTTTCTTTACTGGTGGTTGTTCATTCATTGTTTTTGCAAGTTCTATAAGTAAATCCCTTTGTTCTTTTGATAATCTTTTTGGGGTTTGTACTTCTACTGTAAAAATTAAATCTCCTTCATAATTTCTATTTACTGCCTTAAATCCTTTTCCTTTTATTCTAAACCTTGTTCCTGTTTGTGTTCCCTCTGGAATTCTAAATTTTTCTTTTGATCCATCTACTAGTGGTATTTCTAGTTCTGCACCTAAAGTAGCTTGTGTAAATGTTATAGGTATATCACAAAGTACATTGTAGTCTTGCCTTGTGTATATACTATGTCTTTTTATATGTACTGTAATATATAAATCGCCTTTTGGTCCTCCTTTTTGCCCAGGAGCTCCCTCTCCTCTTAATACAACAGTTTGATTTTCATCAATTCCTGCAGGAATTTTTACTCTTATTCTAGCTTGTTTTTTTACAGTTCCTTTTCCTTTGCAGTTTTCACAAGGTTCTCTTATAACTTTTCCTTCTCCATGACATGTAGGACAAGTTCTAGTTGTTTGCATTTGTCCTAAAATAGTAGTTTGTACTTGTTTTATTTGTCCTGTTCCATTACACATTGTACATGTATCTATTTTACTACCTGGTTTTGCACCACTTCCATGGCAAACATCACAATTATCTTCACGAGTAATATTTATTTCTTTTTCTACTCCTAAGAAAGATTCTTCGAAGCTTATTTCCATATTGTATCTTAAGTCTGCACCCTTTATTGGTCCATTATGCTGCCTTCCAGTTGTTCTTCCTCCAAATCCTCCACCAAAGAATGAAGAAAAAATATCTCCTAAATCTCCCATATCAAAGCCATCAAATCCAGATGTTGAATAAGAGTAATAATTTCCACCAGGTCCTCCGCCACCAAATCCGGCTGGTCCATCTGGTCCGAACTGATCATACATTCTTCTTTTTTGAGCATCAGATAAGGTTTCATATGCTTCATTTACTTCTTTAAATTTAGCCTCTGCTTCTTTTTTATTATCTGGATTGGCATCCGGGTGATATTTTTTAGCAAGCCTACGATAAGCTCTTTTTAGTTCTTCATCGCTTGCATTTTTATCTACACCTAAAACCTCATAATAATCTCGTTTCTGTTCAGCCATTTTTTCCTCCATTTTGATATTAGAAATTGAAGTTGAAATTTGAAATTTTATTGGAATTTCATCTTTCAACATTCAATTTTCATTTTATATTTTTTTACTATTTATTATCGTCGCCATTATCTTCTACTTTATAGTCTGCATCATATACATTATTTCCATCAGCATTTCCTGTATTTTCTGTTCCGGCATTGCTTGCTGCATTTGGATCAACTCCAGCATTTGGGTTTGCTTGTTTATATAGTTTTTCAGATACCTCATAAAAGCTTTGAGTTAATTTTTCTGTAGCTTCTTTAATTTTATCAACATCAGTTCCTTCTAATGCTTTTTTAACATTATCTATTTCTGTTTCAACTTTTGCTTTTTCTTCTCCAGAAACTTTATCTCCTAAATCTTTTAATGTTTTTTCACTATTATATACTAAGCTTTCAGCATTATTTCTTGCTTCAATTTCGTCTTTTTTCTTTTTATCTTCACTAGCATGTGCTTCTGCATCTTTAACAGCTTTTTCAATATCTTCATCAGAAAGATTGCTACTTGCTGTAATTGATACATCTTGGCTATTTCCTGTTGCCATATCTTTTGCGGATACATGAACAATACCGTTTGCATCAATATCGAATGTTACTTCAATTTGTGGTACTCCACGTGGTGCTGCTGGAATTCCTGTTAATTGGAATCTTCCTAATGTTTTATTATATGCAGCCATTTCACGTTCACCTTGTAATACGTGTACTTCTACACTTGTTTGACCATCTGCAGCTGTTGAGAATATTTGTGATTTTTTAGTTGGTATTGTAGTATTTCTTTCAATTAATTTAGTAAATACTCCACCATATGTTTCAATACCTAATGATAAAGGTGTTACATCTAATAATACTAAATCTTTTACGTCTCCTGATAATACACCACCTTGAATTGCTGCACCAATTGCAACACACTCATCTGGGTTAATTCCTTTATCTGGTTCTTTTCCAGTAACTCTTTTTACTAATTCTTGAACACATGGTACTCTTGTAGATCCACCTACTAATAACACTTTATGAATATCTGAAGAAGATATTCCTGCATCTTTTAATGCTTGGTTTACAGGTCCAGCAGTAGATTCTACTAAATCATGTATTAATTCTTCAAATTTTGCTCTTGTTAAAGTAATATCTAAATGTTTTGGTCCTGTTGCATCTGCTGTAATAAATGGTAAATTAATGTTTGTTTGTTGAACACCAGATAATTCAATTTTTGCTTTTTCTGCTGCTTCTTTTAAACGTTGCATTGCCATTTTATCTGTTGATAAATCAACACCTTGTGATTTTTTAAATTCAGATATTAAATACTCTATAATTCTTTGGTCAAAATCATCTCCACCTAAATGGTTATTTCCACTAGTTGCCAATACTTCAAATACACCATCGCCAATATCTAGTATTGAAACATCAAATGTTCCTCCTCCTAGATCGTATACCATTATTTTTTGGTCTTGATCTTCTTTATCCATTCCATAAGCAAGTGATGCAGCAGTTGGCTCATTTATAATTCTTAATACATCAAGTCCTGCAATTTTTCCTGCATCCTTTGTTGCTTGTCTTTGAGAATCGCTAAAATATGCTGGTACTGTAATTACAGCTTGTTTTACTTCACTTCCTAAATAATTTTCTGCATCTTGTTTTAATTTTTGTAAAATCATAGCTGAAATTTCTTGTGGAGTAAATTCATCTCCCTCAATTTTAACTTTTTTGTCTGTTCCCATGCTTCTTTTTATTGAAATAACTGTGTTATCTGGGTTTGTAACTGCTTGACGTTTTGCTATTTGTCCTACTAGTCTTTCTCCATTTTTAGAGAATGCAACTACAGATGGAGTTGTTCTATTTCCTTCTGCATTTGGTATAACAACTGGTTCTCCTCCCTCCATAACAGCAACACATGAATTTGTTGTTCCTAAATCGATTCCTATAATTTTTCCCATTTTAAATTCCTCCTTAAAATTTTTATTTTATTCTTTTATATTTTGGGTAATTTCTATCTTTTGTATGGTTTATATAAAATTAAAAAATTAATAACTAAAATTTAATTTGCAACTACAACCATAGAATGGCGAATTACTTTTTCTTTTATTTTATAACCTTTTCTAAATTCTTCTTTTATTACTTTTTCTCCAAGTGTGTCATCTTGTACACTACTTACTGCCTCATGATATTCTGGATTAAAAGTTTCTCCTACAGATTTAATTTCTTCTACTCCAAAATTTGCTAAAGCATCGAGTAATTGTTTATGTACCATTTCTACACCTTGTTTATAATTTACATCCTCTGTTGGAGTATTAACTGCTTTTTCTAAGTTATCTACTGCTGGCAAAATTGATGTTACTATATCTCCTATTAAAGATTGATATAAATTTTCTCTTTCCTTTGAATTTCTTTTTTTAAAATTATCAAATTCTGCCATCAAACGTTTATATCTATCTGTCATTTCATCTAACTGCTGTTTTAGATTTTCTTCATTATTATTTTCTTTTAAATCTTCGTTGTTATTATCATTTTTAATTTCGTTTTTATTCATTTCTTCACTGTCTTTTTTTATCTCTTCTTCATTTTCTTTCATTTAAACATTTCCTTGCATATTATATTTAGGTTTTTTTAGGACATACCTATAAACCTTTAAAATTTAAATATATACTATTTAGTAATTATAACTATTGTACTTGTTTTTAGAATTAAAATATTCTTAAAAACTTTATAAATCTTTTTCTTTCATTTTTTTACTAATATATTTCATTACAGATATTACTTTGGAATAATCCATTCGCTTTGGGCCTATAATTCCAATTGTTCCTAAATCTTTATCTCCTACCGAATGTTTAAAAGTAATAATGCTAAAGTCCTTTAATTGTTCATTATCATTTTCATCGCCTATATAAACATTTATATCTTTTGCTATGCCAGAATTTAACATGTCTAACATTAATTCTTTTTCATCTAGTATATTTACAAAATTTTTTGCAATTTCTAAACTTTTAAATTCTGGTAAATCAAACGACTTATTTGCACCCTCTAAATATACTTTATTTTCTTCTTCAATAACTTTATTAATTTGTTCAATTATAGGTTTTATAACTTCTACGCTGTAATTAATTTCAGATAAAATATATTCTTCCATAGGTTTATCTATTTTGCTAAGTGGTTTACCTTTTAATTTAGTATTAAACAAATTATTTAAAGTTTCTACTTGACTTTGTGTGATATCTTCATCATATTTAATAATAGTTTCTTTTACTAGTCCGCTATCTGTTATAATTATTACCATTAGCATTCTTGAACCTAATAAAACAAACTTTATTTCTTCTATTATTTGCATATCAGATTTTGGACCAATTGCTACTGTAGTATAATGTGTAATTTCTGATAGTGTAGTAGTTGCAATTTTAGTTAATTCTTCAATTTCATTTACCTTTCCAGATAATTTTGATTGAATATATTTTATTTCTTCTAGGGAAATATCTTCATCATTAACTAATTCATCTACATAGAAACGGTATCCTTTTTCAGATGGAATTCTTCCAGAAGATGTATGTGGTTTATCTAAATATCCATTACTTTCTAATTCCGCTAACTCATTTCTAACAGTTGCACTACTATAATTCAATCCATATTTACTAACTAATGTTGCTGAACTAACAGGTTCTGCTGTGTTAATATACTCATCAATTACTGCTTGTAATATTTGTTTTTTTCTTTTATCTAGCACATATATCACCTCTTTTAGCACTTTATGTGTTCGATTGCTAATTCTTTAAATATATTATATCCAATTTTAGCAATTGTCAACCCTAATTGCTAATTTTTTTGTGAATTTTTTGTGAAAAATACTTTTATCTTAAATAAAATAATATAGAGCCAACTAATATAGTTAGCTCTATGTCTTTTTAAACACTTTTAAATTAAATTTGAAATACATTTTCTAATTCTACATTTTACTTTATTAACTATTTTTGTTACTATTTCAATATATAATAAGTTTAAACATATTTTTATATTAACTTAGAGTTTAAAATCATCATTTATTATTTTATTCCAAATATTCTATCTCCTGCATCACCTAAGCCAGGTACAATATATCCTATATCATTTAGATGATCATCTATTTTCGCACAATATATTTGAACATCTGGATAGGTTTCTTCCACCTTTTTAATTCCCTCTGGAGCTGCAATTAAGCACAAAAATTTAATTTTCTTTACCCCATCTTCTTTTATCATTTTTATTGCATCTACTGCAGATCCTCCTGTTGCTAACATTGGATCTAATAGAATAACTTCTCTATCTTTTATATCTTTTGGTACTTTATAATAATATCTTACAGGTTCTAAAGTTTCTTCATTTCTATATAATCCTATTACTCCAATTTTTGCATTTGGAATAATTCTTGTAATTCCTTCAGACATTCCCATTCCTGCTCTTAGTATTGGCACAAACGCATATCTGTCTTCATTAATTCTCTTTACTTTTGTTTTTGCCATAGGTGTTTCTATTTCTACTTCATCGGTTACAGCATCATTCATTGCTTCATAGCAAAGAAACATTGCAAGTTCACTTGCTAATTCACGAAATTCTTTTGTTCCTGTTCTTTTATCTCTTAAAATTCCAACTTTATGTTCTATTAACGGATGTTTAACTTCTATTGCTTTCATATTTTTTCCTTCTTTCATTATATTTTAATCTAAAAAAATATTACTATAATTACTTTTAAATTACAAGTATTTTTCTTCATATTTTATTAAAATTTATAATATTAAATCATATTTCGTATTTTTTTATAAAAATATTTCTATTTGCGTTAATTTTTATCTTCTAAAAAAGTATATCCATTTATTTTAGGATATACTTTTTTTATTATTTATATTAGAGAATTTAAATAAATTAAGGATCTACAGATTCTTTTAAAAAGAATTTTTTTATTTTGCAAATGTTTTTATTTTACTAACTATTATAGCTAGAATTAATGATACAATGGTAATTTCAACAGTTCTTGTACCTTTTCCCACTTCCACATATTTTCCAATTTTGAGTATATAGTATTTATAGCATTACCGCTATTACTGATATTCCGATGGACTTATGGACTGGTAAA